>JBDGXI010000108.1:0-8111 GCA_039584685.1 Gemmatimonadota bacterium | reverse complement strand
CCCTGCGTTGGGTGACCTATGGCAGTCTAGTTGCCTCCGCCCCACGAAGGCTGGATATCCTGCGCCGAGCTGTCCGTGAGAAGAACGGGGAATTGCGAGCCCGGTTCGAAGTACATGATGTCTTCGTTACCGCCCGCGTCACTCTGGAACGCTATGGCGTCGGCTCCCGGCGACCACGTAGGAGAGCCGGCCCGCGAGACTATGGCTCCCGTCATGTCGGTGACGGGGCCGCCTGCCGGCGGCACGGCGTATACATCCCTGTATGTGCCGCGCGAGCTGCCGAACGCGATGAGGTCGCCAAGTGGGGACCAGGCCGGGTGCGCGTCCCAGTCCGGGTGATTGGACACGTTGAGCGGTTGGCCGGATCCGTCGGCGTTCACCACCCAGACCTCGTTGCTGCTCACTCCCTGGGCCGATGTGTACGAGATGTGGCTCCCGTCCGGTGACCATGTGGGCGCCCACCCGTCGACACCGAGCGAGGACTGGTTGGACCCGTCCGCATCCGTGGTCCACAGGACGTAGTCTCGAACGAAGACGATACGGCTCCCGTCGGGAGACCAGGCCGGGAATTCCTCCGCCAGCACGTTGTTCGTGAGATTGACGGGTGCACTGCCGTCCGCGTTGGCCACCCAGATGTCGTGATTCCAGTCGTAAGCGATGCGCAGCCCATCCGGGGAGACCGCCGGATGCTCTCCCTCGATGCCCAGCGACCGCACCACACGGGGCACCCGGGGATCGACCGAATGGAGCATCATTTCGGTGGGAGTCAGTGAGACGTACGCGATCCGATCATACAGGTGGTACAGGCACGCGACCTCGAGGACGACGGGCGTCTCGGCACCCGCATTCACCGTTACCTGCCGGGGGTTCGCTCCGTTCACCGAGCAGTTGAAGGCAAGGTCCCGGAGGTCCACCGTGTACTCCCCCGGGGCAAGCCCGGTGGCGGTCATCGATCCGTTGATATCGATCGCCACCGGGGCCAGACCGTCCACCACGACCTCGAACCCGTCTGCGTCCAGGTCTTCCCCCACCGTGATCACCGAAACCACGATCGACCCGGGCGGCGACGGACAGCTGACGGCATAGACCACGGATGCCGTCCGGTCGGCAACCACCGCCACGCTGCGGGTGGCATCGCCCAGGACCTCACAGTTGGCGGCCACGCCCGAGATCTCCACCTGGTGCTGCCCGACGGCCAGGCCGCGGAATGTCGTGCCCTCACCCGCCAGGAGACGCCTCGCTTCGGACCCGTCGACCGTGAACAGGCAGCCGTCGGCGTCGGGCGAAGTACCCGATATCGTGAGCGAGACTTCTATGCTTCCGGTCGCTTCCGGACCGGTAGAGCCCCCGTTGTCGTCACCGCAGGCGAGAGGCAGAAGCACCAGGAGAAACGAGAGAAGGACCAGGCGCGACATGCGGTTGATACTCACGGGAGGCTCCGCGTTGAGGTCCGCACGAGGACGTGCAACGCGCAGTAGCCCACGGAGGGAGGTATGCGTAAGGCGACTGCAAATGCTGTGTAAAGTTAGTGTGTTACGGGCCATCCAGCCAGCCGCGATGCCCATCTCGACGCGGGCTGTGGACCCTGTTCGTGGAGCCTATGAGAAATTCCCACTTTGGGAATTTTCCATAGGGTTTTCGATGCAGGTACCGCCGCGCGCTCACTCACTCCCCGTCCGACCACTCCCGCACGTACCGGAACTGTTCCTCGGTCTGTGGCGATGTGGACCAGCCGGCACCCTCGCGGGTGGCCCACAGCTCCGCCACGCGGGCCAGGGCCTGCTCGGCGCCCATTCCGTGACGCACGAGCCAGCACCCCACGATCGTCCCGGTGCGTCCGACTCCGCCCCAGCAGTGCAGGTAGACCGTGCCGCCCTCGGCGCGCACGCGATCGATCGTGTCGAGAATCGCACGCGTGAAATCACGTGAGACGGGAATTGACATGTCGTTGATGGGGAAAGACTCACGGACGGCTGCGCGCCCGTCCGCAGCCGCGCCGGCAGATAGTTCTGTGAGAAGGTCCTCATACGGCTCGAGCGGATCGTCGGAGGTCGTGAGATCCACGAAGCACGTGACCCCCGCGTCCACTATCCTGCGGAGCTTGTCGCGAGACGACCGGTCATCGCGGGTGCGCGGGTAGTTGCCGGCCAGGAAGCCCGGTACGACCCAGTAGCAGTTGGGCGTCGGGCGCTCGGGAGTCATTCGCCGGTTTCCGCCGCGGCAGCATCGGCCAGGCGGGCGCGGGCGCTGCCAACCACCTGGTCGTAGCGAGCTTCCAGGGCCGGGTTCACTCCGCGGCAGCCGGCCACGACCAGCTCGGAAGCGACGGCGATGGGATGATTGACGTAGGGCGACGCATCGGCGCCCTTCCGCCGGTCGTCGCGGTGATGGTCGGCGGCGAACCGCAGGGCGTGGAACAGCAGCGGAAGGTCTATCGGGCTTCCCTATCCGGCGATCGAGGGCAGCCGTCGCTGCAGCTCCGCTACCTCGGGAATGAGGTCGATCAGGCCCTGCTCCACCCGCGGTCGTGCCGACTGGATGGCGGCAAGCGTCGAGGCCAGTTCCGGGGGAGCGTCCGAACGCGCGAGTCGAACCGCGAGACGAGCACAATCGGCCTCGATGCGGCGCAGCTCGAACGCCTGGGCACGCAGCTGGCGGACGGCTCCCGCCACCTTCCGGCGCAGTTCCCCAAGGGCCTCGGGTGTGGTGTCGTCCGGCACTCTCTCACCGGCGGCCCGGAGAGCCACAGCCTCGCTCTGGATGAAGGTCACCGCGATCGGGCTCTCCGCGTACGGGCGCGCCCCGCCACACGGCCGGTCGGTGATCACGAGGCCGTCGATCTCCGACAGCCGGAACGTCTTCCACGGGTCCATGCTTCCGCCTCCGGCGCTGAAACTCGTCTGGTAGGCGAAGAGCGCCGTGTGTCCGTCGGCCTGGATTCCGTAGACGTGCGGCTCCACCTCGCAGTGTCTACGCTCGTGCACGAACCGGATCACTCGTCGCTGCCGCACCGCGTGTTCGAGACGGAGATCCAGCAGGGCCAGCTGGGCCAGGCAACCACCCACCACCCGATCGGGATACGGGGCAGGCCCCCCGGCTTCTACGGGCATCGGGGGCCAGCAAGTCTCGCACGGCGGCTTGTGGGCCGAAATCAGGTCTTGCCGAATCCCGGCGCGTTCGAGTGCCGCAACCGCCGGAAGGCTGCCCACGGCATCGACGAACGTCTCCATGCAGGGGTAACTGCGGTGCAGGGAAAGCTCGGCAGCCAGATTCTCGGTCTCGCCGACGTACAGCACGGTCGGGCCCTGCGAAGCGTCTCCACCGTGGTAGCTCAGGAGAGTGTACACGGCGGGAGAATCCGCGTGCGTCGCCGTCCAGCGGGACACGTCAAAGGCGTGCGCCGTACCGGACGAGCCGGGCAGCGATATGTGGTCCGAACGGACCTGTTTCGCCATGCAAGCAGCTCCCTGGCGGGGTCAGGGGACGCTCAAGTATACGTGTCGGACAGAACCGGGCAAAGTGCGGGTTGCCCTGAGGGTGCTTAAGGGCGGTATCGCCGCCCGATTCGCCCCGCTACGGGCTTGCCGGCTCGAGCACGACGTCCACCCACTCGAAGCTCTGGCCCGGACTCAGCCGCACCAGGCGCTCCTGTTCCACGAAGCCGTCGCGCGCCACCCGGAGCGTGTAGACACGGGCCGGCAGTCGATGCTCGATCAGCGGAGTGTCGCCAAGCTTCACTTCGCCAGAGTAGATAGTCGCCCAGCGCGGACTCCTGACGCCCACCGAGATCAGCGCATCCGTGATGTCGAACGTTGCGCTGGAGGATTGGCCAGCCCGCACCGTCACGGTCTGCTCCTCGGCCAGTCCGGCGGCGCCATCGGGAACGAAGCGGACGGTGTGCGAGCCCGGACGCATCCGCCCCGCGGTCGTGGGAGCTGCCCCGCGGTCCCGTCCGTCCACCAGCACCCGGCCGGACAGGTTGGCGCTTACCTGTATTGCCCCCGTCGTCGGGGGGGCGCGCTTCAGCGCCAGGCTGAGCGACAGGTCGGACGCCAGCTCGACCAGCGTGTCGAGTGGCAGGTAGCCCGCCGCCTCGGCGTGAATCGCGTGCGGACCGACCGCCAGGACCAGACCCGAGTCCGGGATGGCGGTCAGCGAATCGTCGACGGTGACCGTGGCCGCGGCCGGCTCGACCGCAAGTGACAGGCGAACCGGAGGCGGAAGCGGAGGCGCCGTGTCAACCGGAGGCGCACTCGCCTCCATCTGCGCCGAATCGGCGGTCACGTCGGCGACTGGCGGGGCATCGGAGCCGGCATCCGAGCCTCCCCACTGAAGCCACGCCCCGACGGCCGCGCCGATCACGAGGAGCGCAATGATGCTGCCCAGGACCGCGCCTCGAGTCGGGCCGCCGCCGCGCCGCCGTGCCGTGAACACGGGCTCGGGCTGTACGGGCGGTGGAGCCCCGTCGGGGCCGGTCGTGGGGTCGGTCATGGCGTCCCCCCGTCGGCGTCCGGGGATGGCTCGCCGGCCTCCGCAGCCTCGTTCGCCTCGGCCTGCATGGCCGCCACGAACGAGCGGACGCTGGGGCTGAAGTCATCTTCCGAGGGGACCCAGCCGGGTGAGATCTCGAGCACCCCGGCGAACGCGGCGCGGGCGTCTTCCTCGCGGCCCTCGGCCAGGGCCAGGGCTCCGAGTCTGCCGCGCACCCGGATCTCGTCCTCCTGGAGAAGGAACGGAGTTTCCACCAGGATCACTTCGTACAGCTCGCGGGCGGCGTCGAAATCGCTTCCCTCGAGCTCGACCGCGCGGTGGATGCGGGGTTTGGCGGCCAGCGCGCCGAGGCGAAGCTCCCACTCCTCGGCCGAGCTTCCAGTGGCGTCGGCCGCGTACAGCTCGAGGTCCCGGAGCACCACGTCCACCTGCTGCTCGGCCGTCAGGTCCTGGCGTCCGACGATCGAGCCGTACAGCAGGCCGTCCGTGACGTTGGCGGCGAGCTCGAAGATCCCCCGGTCGAGCTGACGCTGGAGACCCGGTCCGCTGACCTCCCGCGAGGCCTCCACCAGCGTGGTCATCGCCTGCTCGGGCCGGTCGGCGTCGACCTGGACCGCCGCCAGGGCCAGGGTGAGATCCACCCCGTCGAGGCCCGCCTCGTACCCGTGGCGCGCCATCATCTCGGCCGCGACGTCCGTGTCTCCCTCCCCGTCGAGGTCCAGCGCCATTTGCTCCACCGGGCTCAGCGTCTCGGGAGCCATGTCCCCGATCGGGCGCAGCCACAGAACGGCGGTCTCGCCGGCTCCGGCCCGGATGGACCCGGACACGGCGGCCCGCGCGATGTCGAGGCGGAGCTGCGCCGCCCGCTCCGGATCGAGCGCCGCCTCGAAGGTCTCGAGCTCGGAGCGAGCCCGGTCGTACTCGCCCTGCGCGATGATGGACTGGAGGAAGACGGCCCGCAGGGACACTACGTCCTCCCGCCCTTCCTCCTGGGCAACGGCCAGCTCCTCGCGCAGAAGCGACTCTGCGGTCGGGACGTCGTCGCCCGATGCGAGTGAGCGAAGGGCCGGGGTCAGCCGGTCAGCCACCGATGTCGAGGCCGGACCCGCGACGCCGCGATCGCTCACCCCCCGGATGAACAGCTCGCCCGGCCGCGTGCCCCACACCTGCCTCGGGATGAGGGCCGTAGATCCGGATGAGGTCGCCACCTGCTCGGCCTCCCCCCCGTCCTGGCGCCGGAATACCTCGAAGGACGCGGCGCCCGGAGTGCCCGGGACCCACGTCAGGAGCGCGCCGCCCTCCGGCCCGGTATCGAACGTTAGGCGGAGTCCGCGGGGGGTCGGCGGCGGGCCGAGGCAGCGGAAGCGGACGGTGCGGAACGAGATCTCCTCTCCGCCACCGATGAGCATGTCGCCCCCCGGCGTCACGGCGAGGCCGGTCACCGGGCTCGTGACCCACGGCGACCCGACCTGGCACTCCACCCCGTCTGATCCGATCTGAGCCGTGGTGCCCGTGGCCCGGTCCAGCAGGAAGGTGCGCCCCCACGTGTCCGCGCCGGCGCCCAGCGCCACGTTGCCAGCGCCCCGGTTGATGGTGACCGGAGAGGAGGCGGTCATGAAGATCCCGTGCTCATCGAATTCCTGCAGGCGTGACCCGTCGAGGTCCAATACGAACAGGTGCCCCGCGTCATCGAACGTGAGGCTGACGGCCTTCGAGATCTCGCCCTGGCCCGTGCCCTTCCGGCCTACACGCTGCAGGAACGCCCCCACCGGGGAGAGGATCTGGATCTCGTCGTCGTCCCGGTCGTACACGGCGATCGCCCCGTCACTGGCCCGCCACGCCAGGGCCGCGGGGCGCCGGAGCTCTCCACCGGCCGTGGCCGACGGCAGCGACGTCACCACCTGGCCGTCGCGCGACAGGATCCGCATGCGACGATCCGCGCCGACCAGCACGAAGCCGTCTCCGGTGCCGGTCGTGACCAGCGGTCTCGGCAGCTCGGAGAGCACCACCTGGCCCACGCGCTCGCCCGCCGGATCGAGCACGAACAGGCCGGTGGCGTCCCGCGCCAGCCAGCGCTCGTCCGCGTCCTCCCCCTCCGATGCGTCCGCTGCGGGGGCCACGGCCAGAACCTGACCCCGGATCGTGTCGATCACGAAGGCCGAGAAGGGGCGGGGCTCCGGCTCGAGGAACGCCGACTCGTCCGGCCACCCGACCCGGATCTCCTGCACGAGCAGGTCCTTCTGATCCACCACCGTCATGACGCCGCGGGAGGGCGAGAAAGAGAGCCCGGTCAGCTTCTCGTACCGGACCGGACGGCCGGATGGGCCGAAGATCTCTCCCCTCAGCTGGCCCGACGGCTCCACGACCACCACGCGGGACTTGTCATCGAGGACCAGGAACACCGCGCCCGTGGGATCGACCTGAAGATCGACCAGCTTCTTCCCACCGAGCCGCTGCGTGAGATCGAACGTCCAGCGGTGCGTGCCGCCCATGTCGCCCGCGAACACGGTCTTGCGGTCGGCATCGTACACGTACACGCCGCGGGCCCGATCCACCGCGATCAACGTGGGTTTCGCGAAACCCGCGCCCGTGAATCCGGTGATCACGCGTTCGAGAAGGCCGTCCGGGGTGAACACGTTGATGACGCCGCGGTCGCCGTCCGCCGCCCACACCATGTCGTCCGAGTCGACGGCGATGTCATCCAGCGAATCGAACCGGCCCGGATCTTCGCCGCGCCCGTTCCACGAGCCGCCGAACTGGTCGTCGATGAACCAGTGGATGCGCCGGTTCTCGGCGTCCGCCACGTAGATGCGGCGATGCGGCCGCGGGAGTCCGCCACCGTCCGCACCGGGCTCCCGAGAGCCCGTGCCGGGTGCAGGGCCGCCAGGCTGCCCTTCCACACCAGGTTCTCGTCGAACCACAGCACGTCACCCTTGCGGGTGTCCGTGAGGAAGAGCCGTCCGTCCTCGACGACGATGGCCCGGAACGGCTCCCGGACCTCTGCCGCACGGTCGCCCTTCACGAGCGTGAGGACGCGTCCCGGCGTGAGGGTCAGCCCATCGTCTGCCTGTTGGGCTGCAAGCGGAGTGGCAAATGTCGGCGGGAACACTACGGAAACGAGCAAGATGCTCAGTCCGCAAGCGAAAGTGCGCGAAGTGCTTACACGGGTCGGGCGCACGGGTATCTCCCAGCTGTCGCTTCGGTTTGATGCCTGAACGCTAAGATTAGTCCTATCGCCGAGATAGCGGCAAGACGTCAGGCAGATCCGCCTGGCCACCCATCCCAGGACATTCGCGCCGCGCAGGCCGGGTCCGGGCCTGTCGCATTGTGGCTTCCGGAGCCGGTTGTTGCGCGTGCGAGCGGAGGGATGGGGGCAAGAGTGGGGCCAGACGGGGTGGGTGTCCGGAACCCTATTGGAAATTCCCACTTTCCCACTTTTTCAGAGGCGCTCGTAACTGGGGTCATTACTCGCGCCACGCGTCGGACGAAGACCTGCTGCCGGCTACAGGCCTGCCTTACTTCTCGAGCCCTACCCGACCCAGCAGCTCGGGATACCGGGGATCCGCCTTGAGGGGGTCGGCCGAGTGGTCTGTGCGCAGCGTGCCAATGCTGCCCGGATC
>JBDGXI010000107.1:0-7440 GCA_039584685.1 Gemmatimonadota bacterium | reverse complement strand
ATCATCCAAGGAGCCAGACATGTACGCCGTCATTGGAGCGACCGGAAACACCGGCCGAGTGGTTGCGGAAGACCTTCTGGCCGCCGGCCTTCCGGTCCGTGTCGTCGGCAGAGATGAGGAGCGCCTGGCTCCGCTGGTGGCGAAAGGAGCCGAGGCCGCGGTCGGTGACGTGTCCGATGCCGAATTCGTAGCGCAGGTGTGCCGGGACGTGGGAGGCGTGTACCACCTGATTCCCCCACGCTACGACGTGGACCTGCGGGCATGGCAGGCCGACGTCGGGAAGGCGCTGTTCGCAGGGATCCGGGATGCGGGTGTGCCGTACGTCGTCAACCTGTCCAGCGTCGGGGCGCAGCATCACGGGGGAACCGGGCCGATCGCAGGGCTGCGGGAGCAGGAGGACCGGTTCAACGAGCTCACCGAGGCGAACGTGCTCCACCTCCGTCCCGGCTGGTTCATGGAGAACATGTACATGATGCTGGACATGATCCGGGGGATGAGCGCCCTCGGGATGCCGATCCCCGGTGACCTCCCGATCGCCATGATCGCCACCCGGGACATCGGCGCGGAGGCCGCCCGCCGGCTGGCGGCGCTCGACTTCGACGGACACCACATCCAGGAGCTCCTCGGACCGCGCGACTACACACTGAACGAGGTCGCGTCCATCGTCGGCGCTGCGATCGGCAAGCCGGACCTGCCGTTCGTCACTGTTCCCGAGGAAGCCGCGGCGGCGGGATTCGAGCAGATGGGCGTGCACCCTGCGACGGTGGCAACTTTCATGGAGATGTACCGCGGGTTCGGCAGCGGCCGGATCGTGCCGCAGGAAGACCGATCCCGGGCGAACACGACGCCCACCACGCTGGAGGAATTCGCGGTGGGGCTGGCCGCCGCCTACGGCGCCTGAGACGGAGTCCGAGCCTGGCGACTAGTTCCTCGAAAACCGCCCGGGTCGAAAGGCCTCGATGCCGAGCGAAGCGGTTCCGCCGATCACCAGGTCGGCGATCAGGCTGCCCGTCACGGGACCGAGCGTGAGGCCCAGCATGGCGTGGCCCGTGCTCACGTAGGCACCCGAGTATCCCGGCACCCTTCCGATCACTGGCAGGCCGTCGGGCGTGCAGGGTCGCAGGCCGCACCATTCGGAGACCCGCTCCGACAGCTCCGTGACCGCGAGGTAACGGCGGGCCGCCGCGTCGAGCTGGTCGAGCCGATCCCGCCTCAGGTTCAGGTTGCGGCCCGAGAACTCGAGGGTGCCCGCGAACCGGACGTGGTTCTGCATGGGCGAGCAAAACACGGCCCGTTCACCGAGCAGACAGGGAACCCCAAGCTCCGGCGCGGCCGGGTCTCTCCGACGGCGGTCGGCGTGATAGCCCTTGGCCGGCTGAATGGGCAGCGGGCAGCCGAGGGAGGCCATGAGCTCGGGGCTGTAGGCGCCGGTGGCCAGTACCACCGCGTCGGCCCGTACTTCTTCTCCCGAGGCCGTGCGCACGCCGATCACCCGTCCCCGTTCCGTACGAATCTCCCGAACCTCGACGTGAGGCCGGACTGCGGCACCCCTCGCGGCGGCGCGGTCCGCCATCTCGAGCACGAAACGGTAGGGCTCGACGACCGTTCCCTCACCGTGAAACCAGCCGCCCCTGACCCCGGCGGCCAGCAGGGGCTCCCGTTCGCGGAGTGCCGGGCCGTCCAGGTACTCCAGGGGGAAGCCGTGCCGCTCCACGACTCCGGCCTCGACCCGGCTCGAGGCGAGTCCCGCCTCCGTGTCGTACACCTCGAGGTATCCGGAGCGCCGGTAATCGCACTTCAGGCCCTCGCCCTCCACCAGCTCGTCGAACAGGTTCGCGGTGCGCAGGCCCAGGGGCGCGAGCGCTGCCATCGCCAGCTCGACGTGATCCTCGGTGCAGAACCGGCGAAACGCCCACAGCCAGCGAATCAGGGCCGGGTCCCAGCGGGGCTCGATGTAGAGCGGGCTCAGTCGATCGCCCATGGAGCGGAGTGCCTGAGGCACCCGTCCCGGCCGGTTGATCGGAGGATGGCCGGGCGAGATGAGGCCGGCGTTGCCGTAGGACGCCGCACGCCCGATCTCGTCCCGCTCGAGCACCGTCACCGAGGCCCCCCGCAGGGCCAGGAAGTAGGCGCAGCATATTCCCACCACGCCGCCTCCGACCACCACGACGCGAAGCTCGGATCCGTCCGGTCCCGACGCGTTCGGCTGGGTCATGGCAACCGGAGTCCTTACCGGAGAGAGCGAAAGACCAGGCATCAGACTGCGAACGCCCGGAAAGTACCCTGCGGTGCGGTGTGTGAGCGACCCCCACACAGTATATTGATCGGGTCGCGGCTCCCCGCCGCGTTCACTCGCCGAGCCCCCTCAAGGAGGACGCGAATGGCCCACACGTGGGAAGAGCTTCACAAGACACCGGTGAAGAAGCTGCGCGAGATCGCCGAAGAACTGGGCGACCACGACGAGCTGCACGGCTACTCGACGATGCACAAGGAAGACCTGGTGCCGGCGCTGTGTCACGTCCTCGGGATCGAGGACCACGCGCACCACGAGATCGTCGGGGTGGACAAGGCGGCCATCAAGGCCCGGATCAAGGAGCTGAAAGTGCAGCGCGAAGAGGCGCTGGCCGCCGGAGACTCGGTCCAGTTGAAGCGGACCCGTCGGAAGATCCATCGGCTCAAGCGACAGCTGCACAAGGCAACCGTCTGACCCGACCGACCCCGGACCAGCGCGATCATTCCCCGATTCTCGGTCGAGCAGGCTCAGGAACTGGCGGCCCGCCACTACGGCCTCCGCGCTACGGCACGTGAGCTGCCGAGCTACGTCGATCAGAACTTCCACCTGATCGACGCTTCCGGGGCCGAGCACGTACTGAAGATCTCGAACACGGCGGAGGATCCGCGTTTCCTGGAGGCCCAGGTATCGGCTCTCGAGCGGCTTCATGCCGAGCCGGGCCGCCTGGATACACCGAGAGCGCTCCGGTGCGCGACCGGCGAGCGGGTGAGTCGTGAAGGCCCGCACTCCATCTGGCTCGTGACCTGGCTGCCGGGCCAGCCGTTGGCCGAGGTGGCTCAAGGGCCGTCGGGCCTGCTCGGTGACCTGGGCCGCGGCCTGGGAGACCTCGACAGACGCCTGGCCGGATTCGACCATCCGGCCACGCGGAGGATCCACCCGTGGGATCTGCGGAACGCCCCGGGGGCCATTGCGTTTGCGGATCACATAGCGGAGAAGGGTGCTCGCGCCACGGTTCGGGCGCGCCTGGCGCGGTTCGAGGCGCAGGTGCTTCCCGCGGTCGATCGTCTTCCCTTCCAGGTCATCCACAACGATGCCAACGATTACAACGTCCTCGTCCAAGACGCGGATGGCACGCCCCGGATCAGCGGCCTGCTGGACTTTGGGGATGTGGTATGGACCGCTCGCGCGTGCGAACCGGCCGTCGCCATGACGTACCCGATGATGGCAGCCGAGGACCCGATGGCCGCGGGGGCCGAGGTGCTGGCCGGCTACCACGAGTCGTTGGCCATGGACCGGGCGGAGATCCGCGCTGTCCCTTACTTGATCGAGGCACGGCTGTGCGTCAGTGTGACGATGTCGGCATACCGACGGAGCCTGGATCCGGAGAACGAATACCTGTCGGTGTCGCAGGCCTCCGCCTGGCGCCTTCTCGACTGGCTGTCCACGACCCCGCCGGCGCGGTGGACCGAGACTTTCGAGGACGCCTGTGCGAGCGTCCGCCCGATCGCAGGAAACGCCTCGCCAGAATGAGTCGCGCATGAAGCCACAAGAGATCCTCGAGCTGCGCCGTCGGCACCTGGGCGGCTCATTGAGCCTGGCGTACCGGACTCCGCTCAAGATCGTGCGCGGAGAGGGTCAGTTTCTGTTCGACGATGCTGGCCGGGCCTACCTCGATTGCGTGAACAACGTGTGCCACGTCGGACACTGTCACCCGCGGGTCGTCGAGGCCGCGGGGCGCCAGATGGCTGCCCTGAACACGAACACCAGGTACCTGCACGACTACATCGTCGAGTATGCCGAGCGCCTCGCGGGCACGATGCCCGATCCGCTGGAGGTGTGCTTCTTCGTGTGTTCGGGGAGTGAGGCGAACGAGCTGGCGCTCCGATTGGCCCGGACCGCTACGGGACGGAGTGACGTCGTGGTGCTCGACGGCGCGTACCACGGAAACACCGGCGCGATGGTGGACCTGAGCCCGTACAAGTTCGACCACGAAGGTGGGTCGGGGAAGCCGGAGCACGTGCGCGTGGCCCCGGTGCCCGACACGTACCGTGGTCCCTATCGTGCCGGCGATCCCGACGCGGCCGGCAAGTACGCCGCCGCGGTCGCCGGTGAGATACGCGGCGCGGTTCTGGGCGGTCGCTCGATCGCAGCCTTCTACGCCGAGTCGATCCCCGGGTGCGCCGGGCAGATCGTCCTCCCCGACGGATACCTCGAGGCCGCCTACGGACACGTGCGGGAAGCCGGCGCCGTGTGCGTGGCCGACGAGGTGCAGGTGGGGTTCGGCCGCGTGGGGACGCACTGGTGGGCGTACCAGACGCAAGGCGTCGTGCCTGACATCGTGACCCTCGGAAAACCGATCGGGAACGGCCATCCTATGGGAGCCGTTGTCACCACGCGCGAGATCGCCGACGCGTTCGACAACGGGATGGAGTACTTCAACACGTTCGGCGGCAACCCGGTGTCATGCGCCATCGGGCTGGCGGTGCTGGACGTGATCGAGGCGGAGGGGCTGCGTGCGCATGCGCTGGAAGTCGGGTCCCGGTTTCGGGAAGCCCTGACCGAACTCGGCGATCGGCACGAGCTGGTGGGGGACGTACGGGGCCTCGGCCTGTTCATCGGAGTGGAGCTGGTGCGCGATCGCGACTCGCTCGAGCCGGCTACCGAGGAGGCCACGGACGTCGTAAACCAGATGAAGGAGAGGGGCGTCCTGCTGAGCACGGACGGCCCATTCGAGAACGTGATCAAGATCAAGCCACCGCTCGTCTTCTCTCTCGAGGACGCCGGCCGGGTGGTGGGAGAGCTGGACGCGGTGCTGGCGGGGGTCCCCACCCGCGCCACCTGATGTACTTTGAAAGTTCGAGGCTGACGAACTGACAACCCCCGCGAGGGGAGGAGCCCGAATGTTTGAGGCGAGCACATACATCGATCGACGGAAGGGTGTGCGGGAGCGAATGGAGTCGGGCCTGATCCTGTTTCTGGGCAACGACCCGGCGCCCATGAACTACCCTGACAATCCGTATCACTTCAAGCAGGACAGTTCCTTCCTCTACTACTTCGGCCTCGATGAGGCGGGGCTGGCGGCGGTGATCGATGCGGACACGGGAGAAGAGATCGTGTTCGGACACCAGCCGACCGTGGACGAGATCGTATGGACGGGCCCCATGCCGACGCTGGCGGAGGAGTGCGCGCACGTGGGGGTGAGTCGAAGCGAGGGACCCGACAGGCTGGGCGAGATTCTGCAGGCCGCCCGGGACGCCGGCCGGCCGATCCATTTCCTGCCCCAGTACCGGGCATGGAATCGCATCAAGCTGGCCCGGATGCTGGGGATTCCGGGTCTGTCGACGGACGACCACGTGTCGCGGCCGTTGATCGAGGCCGTGGTGGACCAGAGGCTGTACAAGTCGGACGAAGAGGTGGCGGAAATAGAGATCGCGATCGACATCAGCTACGACATGCACACCCTCGCCATGCACATGGTCCGGCCGGGGATGGTCGAGCGGGAAGTGGCCGGAGCGGTCGAGGGAGTCTGCCTGTCGCGCGGCGGACTCACGTCGTTCCCGATCATCTTCTCGGTGCGCGGTGAGGTCCTGCACAACCACGGGTACGAGAACGTGATGAAGGACGGCCAGCTGGCGGTGCACGACTCCGGGGCCATCTCCCCCATGGGGTACGCTTCGGACATCACGCGCACGATGCCGGTGAGTGGCCGCTTCGACACGCGGCAGCGCGAGATATACGACATCGTGCTCGGCGCCCTGACGACTGCCACCGCGGCCATGAAGCCCGGAAAGTCGTTCCGCGATTGCCACTTCGTCGCCTGCCGGGAGATCGCCTCGGGGCTCAAGGACCTGGGGATCATGAAAGGCGATGTGGACGAGGCCGTGGCCGCCGGGGCGCACGCGGTCTGCATGCCGCACGGGCTCGGACACATGATGGGGCTGGACGTGCACGACATGGAGGGGCTCGACGAGAATCTGGTGGGTTACGGCAAGGAGTTCGAGCGCAGCACGCAATTCGGTACGGCTTACCTGCGAGCGGCCCGCACGCTGGAGCCCGGCTTCGTTCTCACGGTGGAACCGGGCTGCTACTTCATTCCCGAGCTCATCGACAAGTGGCGGGCCGAGGGGACGAACGCAGAGTTCCTGAACTTCGATGTTCTCGACTCCTACAAGGGGTTCGGAGGCGTTCGGATCGAAGACGACGTCCTGGTGACCGGGGACGGACACCGGGTGCTGGGACGGCCGATCCCGAAGACCGCGGACGCGGTCGAGGGAGAAATGGGAGCCACCGAGTGAAGCTTCCAGACGTTCCGGAGATCGAACCGTTCGATCTGGCGACGAGGCTGGAGGCCGGCGAGCCGATCCGCGTCCTGGACGTGAGGGCGCCGCAGCGTCTGGCGGCGGGCCGAGTGGAGCCCGTCCCGGAGCATCGATTTCACAACGTCAGGGGGTCGGAGTTCGTGCAGCTGCCGGATCCGGCTACGGCGATCGGCCTGGACCCGGCGGAACCGGTGACCGTGGTGTGCGGTCACGGAAACGACAGCCGGGTGATCGCGGCCCTCCTCGAGAAGCGTGGATTCGAAGCCTCGTCCCTGCGCGGCGGAATCACCGGCTGGATGCGCATGGTGATCCCGCGCGAGCTCAGACCGCCGCCGGGCTTCGATCGCCTGGTACAGTTCGACCGCATCGGTAAGGGCGCCCTCGGCTACCTGCTGGTGGCCGGAGACGAGGCGCTGGCCATCGATCCACCTCGCGACTGGGCGCCGTGGACCGAGGCGGCGTCGGGATCCGGCGCGAGGATCGCAGCGGTGGCCGACACTCACGTGCACGCCGACTACATCAGCGGAGCCCCCGAAATGGCCGGGCAGCTCGGCGTGCCGTACTACCTTCATCCGGCCGACAACGCGTGGCCTTACGACGGGACCCCCGGACGGCTCGAGTTCGAGCCGCTGGCCGACGGGGCCGAATTGCTCGTGGGCGGCCGATCCGTGCTGGCCATACACACGCCCGGTCATACCGAGGGGAGCACGACGTTCGTGGCGGGCGACCTGGCAAATGGCGCGGTCGCCTTCACCGGCGATTTCCTGTTCGTCGATTCGATCGGCCGCCCCGACCTGGCCGGACGGATGGAGGCGTGGGTCGGAGACCTGTGGCAGAGTCTCGAGCGGGCGAAGAGCGAGTGGGGTCCGGCGGTACGGCTGTTGCCCG
>JBDGXI010000106.1:0-8082 GCA_039584685.1 Gemmatimonadota bacterium | reverse complement strand
ACTTCAACAAGTTCATGCTCCTCCGGGCCGAGGAACGGTGGGGCAACGGCGACGGAATCTTCACCGTGGAGGAGCAGGAACGCTCGTTCGGGCAGGAGTGGGAGTACGGCAGCGGGCTCGCCGCGTTCGTCCCGTCCAACCAGAGCCTGAGGCTGGGCTTGCGAATCTCGCTCTGACGATCGGTCAGGCAGGCCCGACCGCACGCCAGAACCGTCCAACGCGAAAGCCGGTGGCACGATCATGGGCACATACGCAACCGCCGAGGTGAAGCGAACGGGAGGCCGGCTCGGCTCTTACGTGCTGGTCGTCGGTGCGCTGATGGCCTGCGTGACCCTGGCGATCGGACAGGAGAGCCGGAGCAAGGCGGAGCGGTTTCGGACGGGAATCCAATCGTTCACGCTGTTCTCGTCTCCCACGTTGACCCTGGCCGGCAACCAGCTCCAATGCGGCCTCAGGTCCACCGGTTTCCTGTGCACCCCATCGGACTGGACCCAGTTCTCTCACGGAGGCTATTGGCCCACCGGAACGCAGAACGGGTACATATTCGGCTCGGGAAGCCAGATCGCCGGGATCAACTCGGAGATGGCGGGCCCGTGGGCCGGTGACACGGTGGGAGCCTACCTTACGGACATCTACGATTCGCTGGATCCAGACGACCTGGAGAACTGGCCGGCAGAGGCCTACGTCTCGGACGAGGAAGTGTTCTCCCCCATCCTCCTCGGCCGCAAGTCGGCCTCGCAGCAGGACAGCTGGGTCCAGTACTGGGACGCGGACCCGCTGCTGAACCCGGGCCGCCGCGAGCACCCGATGGGAATCAAGGTGACTCAGCGCAGCCTGTCGTGGACCTACCCGTCGGGCAACGAGTCGACCGTCTACTTCATCCTGGAGTTCGAGAACGTCACGGACGATCCCGAGTTCCAGGCCATGAACGAGGCTCTGTTCTTCGGGGGTGACGACCTGCTGCCCGACAGCGGCTGGATGATATCGGAGATCTACGTGAGCCTCATGGTCGATCCCGACATCGGCTTTGGTGGCGACTACTTCGGCAACTATACGACGGCCATTCTGCCGTTCGACATGGGTATCGGGTACCACGGCGGTTTTGCGGTCCAGGGATACACGTATCCACCGTCGGTCTTCTACCCCCCGTTCTTCACGAACGCGCCGGGGATAGCCGGGATCAAGTACCTGCGCAGCCCGATCGACCCCTCCACGGGGAGGGAGGTCGGCCTCACGCTGTTCTCGGTGATGTCAGGTTTTGCGTTCATCGATCCGTTCCCGAATCCCCTCGGGGAGAAGCAGTTGTGGCGGTACCTGTCCGGAAACCTGGATACGGCCCTTGGAGATCCAACGTGCACGGTAGTGCCGGAGATCGACACCGGAAGCCCGGCCACGACGGAGCGGTCGCTTTGCTACAGCCCGGATCTCGCGACCGATGTCTACTTCTTCCAGGCCTCCGGTCCGTTCGGGCTGGCTCCCGGTGAGGCGGCAACGATCGTCGCAGCCTACATGGTGGGGCCGACCGTAGAGACGATGCCGGACGGATCTCCATCCGGCATCATCGTGAGCCCCGCCAACATTAACGCCAACCCTCCGGGGATTCCGTCGTTTCATCCCGGCTTCGATAGCTCCCGGGGGTGCGACGTCAACGGCCAGAATTGCAGCATGGCGGCCAGCGCCGCAGAGAACGAGGTGAAGACGATCGAGCGTGGAGCGGGCTGGATCCGATACGAGGGCCCGCCGCCCTCCGGCCCATCATACCCGCCCGCCGTGGAGCATCCGTCGAACAAAATCGACCAGTTCGACGTGCGCGTGGTGCCGGGAAGCCTCCTGGGCCGAGCTCTCGTGGCTCAGACGGTGTTCGACAGCGGGTTCCTCCTCGGTTTCGCGCCGGAGCCGCCGCCGTTCTACCTGGTGCCGGGCGATAACGAGGTGACCGTGATCTGGGAGGCGAGCGCGACGGAGGACGAAGGTGACCCCTTCTACGACCTGGCCAGCGACACGCTCTCCGCCCTGTACAATCCGAACTACCGGCAGTTCGACGTGGAGGGCTACCGGATCTGGAGAGGAACCTTCGAGGCCAACCTGGAGCTGGTTGCCCAGTTCGACTACGCGGACACGGAGTTCTTCGATCACACGTGCGAGACCGTGCACTCGGAAGAGGACGTCGGGGCCATGGCCATCAGCACGGAAACGGGAAACCTGATTCCCGTGATCGGCTATGCCGCGGGGGAGATCTGCCCGTTCGACGTAGACAACCCGATAGTTCGAGTGATCAACAGCCAGATGGTGTTCAACAACGGGTCGCCCGGCGGCCCTCCGGGCGGAGGCGTGAGCAGCATGCCACGGTCGGCCTCCATCGATACGGTGATCGTGTCGGATCGTGAGAACGGGCCGACGGCCATCCTCTCGGACACGGGCGTTCCCTTCATCTACACCGACCGCTCGGTCGTCAACAACTTCACGTACTTCTATTCGGTCTCCGCCTTCGACGTGAACTCCATGACCTCGGGGCCGCACACGCTTCGATCGGTGCAGGTATCCAAGACGGTCACGCCTCGCGCGACGAACACCGGACTGGGGGTGGTATTCGAAGCCAGTTCAGGCATCACCGGCGACGACGGCGAACCGCTCGACGTGAGTCAGGACGCGGTCCAACCGGACCCCGACACCGGCATCTTCCCGGGCCCGCAGCCTCCGTCCAACGCCCTCACGTCGTTCCTGAGGCCCGATCCGGCTGAGGTGGCGCACCTGCTGTCATCCGGAAGTCGGCTCACGGGCGTGATCGACAGCGTGACCGTGGAGTACTTCGCCTCGGGGTGCGAGGAAACGCAGGGTAATCCGTCGTTCGGGATGTGCTGGAAACTGTATACGACATTTGACAACGGAACGGAGCAGGTGCAGACGGTTGCGGAGGGAGCTACGCCGGTGTGGGAGTTCTGGGATGGTGTCGCCCAGACCGAGTTCCCGATCGGCACAGGCCAGCTTCCGTTCGGCGACGCCGAGCTCGAGCGCTACGGAATCCCGGCGGGCTCGGGCGAGGGCGTGGTCGCCGGGATCTCCGGCGTGTTCCAGCAGAGCTTCAACTACAGCTCGTTCGAGGGACAGTCGAACCGCCGGCAGGGCAGCAGGGGCATGCCCGAAGGGACTGTCGCGGGCGGCTCCCGCTGGTTCAACGGTGCGAACGAGACGCTCGCCGACCCGACGACGTTCACGGGCGTAGGTCACCTCGCCGAAGTGGATAGCGTTTGGGCCCCGATCCACCACACGCCCACCGGCCCGGGAGAAGAACCACTCGCGGGCTCGGGCCAGATCCAGTGTTTCGGGTACCTGATGGCCTTCCTGGGGCGGGCGGCGGACGTGCGGTTCACCTGGGGAGGCGGAACGCTCTCTGAAGTGCGCGACGTAACGCACCACGTTCCCGTGCCGTTCCAGGAGAACCCGTCCGCGAGCTGGGGATTCCTCAACACCGACGGGAACGGCAACGGCGTGCTGGACTGGCACGACTTCGACTACCTGGATCCGGTGCGCGAGCAGACCTGGGGTTATCAGGGCTTCTGCGAACTGTGGGTGGCCCCCGACCTGCCGCCGCCTTCGATACTCGAGACCACGCCGACGCTCCAGCCCGTCTACCTGGGCGGCGGGAACCCCCTGATCATCGATGAAGAAACCGGTGAGCCGGATCCGATGCCGGCCACGGGGAACGGCTTCGGCCTGTACGTGAACGGCGAGCGCTACCTGTTCCTGACCGACCAGCTTCCGCCCGACGGCACGGAGTGGACGCTGCGCACGTACACCGGAACGGTGCTGTCGGACGGCTCAGACACGGCGGATCCCAGCAACTACCGGCTGACGCCGGGCGGGAACGTGGACGAGTTGATCCGGCCGCCTCTGATTCCCGGACTGCGCTTCACCGCGGAGATCGACGAGGCAGGCCAGCAGATGGTGGGTGCCTTCGACCTGAGCGAGGTCCACGCAGTCCCCGATCCTTACCTGGCTACCAGCCGATACGATCGAGCTCCGACCACGAAGAAGTTCATGTTCGTGAACCTGCCGCCCCGGGCCACTCTACGGATCTACACTTTGACCGGAATCCTGGTCGATATCGTGGAGCACGACGACCCCAGCGGCGGCGGACGCGCGGAGTGGGACCTGAGGAACCGCAACAACCAGTTCGTGGGAAGCGGCGTCTACTTCTTCCACGTGGTGACGCCCGACCAGGAGGAACACGTGGGGAAGTTCACGGTGGTCATCGGAACGCGGCGTAGCTAGGCGACGCCCCCGTAGCCGGAAGCCGTGCAGCGCCGAGGAGCCAGCCGAACTCAGTCCGGCCGGCCCTATGCGCATGTAGAATTCGCCGCGCGTGCTGCCCTACATCTCCTGCCCGAATCCGGGCGGCGGCACGATGTAGTTGAAGATGTGCCGGTAGATCTTCCACGTACCGTCCGCCTCCTGCCGGTTCACCGAACCGTAGCGACCGGTAACCTCGAAGGGCTCGGCTCCCTCCGCCGCGACCGTCGCGACGTAGCCACCCCACGAGACGATCCAACCGTCGGCGACGACCATGTCCTCCCGCATCACTTCCAGCGAGTAGTCGCCTCCCGCCGCGAACTGCTCGGCGTACGCGGCTTCGATTCCCGCCACATCCAGACTGGCGCCCAGCGGCTGGGCCTGGGTGCCGTCGGCCGCGAACAGGGCGGCGATGCCTGCTGCGTCTTCTGCATCGTACGCCGTGATGAAGGCCTGCTCGATCCCGTCGATCACGGCGGCTGCGGCTTCGGCGTCCAGGATGAGTGCGGCGCCGACTTCGGCTGTCTCCTCGGCGTAGTCCGCTGCGTCCTGCGTAGCGCAGGCTGCAAGCAACACGACAAGTGCGAGAAGGGGCCACAATATGCGACCACGAATCATAGAGCCTCCCTTGCAGGGGACCGTATCAAGCGGGGGGATTCGGTCTACTGGCGACCGATGCTGATAGTAGTAGTATAGCATGGAATCGCGCTGTGTCACGCGCAGAGCCGACGGGAGGTCTCTCATGTCCCCGCGCCTGTCCTCGATCGCCTTTTTCCTGGGGCTTTCGTCCATAGCCTGCGGCGCCCCCGCGCAGGAGAACCGGGAATCGCACGTCATTCCGCTGCCGGAGGTTCGAGTCGAGGGATCGACATCCGTCGAGGAAGCCCTCGCCGGGCGGCGCTCGATCCGGTCGTACGGGCCGGAGGCACTCACAATGGCCGAACTGTCTCAGGTGCTGTGGGCGGCCCAGGGCGTGACGGAGCCGATCGAAGAGACGCCGGACGGCTTCAGCTGGGAGTGGAGAGGCGGTCTCCGCACCGCCCCCTCTGCCGGGGCCCTCTATCCGCTGGAGCTCTACGTGGTCGTGGGCGACGTGGAAGGCCTCGAGGCAGCGACGTACCGGTACCTACCGGTGGAGCACGCCCTCGAGCCGGCGATGGACGGGGACCTTCGGGCTGCCCTCAGCCAGGCGGCACACGGCCAGAGCGTGATTCGCACCGCACCGGCCGTGCTCGTCATCGGCGGCGTCGTCGCCCGCACGGCCGCCAAGTATGGGGAGCGTGCCGAGCAGTACGTGCTGATCGAAGTGGGAGCGGCGGCGGAGAACGCATTCCTGCAATGCGAGTCGCTCGGCCTGGCGACCGTACTCGTGGGAGCATTTGTAGACGACCAGGTGAAGGAGGTCCTGCGCTTGCCGGAAGGAGAAGAGGCCTACGCCCTCATGCCGATCGGGCATCCTCGCGACTAGACCCCCGGGGGTGGCGAGGTCCGGGCAAGACGGAGGGGCGGTCCGGGGACCGCCCCTCCCTGCTGTCAGGTCCGCTCAGATACTACGGATTCTCAGGATCGAAACTGTCGATCCTGATCGTCACGTCCTCGACTTCGCCCGGATCGACCGTGAGCCCGAGGATCGGCACGGTCGGCGTCGTCGTCATCAGGTAGCCAGCCGGCGGAGTGAGATCGAGATCGAAGTCGCCCGGCACGACCAGCAGCCAGCTGGCGCGTCCCACGTCACCGTCCGTGACCAGGTTCTGCGGCGTCTCTGTCCCCAGGCTCGCCTCGAACTCCTCGAACGTCGCCCCGTCCAGCGTGACACCATCGGCCAGCTCGACCGTCAGGTCCACGGACGAGGAGAACTCGATCTCGATTCCGTGGATCGTGGGGTTCATCACCCACTGCCCGGAGTCTCCGGCTTCCTTGCCGAAGCTCTCGGCCACATCGAAATCGATGAGGAGGATCTGCTGATCTCCCTCCACCTGGATAGCGCCTTGGAAGATCACCTTGATCCCCGTCTGGGAGAGGCTCGGCATCTGGAGTTCGCCGACTTCGTTGCCCTCGCATACGACGTCCTCTGCGCCGGCTGATACGTAGACGTCGTCGTCGGGCACGCTCTCGCCGGCGTCGACTCCGATGCAGGCTTCCGAAATGACCACGCGGAGCTGCGAGTAGCTGCCGCTGGGGATGACCGCGTCCTGGACCAGGTCCACGAACTCGTTCGTCAGGTCGGTAAGGTCACCAATCCAGCCACTCTCATCGAGAAGCAGCGGACCGCCGGGCCCACCCACCAGCTCGAGTCGGTCGATCTTCACCACGGCCTGCGTTACGTCCCCCTCAGCGTCCGTGAGCAGAACGCTCAGGCGGGTCGTCCCCTCGGGCCCGGTCGAGTCGCACGCGGCGAGCGCGGCGACTGTAAACAGCCCCAATAGCATCTTTCGCAGCATCATCCGGCTCCTGTGACATGTATCGAATTCGGCTCGCGGACCGATTCGCTGTCCGCTTTCAAAGGCAAAGACACTTGCAAGAACCGATCCGAATCGCGTGCCGGGTTACGCCTATAGTATGCATGAACTTGGAGGTCCGGGCACCTGTGGCGCGGGCACCACTTCCCGGGAATTCTTGCAGCCGGTGGGCAACATGTTCACAGGCTGTGGCAAACGAGATCAGGACACGAGATCCGCAAGCTCCCGCGCATGCAGTCCCGCCATACCGAGCGAGGCGGGAGTCCGGGGCGCCTCTGCCGTGTAATCCCGATTCGTGAGGCGCGATGTGAGGGCGATCACCGAGTCCATAATCGGGGTCGCGACGCCGAGCTGCCGGCCGAGGGCGGCGAGGAACACGAGCCCGTAGCCCACGTCCTCGTTGAGATAACGATGATCCAAGCTCGACTGAGCCTTGATTCCCAGAAAGCCGGGCGCCGTCCGGTAGCCGTCTTCGTACGAGGCCTTCGTCATGTAGCCCTGCCTGAGACTGAGCACCGGATCGGGCACGACCTCGATGCCGAGCGCCTCGCCGATCGCGATCCGCTCCCGGTCTATGGCCTCGATCAACCGGCCCGCGCCGGGCGTCACGCCCTCCTCGTAGAACAGGAAGTCACCGCCCGTGCGCTCCAGTAGGGCCGCGTTGAGGAGAGTCACGACCGGATGGATGACGGGATTGGCGTTCTGGAGCGTCGTCTGGAGCACGTTCTCGGCGGGTTCGAGGCCTGGATACACCTCCCGGAGCAGCTCGAGCGTGCGCTCCGTGTGGCGCGCCGGGAGCGTCGCCAGGAAGAAACCGCCGGCGAGCTTCAGGAAGACCCGGATATGGCCCGGCTCGGTGAGGCGCACGGCGTACGGGAGCGTGGACGTCTCGGACACACGGATCTCATCCGAGGCCACGGCCAGGCCGGCTTCGTGCTTGAAGGCGAGGGCCCCGCCGGTGGACCCGGGGCATACGAGGACCTCCTGCCCCGCCTCTAGAAACGGGGCACACGCGGCGGCGAACGGTCGCGTGGCGAACGCCGGGCCGACTACGAACACGATATCCGCGCCCCTCATCGCAGTCTCAATCTCGTGCCCCGAATAGGCGATCGGAGCGGAACCCTCGAGACCACCCTCGGCCTCGATTCGACCCGAGGCAGCTACGTGACGGACGTTGTCGGGAAACTGATCGAAGTCGAATAGCCTCACTTCGTGTCCGTGTGCCGCCCAGTCGAAGGCGACGGCCGTGCCGCCTGCACCCGCTCCGAGAACCGCGATCTTCATGTGGTTTACTCCGATCTTTCGTGGTTCAGCACGTCACGCCTCATTCCAC
>JBDGXI010000105.1:0-13460 GCA_039584685.1 Gemmatimonadota bacterium | reverse complement strand
TAGGGTAGGTGATCTGATCCTCGACGATCTGCGGAGCCTGTTCGCGAAAGTCCGTCTGGATGATGACCTGTACATCGGACAGGTCCGGGATCGCGTCCAGCGGCGTCGTGCGGACCGCCCACCACCCGGCGCCCGTCAGGGCCAGCGTGGCAAGCACCACCAGCACCCGGTTTCGGAGCGACGCTTCGATGATCCGCTCAATCATGGCGGTGCTCCCCGGCTGGCTCCTCCGGCTCGGGCCCGGCCTCCGGCAGCGCGCCCTCCCGGGGGGCCTCGTGGGCCCCGTGCTGCATACCCGGCATTCCCCCGCCCGTGGCCGCCAGCCGCGACTCGGCGTCCACGAGGAAGTTCGCCGAGGCCACGATCTGCTCGCCCGGGATGAGACCTTCGAGGATCTCCACCCGACCGCCGCCCTGAGGCCCCAGTACGACCTCCTGCGGTCTGAGCGTGCCGTCCGGGTCGCGCACGAAGACGAGGTTCCTCTCACCGGTCACGACCACGGATTCGAGCGGCACGACGATCGCGTTGTCGTCGATCTGGACCTCGAAGTAGATCGTCGCGAACATCCCCGGCTTGAGTGCGAGGCCCGGGTTCGGGAGGCTGATCCGCACTCGATTCGTGCGGCTGCTGGGGTCCACGGTCGGATACACGAACGCGACGGACCCCATGAAGTGTCGGCCGGGATACGCGGCCACTTCGATGTGGGCGACCGAGCCTTCACGTACGAACTGAATGTCCTGCTCGAAGACGTCGCCTTCGACCCAGACCTCCGAGAGATCCGCGATCCGATACAGCCGATCACCGGCCTGGACGCGCTGCCCCTCGATAACGGGCTTTTCGAGCACGATGCCGCTCACCGGTGCGACCAGAGTGAGGGTCTTGGAAGCCTCGCCGCTGTGGATCAGGCGTTCCACCTGCCGATCCGTGATGTCCCACCATGCCAGACGCCGCCGCGCCGCCTCGACCATTCGGTCCGCGTCGTCGCCGGCGGGTCCAGCGCCGGGCGGAAGGCGCTCCCGCAGCCGAAGAGCGGTCAGCAGCTCCTCCTGCGCGGCGACGAGCTCCGGCGAATAAAGCGTCACGAGCGACTGCCCACGTGTCACCGTCTCCCCGGTCGTGGCTACGTGCAGGTGTTCCACGAAGCCGTCGATCTTCGGGGCGATGTCCGACACGCGAGCCTCGGACGCCTCGATACGGCCGACCGTGCGGACGGTCCCTTCGAGGGGGCTTCTCGAAACCTGCATGTAGACGACCCCGAGCGCGCGCTCCTGGGCCGGCGTGAGACTTACGGGCTCCCGCACGACCGCACCCGCGGAATCCACGACGCCTCCGGGTCCTGCCTGATGCGCGGTGTGGTCGACCTGAGCCGGCTCTTCGGCGATGGGCGCGGTCTCCCCATTGCAGGCGGCGAGCAGCGCGATCAGGAAGACGAGCAGCCGGCCGCAGGGACGACTGGCACGATCTGCCGAGTGTCGAATGGAGCGGTTCATCCGCCGCCTCCCATCTCATAGCGGGCGAGGGCCTCGATCTCGGCCAGCGCCTGCAGGCGCTCGGCAGCGAGCCGGACCCGGTCGATCTCGTATCGGTTTACCGAAAGGCGCGCGTCCAGCAGGGTCGCGTAGTCGACCTGACCGACCCGGTACGCGGCCAGCGCGGACTCGACGGCGGCCTCGGCCTGGGGGAGGATCGAGATCCGGTAGATTTCCTCGAGAGTGCGCGCCCGCTCCGCGTGCGCCCGAAGCTCCCCGAGGCGAGCCCACGTCTCGTAGTGCAGGTCGAGCGCGAGGGCTTCCTCTTCCGCCTTCGCCGCGGCCGCGGCTCGCTGCAGGGGGGCCTGCTTGGTGCCGCCCCACAGCGGGAGGCTCACGCCGAGGCTCACCGAGCCCATGTCCACGTATTCAGGCCTCTGACCCCACGCGATGCGAAGCTCGACGTCAGGGTACCGGGCGCGGCCTGCACCCCGGTATTCGGCCTCCGCAGCGAGGGCTCGCTCCCGGGCCGCCTCCAGTGCCGGTCTGCGCTCGGCGGCGAGTGCCATGAGCGTGTCGAGCGGCGCAATCCCGCTGACCTGCTGCGGGAGCTCCACCGCTGGAATCGGCTCGCCGGCAGGTCGTCCGATGAGGGCGTTCAGCCGGGCCGCGGCCGCGATCCGCTCCTGTTCCATGGCGACGACGTCCGCCGTGGTCCGGCCCACCGCGACCTGTGCCTGCAACAGATCCTGCTGTATGCCGGCCCCGGAGGCGTACCGAGTCTCGGCCACGGCGAGAAAGTCTCGCAGCAGGTCTCGCGTTTCCGCCGTGATCCCGATCGCCCGGTCCAGGTAGGCCAGACGGGCGTACACGCCCTTCGCCCGGGCGATCACCGTGACCACCGCCTCCTCGGCATCGGCCTCGGCCGCGCGCGCCGCATGCCCTCGTGCCTGCTCGGAGAAGCCCTGGTTTCCGGGCCATGGGAACATCTGGCTGACCCCGACGACGTTCATCGTCATGCGCTCGTCGGTGCCGAAGTCATCGAGGGGGCGGTTCATCAGCCCGAGCTCGAGCATCGGATCCGGCAGGGCGCCGGCCGGGGACACACGCTCCCGCTCGGCCTCCGCCCGGAGGCGCGCGGCCTGAACCGACGGATTGGCGTCGCGCACGCGGGCCACGACATCAGCGAGGCGCAGCGTATCCGCGGGCGCCGACGCTAGCGCAGCCGACGGCGTCTCCTGGGCGACCAGCACGGGCCGGCCGACCCGGCCATCGGGCGCGCCGCCGGTAGCTGCCGACAGGACTAGCGCCACGAGCAGCGCCGCCAGTCTTCTGATGATATGTATCGACACGGGGAACCTCCCCTGGGCTCTAATCTCAGTTGCATCCGGGAGTGCCGCGATCAGAGCGGCGTCGGTCGCGCGGCAGTGCGTCCGACTCCCGACGATCCTGTTGGTCTGAGATCAGGCTCGAGGTGGGCGTTTCGGGAGTGTGGGATCTGTGCTGTGGAGAGTGCGAAGCGGGTCCCCCACCCGGACCGCCAGAACGACCTGGTCGGGTGCGATCGCCATGGACGGCGCCGTGAAGCCGGTACCGGAGCAAGTCAACCCCGTCGAGCAACAGGGCGGGGAGGGCGCGGGCGGCGCCTCCTCGGGCGACGGGGAGGGGGCGAGCTCTCCGGCCGGTAGCCGGCGGGAATCCCTCTCGGCATGATCGGCGCACGGTATGTGAGTCACACCATCTGACGCCGCCCGATGACTCTCCGCGGCGCGGTCTGCCCGGTGGTGCTCGATATCCGTCTCACCGCACGAGGTCCCGGGTCCCGCGGCCAGCAGCGGGACCAGGGCGACCACCAACGTGAGGCCTGCGGCCGGATGTCGACGAAGTCTGAGCACGGGCTTCCGTCCTAGAGTGGTCTCAGCGGCTGCGCGCCTCGGAGCGCGCGCCAGCCGCCGCCGGTGGCTCAAAGTACGGTACTACTATGGCCACGCGGGCAGCAAGTTCCAGGCCGACCAGCGGAGTTCTCACTCGTCAACCCTGAGCCACACGCTCGCGTACAGCGGAGGGACCTGCACGGTCAGGTGGTCCTGGACCCGAAGCGTGCGATTGCCGGGCCACTGTTCGGTGTAGGTCCCGGGGTCCACAGGTACGGACACCTCCATCACGTCCTCGGACCGGTTGAACATGACGACCGCCCGCTCACCCCCCAGAGCGCGCTGGTAGACGAGAACGCTGTTCGCGTCGTTCACCTCGAGCCAGGTCAGGTCCCCGTCCGCGAACAGCCGCAGGTGGTCCTTCCGCAGGTCGATCAGCCGCTGGTAGGTCTCTCTCAGGGATGCGTCCGGCTCCACCCGGTCCGCGCGCCGGGTACCGCCCAGCGGGTGCGTGACCTCGGGCTCGTACTCGAGGTCTTCCCACACCATCGGCTTGCGGGGATCCGGGTCGTCTCCGCCCCACATGCCCACCTCGTCACCGTACCAGATGTGAGGCGCCCCGACATACGTGAACTGGTGCACCAGGATAAGCTCCTGGATCTCGCGCGTCCGGCGGTCCGGCTGATCGATGCGGTAGTCGGTGTTCTCGCGCGGGTTGACCCGGTACTTATAGCGCCCCGGATTGTAGATCGATGTGCCGAACCGGGGCGAGTCGTGGCTGGCTGTGAGGTTCATCATCGCCTGCAGGTGCGGGCCCGGGATGCCTGCAGCCACGGAGTCGAGGGCCGCGACGTACCCGCTGGCCTTGAGCGCGGGCTGCGCGCCGGCGAAGAAACGGCGGGTGGGTTCGTACCAGCGGTAGTTCATCACGGCGTCGAACACGTCGCCCTGAAGCCACGGCGCCGGATCGAACATCGTCTCCGGCCATTCCTCCCACCACACCTCGCCCACCAGGTAGGCCTCCGGGTTGATTCCCCGCACGACGCGGCGGTACTCGCGCCAGAAGTCGAGGGGCACGATCTCGGCCACGTCCAGGCGGAAGCCGTCCACTCCGTCCGAGGGATCACCGTCCCCGTTCGGATCGAGCCAGCGCCGGGTGACGTTGAACACGAGCTCCCGGACACCCGGCACGAGCGTGCCGTCCACGGCGCCGCTGCGTGCGCCCTCCGGTCGGCCGATCTTGCTCCACTCGGGCAGTTCGGGCACTCCGGCCCAGCCCGAGTAGGAGACCTCGTTCGTGTCGGGCGTTGCCGGGTCATCGAACCGCTCGACCTCGTACCAGTCCGCGTACGGCGAAGCCTCCCCCTTCTCCAGCACGTCCTGCCAGGCCCAGAACTGCGTGCCGGTGTGGTTCCACGAGTAGTCGATGATGATCCGCATGTCCCGCCGGTGAACCTCGTCCACCAGGGCGAGGAACAGACTGTCCGCGGCCGTCCACCTCCAGGTCGCCGGATCGGCCGGGTCCTCGGCCTCCATGATCGCAACGTCACCGACCGGATCCGGCCCGAAGTTGCGATCGATGTGGCGGTAGTTTCGGGCGTCGTACTTGTGCAGGGACGGCGCGTCGTTGATCGGATTCAGAAACAGGGCCGTCACCCCCAGCTCCTGCAGATACTCGAGCTGGTCGATCACCCCCTGCAGGTCGCCCCCGTACCGCCGCAGCTGCGCCGTGAAGTAGAAGGGCTGGCCCGTGGCCTCGGCCCAATCCTCCTGCCGGTACCAGTCCTGCGTCCACGGCGTGGGCTCCCAGCCGTCGGGTCGGAGATCGGGCCACGCTCCCTCCATGTCGTCCAGCGTCGGATCGTTCGAGGGGTCACCGTTTCGGAAGCGCTCCACGAACACCTGGTACCAGACGACGTCCTTTGCCCACGCAGGGACGGCCATGGCGTCGGCGACGGGTTCGGCCGGCTCGGGCGTCTCCGTCGTGCAGGCAAAGGCAGCCAAAAGGCTGCTGAAGACCAGGCAACGCGCGCCGGGATATCTCATTGTCTCTCCTTGAGGTCGGGCGGAATGACAATGTCGTGCCTCGTAGGGATCGAGGCCAGCACCGGCGAGCGAATCGCCAGGCCCTGCGCCCGGATTCGACGATCCACAGGTTGACTATCTCCGACCATTTGATTTCCGTGGCGTAAATTTCCCAGCGGTTCGACCGCCACAATCAGGAGGCTCGTTTTATGCGCAGGACACTCTTTGCTGCACTCCCACTGCTTCTCGTCGGAGCATGGTCCCAGCCGGCGCAGGCGCAGGTACCCGATGAACTCGCGGATCTCATCCCCAGCTGGGCGGAGGCGTTCAACGCGGGCGACGCCGCTGCCGTCGCCGCCCACTACACGGAGGACGCGAGGCGCATCCCACCGCTGGGCGATATTCAGCGAGGACAGGAAGCGATCGCCGCGGACATCGCGAGCTATGCTGGCGTGAGCATCGAACTGCGGGCGTACGGAGGAATGGTCGATGGGAAAGCGGGCTCCCAGTGGGGCGCCTTCAAGCTCATGGGCACCGCGGAAGATGGGACGGCGGTCGAGTTCAGCGGCCGCTGGATGAACGCCCTCAAGAAGACTGCCGACGGGTGGAAGATCTACCGCGACATCTGGAACTACGGCCCGAGCGGGGAAATGCCTCCGGCTCCGGGCAACTGACGGTCGCCCCTCTTTGCGGGCCAGCGTCAGATCGTTCTGACACGAGCGCCCGGTCTTCGGACCGGGCGCTTCGTGATTCCGCCCACCTTCCCGTGACCTTCCGCCGGGGACCAGGGGCAGCGGCAACGCACGAAGATCCGGGAGTGCCCGCTGGCCCAGCCCCTGCCCGAGTCCTAACTTTGCCGTGCCCCCCAGCGAGGTCACTCCATGACCGACCTGCTGGACCGTCTCAGACGTGCGCTGTCCGACCGCTACGCCATCGAGCGGGAGCTCGGCCGTGGCGGGATGGCGGTGGTGTTTCTGGCTGAGGATCTGAAACACCGCCGCAAGGTCGCAATCAAGGTCCTCAGCCCCGACCTCAGCTCCGATGTCGGGGCCGAGAGATTCCTCCGCGAGATCGAAATCGTCGCCGGTCTGACGCACCCGCACATCCTGCCGCTACACGATTCCGGTCAGGCCGACGATCTGCTGTTCTGTGTCATGCCCTACGTCGAGGGCGAGAGCCTGCGCGAGCGCCTGGAGCGGGAGAAGCAGCTCCCTCTGGAGGACGCGGTTCAAATCACGCGCGAAGTCGCCGAGGCGCTCGACTACGCACACGGGTGCGGGATCATCCATCGCGACATCAAACCCGCAAATATCCTGCTCGAGCACGGTCACGCCGTGGTGGCCGACTTCGGGATCGCACGCGCGGTCGAGCAGGCCGCGGGCACCAGCATTACGCAGACGGGCCTCGCGATGGGTACGCCGGCCTACATGAGTCCCGAACAGGCCAGCGGGTCTGATGACGTGGACGGCCGGGCCGATACCTACGCTCTAGGTTGTGTACTGTACGAGATGCTGAGCGGGGAAACGCCCTTCACGGGGTCGACGCCGCAGTCGGTGCTGGCGAAGAAGCGGAGCGAGCCCACGCCGAGGGTCTCCGTTGTGCGGGAGACGGTGCCACCCGCGGTCGAGGCCGCACTGACGAAGTCACTGGCGAAGACACCTGCCGATCGGTTCGCGACGGCAGGGCAGTTCGCGGAGGCCCTGTCGGCGAGGGGTGAGGAGACCGAAGGCAAGCGACCCGCATGGCACTGGGTCGCCGGACTGGCAGCGGCAGTGATCATCACCGCGATCGGTGCGTTCGTGCTGCAGTCGGGAGGACCTGGAAGAGTCCCTGATGCCAGTGCCGGGGAAGTCGATCGGATTGTGGTGGCTCCGTTCGAGAACCGGACGGGCGATCCGGCGGCGGCCGACTGGGCGTTCGTGGCCGCCGAGTACATCGCGCGTGGCATCGACCGCGCGGGAGAGGTGACGGTCGTTCCGGCCCGAACGGGCCCGAGGAGATCGCTCGCAGGACGGCGGCACGCTACGTCCTCGCCGGGAGCTATTCGACCGCAGCCGGTCGTTTACGCTTCGACGTGGATCTTATGGACCTGGAGACCGGGGAGGTGCTGAGGTCACTGGACCCGGTCATCGGCTCCGTCGACTCGCTCGAGGCTGTGTACGCGCTCCTGGGCGAGCGAGTGACCGCGGCCACCGTGGCGCGTCTGAATCCCGATCTCATCGGGAACACGTGGTCCAGTCCCCCCTCCCTGGCTGCCGTCGAGGCACTGCTGACTACCGGGGACCTATTCTGCCGGCTCCGGTGGCAGGACGTCATCGACCAGTCTCAGCACGTGCTGGCGGATCACCCTGACTTCTCACCTCTGCTGATCATGGTCGCGTTCTCGTACGCGAATACGGGCCGCATACGGGAGGCGGACTCCGTCCTCGCCATCGTCGAACCGGTCTCGGAGCAGCTGAACGCTTCGGAACGTCTGATTGCGGACTGGCTTCGCGCTCGCCTCAGCGGCAACCGCGCGGAGGCGACGGTCGCCGTCGAGCAGGCGTACCGCATCAACCCCAGCAGGCGAGGGCTGCACGCGGGTTTCGACGCGCTGGAGACGAACCGCTTCGAGGATGCCCTGGAGCGGCTGCTGGCCAACGACAGGGACACACCGTGCTCCCGAAACTTCTGGCCGCTGTGGCACGGGACTGCAAGGGCCTACCACATGCTGGGGAGGTACGAAGAAGAGCTCGAAGTGGCGCGGGAGGCGCTCGAGAAGTTCCCCAACATCAGGCCGTTCATCTACTTTGAGGCGATCGCTCTGGCGGGCCTGGGGCGGTTCGACGCCGTGGACTCCCTGCTCAGCATGGTCGCAGACTTTCCGTCTCAGCCACCGGGCCTGCCGTGGTACAGCCCCGGACTGCAGACGGCCTACGTGGCCCTCGAACTTGAGGCGATGGGCTTTGATGAATCCTCCGTGGCCGCGATGAACCGGGCGCTGGCGTGGTTCGAGGCACGGCCGTCGACCGAGCTCCGCAACCACCGGGGCCGGGTGTTCTACTACGCGGGGCGCTGGTCCGATGCCGATACCCTGTTCGAAGCGTTGAGTGCTGAGTTTCCGGACAGCCTCGATTTGCGAGGCTATCGCGGCGTGGCGCTCGTCCATCTGGGCCGAGACGAAGAAGCTCTTGAGATCAGTCGTTGGCTCGAGGCGCTCGACGGCCGGTACCTGGTGGGTGCGCACACGAGGTGGCGGGCGGCTATCGCGGCCGCGCTGGGCGATCGAGTGGGGGCGGTGCGACTGCTGGAGCAGGCGTACCAGGAAGGGATGCGACTCGGGCACTTCCATCGCCGGGAACAGGAATGGGACGTCCTGGAGGACTACCGGCCGTACCAGGATTTCTTGAGGCCCAGAGGCTGAGATCGAGGGAGCCATGACCGACCTGCTGGACCGACGGGAGCTCTTGCCACTTACGTCATGGAGCGCACTCCCGACGGCTCTTGGGGTGATCCGCTCCTGCTCGTGAGGGGAATGGCCGAGCCTTCCTGGTCGCCTGACGGCCGATCTCTGGCTGTTTGCGGAGGCGGTGCTCTGGCGACCGTCTCTCTTGACGGCGGGGACCCCCGCATCGTGTACGAACCCGAGCCCGGCTCGGACGATCCCAATCCGGATGGGTCCCTGTGGGATCCGGATGGTGATACGCTCTATTTCAAGAGCCATGATGGGGCGGGACTCGCGGCCTTGTGGTCGATTCCGGCCTCGGGCGGGCGGCCACGACTGCTGGTCCAGTTCGACGACCCGATGCGCCAGTCCACGAGGGACGACTTTGCAACCGACGGCACCCGGTTCTATTTCGCCATCGAGGACCGTCAAAGTGACATCTGGGTGATGGACGTGGAGCAGTAGCTTTCAGTCCAGCCGCGGCGGTCCCTCGCCGGGCACCACCGTGATGCCGACCGACGCCGATTCGAGTCCATCCGCGCGCGCCGTTACCCGTACCTGTCCCACCTCGTCCGTGCTCTGAACCATGCCCAGCAGCAGTCCGTGGAACGCGCGTCGCTCTGATGCCTGGTACGAGCTGTAGTCGGTGGGATTGCCGTTTCCGACGGCCAGGAGACGGGCCGGTCCCTCGACCGTGAATCGTACTGGGTGGTCGGACTCGGGAACCACCACGCCGTCGGCGTCCACCACTTCGACCTCGACGTGCGCGACGTCCCTGATTCCGGAGTGGATAGAGGACCGGTCCACCCGCACCCGCAGCGCAGCGGCTTCACCGGCCGTCCGGACCTCCCGCGTGATGACGACCTCGTCGTTCACCTTGCCCACGGCTCGCAGGACTCCGGGCTCGTACGGAACGTCCCACGACATGTGCAGGTCCGCGGTGGTGGGGAACACCCTTGGCTGCGTGTAGCCGTTCCAGCTGCCCGTCGTGCCCTGGCGAGGGAACTCGACCCTCTTCTCGCCGATGAACCGGCCGTTGAGGTACAGCTCGACGGCGTCCACGTTGGTGTAGGCGAGTACGGGAATGAACCGTCCCTCGTGCCCCTCCCAGTTCCAGTGCGGGAACAGGTGGATCATCGGCTCCTCGGTCCACTGGCTCTTGTAGAAGAAGTAGCCGTCATCCGGGAAGCCCACGAGATCGAGCACGCCGGAAGTGGAGTTCTTGCGCGGCCAGCGCGCCTCGCCCAGGTAGTCGACGCCGGTCCACATGAAATCCCCGACGAACCATTCGTTCATGGCCACGAACTTCCACAGCTGTTCGGGACGAATCATGGTCGCCGTGTAGAACGGCCGGACTCTCATCGAATCGTCGGGCAGCATGTACTCACCTCGCGTGCCCCACACCACGCTGCTCTCGGTGCCGATGAACTTCCAGTCGGGGTGCTCGAAACGATCCTGGGTGGCGTAAAGCTCGCGGCGCTCGTGCCAGCGGTCGACGTAGTTGTAGCCGACTATGTCCAGCAGCTCCATGAACTCGACGGTGGTGGCGCCGTCGTCGGCATAGATGTGATCGTTTCCGGTCGTAACCGGCCGGGTGGGATCCTCCGTGTGCGCGATATCGACCAGCATCGCCAGCACCTGCTCTCCGCCCGGCGCGTGCTGCTCCCCGATCTCGTTGCCCAGGCTCCACAGCACGACCGACGGGTGATTCCGGTCCCGGCGCATGAAGTCGACGAGATCACGCTCGCCCCATTCGTCGAAGTACCGGTGGTAGCCGAATTCCACCTTGCCATGCGTCCACTCGTCGAAGGCCTCGTTCATCACGAGGAAGCCCATGCGGTCGCACATGTCCAGGAGCTCGGAGGCCGGCGGATTGTGCGCGGTACGGATCGCGTTCACGCCCATCGCCTTCAGCTTCAGGAGGCGGCGTTCCCACACGGCTTCGGGCACGGCTGCGCCCACGGGCCCGCCATCATGGTGAAGGTTGACGCCCAGCATCTTCACCCGCTCGCCGTTCAGCAGAAATCCGCGATCCACGTCGTACTCGATGTGCCGGATCCCGAACGGGGTCACCGCCTCGTCCACAATCCTGCCACCCGCCTCCAGCACGATGGACCGGACGGTGTAGAGGGTCGGGGACTCGAGCGACCAGAGGGCCGGCGCGTCGACCGACAGCTGCTGGGCCAGGGTCGCCTCTGCGCCCGCGTCCATCGTGAAGGGGGCTACAGCGCGCGCGACCTCCACGCCGCCTTCGTCGAGCACGATCGACAGCACCTCACCGCGCCGGAAGCTGCGGCCGTCGTTTACGAGTCGGGTGCGCACGTCCACGACGGCGCCCGCCGAGTCCACCTCGGGCGTGGTCACGAAGGTGCCCCATTGGGCCACGTGCAGGGGATCCGTGATGGTGAGCCACACGTGGCGATAGATCCCGCTGCCCGAGTACCAGCGGCTGTTGGGCTGGCGCGAGTTGTCGACCCGGACCGCGATCACGTTCTCGCCGGCCTGGAGGTGTGACGTCAGATCGTAGTAGAAGCTGACGTACCCATACGGGCGGTGGCCCACGTGCTGCCCGTTGATCCACACGTCGCTGTTCTGGTACACGCCGTCGAACTCGATCCACACGTGACGCCCGTCCGAGCCCTCGGGAAGCGTGAACGACCGCCGATACCAGCCGACGCCGGTCGGCAGATACCCTCCACGGCCGGTCGTGGCGGCGGCCTCGTCATACGGGCCCTCGATGCTCCAATCGTGGGGCAGGTCGACCGAGCGCCAGCCGGAGTCATCGAAAGCGGGCTGTTCGGCTCCCACGGGGTCGCCCGTCGTGAAGGTCCACCCGTAGTCCGCCAGCAGTCTCTGGCGGGGGGACTCCGCAGCCTGCTGGGCGGCGGCCGATCCGACGACACAGGACAACAGCAGAAGGGACAGCCAAATCCGCGTGGCACTCATGCCGTACTCCTCGTTTACGCCGGTGCGGTGCTCCCGGCGATTCGGAACTTCGGTGTGTCGGTGTCGGCGTCGATGATCCGGCGACCGCCGGCGAACAGGGCGGCTCGTACGCGGTCGGCCCCTATCGCGGGACCGGCGCGGTGGATCGCCCCGCCTTCGGGATCGCTTCCGTCGGTCGTGGCGCGGAGCTCGAACGGCTCCGCTCCGGTTTCTGCCTCGACGCCGACCGACAGCGTTGCGCTGAGGAGGTGAACCCGCTCGCCGTCGCGGGGCAGGCACAGGGCATACAGGGTGCCACGGGGCTTCGCGATTTCGCTCCGTACCAGGATACTGGCGACGCCCGCCTCAGACGAGAACGGGTTGGCTCCGATGAGCTCGAGGTCGCCGGTGGCGCCGAAGGAGACGTTCTCCCACGCGTCGGGAACGAGCGTTCCGTCGGCGTCCCGAAGCTCGGCGTGCAGGAACGCCACGTCCTTGCCGCCCGCCGCGAACGGCCGCCCGCTCTCATCCAGCCGCAGCTCGAGGTTCTCGACGGGACCCGGGGTGCGGACCGCGTGCCGGGCCGCTTCACGTCCGCCGATGTAGCCGATCGCTTCCAGCGCGCCAGGCTGAAAACGTTTCAGCTGGAACGTGAATGGTGGTTGCTCAATATGTGTCGAAAGCCGGTCTTCGTCGGGGCCCCGACGTTCGATCAACTCGCCGTTGAGTCTCAACTCTACTTCATCGCAATTGCTGAACACGCGCACGTCCGTGCTCGACCCGGGCGTCCAATGGCTCGCGATGAAGACCATGGGCCCGGATTCGGCCACCGGAAGCAGCTCCTCAGCGGGTCGCTGGCTACGTAAGAACTCACGCGAGAACTTCGGCAGCCGGAACAGGTCCATGCAGCCCGATGACTCTATGTCGGGCGCGTATCCGCGGTTGTAATCGAACATCACCCACAGGCCATCGGCGAAGGCGATCGTCTTCAGGTTGTCGTTGTGCGCTTCCTGGAAGTTGGTCGCCTGCTGCAGAAGCGCGGCCTCGCCGTGCCACCTGAGCTGCCGGCTGTTGGCCTCGTCCGGCGCGAGGTCGTCCCACGTATCCTGCTCGAGGCCCGCGTTCTGGGCGTAGTACTCCCAGTCGCCATATTCGCTGACCACGCACGCCAGGTCCGTGACGTCCCGGCAGCCGCCATGCTGCCGGGCCTGGATGAATACGTCGTAGCCTTCGGTCCAGCCGCAGGTGTAGGTCTGGTCGCCCGGGTACTCCTCGTGTCCAATCGCATTCGTGACGCGGATGAACTCGTCCGGCATGTCGGTCTCGTTGAGAGAGACCTCCCACAGGATGACGCAGGGATGATTCCGGTCCCGGCGTAGCATGCGCCGGCAGTTCTGGTACTGGAGTTCCGTAAACGCGGGGTCATCGCGATTGAAGAACTGCCACCCCGGGATGCAGTCCATGACCACGAGGCCGAGCTCGTCGCATGCGTCCATGAACGCGGGGGCGTGCGGATAGTGGGACAGCCGGATGTAGTCGAACCCCGCGTCCTTGATCTTTCGAGCGTCCCTGTACTGGGCCGCGTCGGAGAGCGCGTAGCCGATGTATGGGTACTCCTGGTGACGATTTGTCCCCCTCAGGAAGATAGGTTCCCCATTCAGTCGGAAGCCATTTGCGGAGATGTCAATGCGCCGGATCCCGATCCGCGTCATCTCATCGTCAACCACACGCCCGTCCTCGACG
>JBDGXI010000104.1:0-7522 GCA_039584685.1 Gemmatimonadota bacterium | reverse complement strand
GGATACCAGGCTTGTCGCACATACGCGGACACACGCGACGACGGGCGGAATGTGGAGCGTGGGGTGGACTCGCCTCGCGGTGCTGACCCTCGCGGTGGCAGGAGCGGCGGCGTGTTCTCCCGCCGAACAGGCACCGGACGACGAGGCGCAGCTCGCGTTCTTCGACAGCCTGCTTGCCGACCTGGGCGGACCGCAGACGGCGGACTTGAGCCGTTCACAGCGGTGGAGGCTGATCGCCTCGGTAGGGACGGGTCTGCCGCCGGCGGGCTACCGGCTCGAAGACCTTCCCGAGCAGGGGTCGCGGGCCGTGGGTCTGCAACAAGCCTACTGCCTGCAGTGCCATGGACTCTCGAGCCCGAAGATGCACAGCTCGGACGAGTGGCCGATCCTGGTTCGCCGGATGCTGATGCGCGGGGCGGCCCTGGGTACCCGCCTCGGCGGGCCTCGCAGCGAGGGAATGGTAGACGGGATGCTCATGGCGGGGCTGCGAACCGCAGAGCTTCCGCCGCCCGAAGACGTCGATTCGCTCGTCGCCTACTTCCAGCGCAATTCCTTCCCGGCCGCCGTGGCTTCCGAGATCCCGGACACCCCCGAGGCGGCTCTGTACGTGGAGAAATGCTCAGGGTGTCACGACACGCCGTCACCGGCTGCACACCCGGCGGATGAGGTTCAGGCGCTGGTGGCGCGCATGAGCGCCCTGCGGGCGATGCTCGGCATGGATCAGCTCACCGCAGACGAGCAATCTCGACTTGTTGCATTCATGCAACAGTCGGCCCCATAATCCTACCGATAAACGCTTAACGACGAACGGGTGGTCGCCCTAAACGGCGATCACTCGGCCCCCTACAGCATTCGCAGCAGGTTTAGAGGCACGCTGGCGCCCGCATGGCAAGATTTCTGCGACTCGTCATCCCGAAGCCGTCTGGGCGCAGGAGCCGGGGTCTCCGGTTCAAGAGCGATCCCCGCGAGACGTGACGGCGGGGAGGCGCGGCGCCGCCTGACCGAGACACGGGAGAGCGAGACTCTCATGCTGAAGCGCACGACCATTCTGCCGATCGCGGCCGCCCTCTTGATGACGGTGGTTCCCGAAGCGCTGCACGGACAGCGAAACCCCAGGTGGGGCAACGGGGGAGTCGAATTCAACGCCCACCTCGGGCTAATGAACGACGAACCGGAATTCAAGCCTGGTACCGGCTCCCAAGACCTCATCCGACGCGACGCCGTAGTGGGACTCAGGGTGAACTACGTGTTCCCGTGGCGCGGGTTCGCCGGCGTGGAAGCTCAGAACTCCCTGCAGCGATTGGTAACGGAGTCGGGAGCGTCCTCGACGAGCAACATGACGACGTGGTGGTTCACGGGAGTGATCGGCTACAACTTCCAGATTGGCCAGAACTTCCAGCTCTTCCCGGTCCTCGGCGCGGGGGTAGCGCACTTCTTTATCCGCGACTTCAGTCCGGAAACCGATTTCGCCTTGAGCTATGGGGTGGGCGCCAAGTACTACGCGTGGCGCAACGTGGCCATCCGTGCCGATCTCAGGCAGCATCACGTACCCGACGCACTGCGGAGCATTCGCGAGGAGGCCACCGGCGGGCCGGTGCCAGAGGCCGACCTGTTCATGAACGAGCTCAGCATCGGCGTGTCATACTTCCTCGGCGGGCCCAAGGACTCGGACAAGGACGGCGTCTTCAATCGCGGCGACCTGTGTCCGGATACACCAGCGGGCCAGATCGTGGATGACGACGGTTGTCCGCTGGACTCGGACATGGATGGCGTTCCCGACGGTTGGGACCAGTGCCCGAATACGCCGCGCGGCGCCACGGTGGACGAGTACGGGTGTCCGTGGGACGAGGATCTGGACATGGTGCTGAACGGGCTCGACAAGTGCCCGGAGACGCCGCCAGGAGCCCTGGTGGACGTGGACGGATGTCCGTTTGATACGGATGGCGACGGCTATCTGGACGGTATCGACCGCTGCCCGGACACTCCTCCGGGGGCCGTGGTGGACGACAGGGGCTGTAGCGAGATCCAGGAGGGCATCCAGGAAGGGCTTCTGGTCCTGCACAACGTCTACTTCGATTTCGACGAGGAGACGCTGAGGCCGGAGTCGCTCCCGATCATCGACGAGGTTGGCCTCGCCCTGCTTCAGAGGCCGGGAATCAAGTTCGAGGTCCTGGGTCACACGGACGGTGTCGGCACGGCCGACTACAACCTGGAGCTCAGCGACCGGCGGGCGAACACCGTGCTCGACTACCTGGTCGAGAACTTCCCCGAGCTGGACGCATCGCTGTACTCGGCGCGGGGCATGGGTGAGGCACGGCCGCTCGCCACGAACGAGACGCCGGAAGGCAGGCAGGAGAACCGGCGCGTGGAGTTCCACGAGATCGAGTAGCCCGTCGATCGGGCGATGAGCCGGCGAGGGGCCGGCTACAACGGCTGGGGATGTTAGAAGACCGGCCGGGGCAACCCGGCCGGTCTCTGTGTGTAGCCCAGGTCTTTCGTCTACGAATCGGGCCCGACCTTCAGGGCGTTACGGGGAATCCCGGCAGCACGGTCGTCTCGGCAAACTCCCACAGCAACCGGAACGCCAGCTTCGTCAGCCGGGCTGTCTTCTCGTAGTCGATCTTGTCCGCCTCGTCCGATGGCTTGTGGTAGTCCGCGTGGTCCGTTCCGCTCGTGAGGAACATGACCGGGATGCGGTAGGGGATGAACGGAGCCTGGTCCGATCGGATCAGGAACTGCTCGTTCGGCCACGGATCCGATATCAGGTCCATGTTGAGCGAGGGATAGGCATCGGCCACCCGGTCCGACCGCTCGAAAATGTCCGAATCGAGCTGGGAGATGCCCGCCACCCGGTCCGTCCAGTTCCGGCCGATCATGTCCAGGTTGACCATGGCCACGACGTCGTTCGTGGGCACGGCCGCATGCTGGACGTAGTACCGCGAGCCGAGCAGACCTCGCTCCTCGGCGCTGAAGAACACGAAGATGATCGTGCGGCGGGGCGGTGTGGCGAGCACCGTGAACGCTTCCGCCAGCTCGAGCACGCCCGCCGTGCCGGATCCGTTGTCATCCGCGCCGTTGTAGATCGAGTCGCCCGCGACCGGGATGCCGACTCCGAGGTGGTCGAAATGGGCCCCGACGAGCACGTACTCGTCTGCCACGGCGGGGTCGGAACCGGGCAACCGGGCCACTACGTTGAGCGCCGGGGCCGTGTCCGTCGGCGCGGCGGTGTACCACTGGAGGTACGGGCAGTAGTCGGCCGGGGCGCCACGCTCGGTGCACATGGCGGCGTCCTGATCGTCGCCTAGCAGGCCCAACCGATCGAACTCGGACGCCAGGTACAGGGCCACTTCCTCGAGCTCCGGACTCGGCGTCGCTCGCCCGAGCGTCGAGTCGTCTGCCACGATTCCCACGCGAGCCGCGAGGTCGGCCTCGGTGATCGTGGCGAGGGCCGCAGCCGCATCCGGCGGCGGGCTGGCGAGCGGAACCGGCGGATCCGGGTCATCCGGACCGGAAGGTGTATCCGAGCCGCAGCCGGCCAGAGCGAAGGTGCCCGTGAGAGCGGCGATCGCCAGCACCGCGACGGCCGCCCTGGAGATCGAACGATCCCGGCGCATGGCCTGAGAGCCAAACCTGTACCACATATTCCCCCCTGGCCGTCCGTTGCGCGTCACGACGACGCATCGGGACTGACGGCCTGCATCTCTATAACGTACGAGGACCGCCTTTCCTCACCGTTGATCACGGCGATCTCGAGGCGGTAACTGCCTGGCTCGTCCGGGAGCACATGATCCAGGGCGATCCGGGCCGAGTCACGCGAGGGGATACCCGCGTTCGGGCCGTTCGGATCCCCCGGGTCCAGAGCGCGCTTCGGTTCGATGCGTACCCACCCGCTGGACTCTTGCTTCTCGCATCGGATGAGGATCGCGCGGCAGCCCCGGCTCCGGCCGGCGCCCTCGTTGCGGACATCGAGGAATACCCGGACTCCGTCGGTTGCGCTCTCCAGGATAAGAGCGTCCGGGAGGGCGAGGCGAGGGCGCCAGTACCAGCGCGCCAGGCGCCAGGTGCCGGCGGCCACCAGCACGGCGATAGCGATGAGGAGAGTTCTTGTCAGCATGCCGCCCAAATCGATAGCGGCGGCAACGCCGCAGGGCAACAGCAGCTTCGAGCGGCAGATGCCGGTTCCTGCCGCACTTGTTCGGTCAGTGGCACGTACCTACCCTGTGCGTACTCCCGCACGGTGCCTGGTCCTGGGATCTGTTCTCTCCCGGCGACGATCGGCGAAACGGGGCTCTCGATGATCGATCAGCTAAACGCGGCGTTTTCTGACCGGTACACGGTCCAGCACGAGCTGGGCCGCGGAGGCATGGCCACGGTCTTCCTGGCCGACGACCTGAGGCACGGTCGCCAGGTGGCCATCAAGGTTCTCCATCCGGAGCTCGCTGCCGTCCTCGGCCCGGAGCGTTTCCTCAAGGAAATCGAGATCGCCGCCGGTCTCACGCATCCCCACATCCTGCCGCTGCACGACTCGGGTGAGGCGGACGGTCTTCTGTATTACGTCATGCCGTACGTCGAAGGGGAGAGCCTGCGCGATCGCCTGGACCGGGAGACCCAGCTCTCGATCGAGGACACGGTCAGCATCGCGAGCGAGGTCGCGGACGCGCTGTCCTACGCGCACGATCGCGACGTGGTGCACCGCGACATCAAGCCGGCCAACATCATGCTGTCGGGCGGTCATGCTCTGATCGCGGATTTCGGGATCGCGCGGGCCGTCTCGGAGGCCGGGGGAACGAAGCTCACGGAGACCGGCCTGTCGCTGGGGACGCCGCACTACATGAGCCCGGAGCAGGCGAGCGGGTCGCTGGACGTGGACGGTCGGAGCGACGTCTACGCCCTCGGGTGCGTCACCTACGAGATGGTGGTCGGGGAGCCGCCGCACTCCGGGCCGAACGCACAGGCCATCATCGCGAAGGTGCTCACACAGCCCGTGCCCAGCCTGCGCGAGGGCCGCGAGACCGTCACCCCGGCGATGGACGCGGCGGTGCACAAGGCGCTGGCCCGGCTGCCGGCCGACCGGTTCGCGTCGGCCAAAGCGTTCGGGGAGGCGCTCCGGCAGTCCTCCGACCCGATGATCTCGGGTGTCTCGTTTCCCGCGGCCCCGGCGGCCCGGTCCACCGGCGACCGAACGTGGAAGGGCCTGGCGATAGCGATGGCCGTCGTCGCCCTCGGTGCCCTGCTGTTCGCGTGGGCCCCCTGGAGGGGCTCGGTACCCTCCGGCCCCGGGACGCCGGACGTATATCGCCTCGCCATCCCGACCGGGACCCTGGCGGTGACCGGCCACGCGCCCAGCCCGGCGCTGGCTCTCTCTCCCGACGGGTCGCAGCTGGCGTACGTGGCCGGCGACGGAGGCATCGGCCAGATCTTTCTGCGCCACCTGGGTTCGTCCACGGCGACCCCGGTGCCCGGCGGTGAGAGCGCGCACAGCCCCTTCTTCTCTCCCGACGGAGAGTGGCTGGCCTTCGTGGCCGACGGCCAGCTCGCGAAGGTGCGGCTCTCGGACGGCACGATGGTCACCCTCACTCCCGCGGAGCAGATGCACGGGGGCCACTGGAGCGCGGACGGCACGATCGTGTTCGGCGCCACGGCGGAGAACAGTTTCGGGCTGTCACGGATCTCGGCCGACGGCGGTGAGCCGGAGACGGTACTCGCGCCAGGGGACACGGAAGGCATGTTCCTCCTGTACCCGACCCTGCTGCCCGACGGCGATCACGTTCTCTTCACCTCCGCGAACGGAAGCGGCCACTCGGTCGGAGTGTCGGTGGTTTCCCTCAGCACCGGAGAGGTGACGACCCTGTTCTCGGGAGGCGGCGTGGTCCGGTATCTGCCCACCGGGCACCTGCTGTACTCGCAGACCGGCGGGCTGTTCGCGGTCCGGTTCGACCTCGATGCGGTGGCGATTGAGGGCACACCCGTGCGCGTGGTCCAGGACGCGCAGGTGGAGTTCCCGGTGGAGCCGACCATCGCCCACTTCGCGGTCTCCGCCAACGGCACGCTGGTGTACCTGGCCGGGAGCGAGGCCACCGAGCTCCGGCAGCAGCTCGTGTGGGCGGACCGGAGCGGCGATACCGAGATCATTCGGCTGTCGCAGGACGAGGCACAGGCCGCGCGACGCGGGACCATCTTCGGGCCCCGGCTGTCTCCGGACGGCAGGCGCGTGGTGTTCTGGAGCAACGACCCGAGGAATGTAGCGGGCGAAGCCTCCTTCAACGGCATGGTGTGGGTCTCGGACCTCGAGCGCGGGACCATGTCGCTCATCACCGCGGACTCCATGCAGAACTTCTGGTCCGTATGGACCCCGGACGGCCGAAACGTCGTGTCCACGGGCGGCGGACTCATCGAGGGAGAACAGTGGGTCGGGCTGTACTCGCGCCGGATCGAAGGCTCCGGGCCCCCGGTTGCGCTGACGCACGCCCAGGGATCCAACTGGCAGCAGCCCTACTCCTTCACGGAGGACGGTTCCCTTCTGCTGTTCCAGCAGAGCGAGGAGGGCATCAACCACGACCTGTGGGTACTGCCGATGGCTGAGGGATCCGACCCGTGGCCCTTCCTCGCCACCCAGGCCGACGAGTACCACCCGGCCATCTCGTCGGATGGCCGCTGGCTCGCGTACACCTCGAACGAGTCCGGTCGGGACGAGGTCTACCTCTCGGACTTCCCGGAGGGCCGGACGCGGCTCCTGGTCTCCACGGCCGGCGGAAGCAGTCCAGCCTGGGACGGAGACGGCGCGGAGCTGTTCTATCTGCATCAGGTGGAGGCCCAGGCGGCCGTGATGTCGGTGTCGGTGAGCGTCTCCGGCGAGGATGTCCGGCTCGGCCGACCGGTGGAGCTGTTCCGGGGACCGTTCGTCGAAGCGTGGATGCCTTTCGGACGCTTCTACGACGTGACCCCCGACGGGCAGCGATTCCTGATGGTCCGGCGTCCCGAGCAGGACCGGTCGCTGGAGCGCGTTGTGGTGGTGCTGAACTGGCTGGAGGAGCTGGAGAGCCGAGTGGGGTCGTAGGCGCGGTACGCTAAGACGTGTCCGTCCTACTTCATGGTTGGCACTCTCGAGCGTACCACTCGGCGATGCCCTCGCCGATCTCGCCGGCGATCGGCAGCTCGTTAGGCCAGCGCCACACCGGTTTTCGATCGGCTGGATCGAGAAACGGCTCGCGGTACGCGTTCATCTCCTCTTCCGTGAGATCGCGGACGATACCTGCCGGAAGGACACCCTCGATGAACATGTTCTGATTCACGAGCATGTCCCAGCCGACCTCCGCAGTACGGAAGCCCCGGAAGGCATCTACGAAATCGGCCGGAAAGTCCTCCCACGTCGGGACCGAGGCCAGCACGGGCTCCATCATCGCGATCGCCTTGATACGCGAGGGGACGGCCAGATCGCGGCGCTGGACCTGAGGCACCTCGTCGACGACCGAAGCTACTTCCCACGCTACGATGCCGTGCCGGTCCTTCGCTCACAGGTCGC
>JBDGXI010000281.1:0-3208 GCA_039584685.1 Gemmatimonadota bacterium | reverse complement strand
CAATATGCTCCACGGCTGGCCTCCTCCTCTGCGGCATTGACCGCGTTTAACTTGTGTGGGGCCCAGTCTGGGCCACCACGTGGAGCGGGGCCAGCCGCTTCATCCCATCTTTTCCCTTTACGAGGAGTACGAGGGGTGCTCTACAGTCCGAGGAGTATGGACACCCCCGTGGACACCTGGTTCACGTCGCTTGCCAGCGCCGGGAATACCCCATCGTTCAACCCGTTCGGTAGAGTGCAATGAAGTTCGTCGTCGTGACCGTAGAAGCGAACAAGGGTAGCCCTGGCCTCTATTCGAGCTCGTCGGTCCACTTCTGGATCAAGATCGGATTCGGGCGGTCCCCCCGGTCGAACATCGAGCCCATGATGACGATCGTCTCGTCCGAGGGGTCGATGTCGAAGGTGGCGCTGATGGTCTGGACGAAGGCCACCCGTTGCTCAAGCGCGGTCCGGGGCCGACCGATCACCGGCGCTCCATCGCGGACCGAGAAATCGACGACCTTGATCTCCTCGGCCGCGCTGCTCTGGTAGTAGATGCGCTTCCCGTCACGGCCCCACCTCGGCGCGATGCCGCTGTCGTCCGAGATCTGCCAGCGGCCCGATCCGGCGACGGTGCGTAGGTACACCTGATCCTCTCCGGACTCCCGGCTGCCATAGACGATGAACTGGCCGTCGGGCGAGAACACGGCGTGTACGTCGTCTGCCGGAGACGACACGATCAACTCGCGCTCTCCCACCTGGACGCCGTTTTCGTCGAACCGCAACAGGGCGATGTCGAAGGAGTTGTCGACCGTCGACTCCATGAACAGGAGCATCCGGCCGTCGGGCGACCACGACGTTGGAACCTGGCCCTGATCGCTCTCGGTCAGTCGCACCGCCGCACCGGATCCGTCGGCCGGGCGGCGGTAGAGGTTCCTCGCCCGTCCGTCACGGTTCGACGAGAAGGTGATCGACTTACCGTCCGGGCTCCACACGGCGGTTCCGTCCATCGCGCTGGAGTCGAGCGTCAACCTAGTGTGGATCCCACGTTCGGTGTCGTAGATCCAGATGTCACTCAGCACGCCCAGCCCGTCCGTGTAGGCGATGAGTTTCCCGTCCGGGGAGTAGCGCGGGTGGAACAATGCACCCGGTCCGGCCAACTTGACCGGTGTCTCGCCCGGCGCCACTTCGAGCATTTCGATCTCCACCTGGAGGCCGCCGCCCGGGAGGTACACCAACGTGCCGTTGTCCGACACGCTGTACTGCGCGCCGCCGTTGCCGAACGAGTGCATCACGCCGTCGACGATGGCGTTCGGAGGAGAGGTCACCGTCAGTGTCTCGACGTCGAAGCCCATGACGTTGAGCGCCCCCTCGTTCAGGTACCGCGGAAACAGCGCGTCCTGATGCAGCACCTGGACGGCCCCCGATTCGAGATCGCGGACCTCGATCCGTGCATCCGCGAAGTCGCCCGCGTTGCCCGCGAGGTACAACAGGGCGCGGTTGCCGGGGAGGATCGTCGGCCAGCGATGCGAGTTTACACGGGTCACCTGCGCGGCTTCGATGTCGAGCCTCGACATCGTCTCGGGCTCGCCGCCGTCCTCCGGGACCCGCAGGATCTCGTGGTATGTGCCCGGAGCGAAGTAGATGTACCCGTCGTCGGACCAACTCGCCCCTCGCGGATTGACCGTGACGTCGGCGATGGAAATCGGTGCGCCGCCGTTGACGGAGATCTTCCTCAACTGGTTATCGGCGAAGAACGCGAACCACTGCTCGTCCGGTGAAACCGTTCCCAGGAGCGCGCCGTCGGTCCCGGCGAACGCCCGGGACTCGATCTCGGAGAGATCTCTCAGCCAGAGTTGCCGCTGGCGGGCCTCGCCGCCGGCGAACAGGATCCTGTGGCCGTCCGAAAGCATGTGGAGGTTGGCGCCCCCGACGTCGGTGACGGACGCCGACATGCCAATCTCGGAGCGCAGCACGAGGGGCGGGTTCGGTTTCGAGAGCTGCTGCGAGATCAACAGGCCCGCGAGAGCGCCGATGGCGATGAACGCGACGATCCAGGGCAGGCGCGAGCTGCGAACCGGCGCGGCATCGCCCCCCGCCGTCACCGGAATCCCAATCCCGCTGGCGGCATCCGACGGGTCGGCGATCGCGTCCTCGAGCCGCGCGCGGACCTCGGCAATCGACTGCATGCGACGCCGAGGATCCTTGACGAGACAGCGCCGCAGCACGCGCCGGGCCAGCGGTGGGACGTCGTCGCGAATGTCGCCCCAGTTCGGTTCGACCCGCAACACGGCCGCGAGCGTGTCCGAGATCGTGTCGCCCTCGAACGCCCGGCCGCCGCCCAACATCTCGTAGAACATCGCACCGAACGACCAGACGTCGGCGCGCCGGTCGGAGGAGTGCCCGCGTGCCTGCTCGGGGCTCATGTAGGCCGCGGTGCCGAGGATCACTCCGGCAACCGTACCCAGCGAGGTGATGGTTGGAGATGTGGACGGGTCGTCGCTCGTACCGGACGCGTCGAGCCCCTTGGCCAACCCGAAGTCGAGCACCTTGGCCTTGCCGTCGGGCGTCAGCCGCACGTTGGCCGGCTTTAGATCGCGGTGGATCACACCCTGGTCGTGCGCGGCCTCGAGTCCTTCCGCGATTTGACGCGCGATATCGAGCGCCTGCGCGGTCGGGATCGGCCCGCGCTCCAAACGGTGCGCGAGGTCTTCTCCGGGGACGAGCTCCATCGCGAGGAACCGTTGCCCGCCTTCCTCGTGCAGGCCGAAGATCCCGGCGATGTTCGGATGGTTGAGCGAGGCGAGCAGCCTGGCCTCGCGTTCGAAGCGCGCCAGCCGGTCGGGCTCGTCGGTGAAAGCGGGCGGCAGGATCTTGATCGCTACGTCGCGGTCGAGCGTCGTGTCGAGCGCCTTCCAGACGACGCCCATCCCCCCCTCGCCGATCTGCTCGACGAGGCGGTAGTGCAGCAGGCTCTGGCCGGGCTCTGGATTCATCGCGACAGTATAAGCTGGAACTCTCCCCCACCGGACGTCACCACGGCGGAAGGGTTGCCGATTCGTCGCCCCTATCCCTTTCCGAGAGTTACGAGGAGTGCTCTACAATCCGAGGATTATGGACATCCATGAGCAAGCCTTTGTCAAGTGTCAAGCCAGGAGCACGGGAGATCTGCGGGGTCCAAACATCCATTCGGCATCATCGCGTACGACGCACCACGATTCAGATTTCGA
>JBDGXI010000024.1:0-28676 GCA_039584685.1 Gemmatimonadota bacterium | reverse complement strand
GGCATGCGCGTGGCCGAGTCGGCCGATGTGATCGAGAACACGTTTACGATGGCCCGGAACGAAGCAGCGGCGGCCTTCAACGATGCGCGCGTCTACATCGAGCGCTTCGTCCAGCGTCCGCGCCACGTCGAGATACAGGTCATGGGGGACCAGCACGGCAACCTGATTCACCTCGGCGAGCGGGACTGCTCGATTCAGAGGCGGCACCAGAAGCTGATCGAGGAATCGCCCAGCCCGGCGATCACGCCGGAGACGCGGCAGGCCATGGGAGAGGCCGCAATCCTGGCTGGCCGTGCGATCGACTATTCGAATGCTGGAACGGTAGAATTTCTGCTCGCGGAGAGCGGGGACTTCTTCTTCATGGAGATGAACACCCGCATCCAGGTCGAGCATCCCGTCACCGAGATGGTCACGGGTGTGGACCTGGTGAAGGAGCAGATCCGGTCCGCCGCCGGTGAACGCATCGGAGGCCCACCCAAGCTCTCGGGTCATGCCATCGAGTGCCGGATCAACGCCGAGGACCCCGCGCACGACTTCCGCCCCTCCCCGGGTCGGATCACCGCGTTTCATGCGCCGGGAGGACCCGGAATCCGCATAGATACGCACGTCTACGCCGGGTACTCGGTGCCACCCTTCTACGATTCGCTCCTCGGAAAGCTGATCGCCTACGGAAGTACCCGGGAGGAAGCACTGGGGAGGGCATATCAGGCCCTCGAGGAGTTCATCATCGAGGGAGTGAAGACCACGATCCCGTTCCTGCGGGAGGTGCTCCGGCACCCCGAATTCGTCGCCGGAAACGTGGACACTCACTTCCTGGAGCGTATGCGGGAGGCAGGGTGATGAGGGTCGGGTGGCCCGCGCCACAAGGTCGGCGACCGTGAACGAGCGGCAGCGTCGGGAGGCACTCGGGGTGGGGCTGGTCGCACTGGGCGTGCTCGTCACGCTCGCGCTCGTACCACAACTGCTGCCCGGGCGGGCGGAATCCGGGAACCTGATCGGGCCCGCCGGCGAGTTCCTCAGCCTGGGTCTCAACACCGTGTTCGGCGTGTCCTCCATCCTCGTGGCCTTGCCTGCTTTCGTCTGGGCTCTGTGGGGCTTCGGGACCATGGACCAGAAGACGGCCGTCCGGTGGTCCGTCCTGTTGGTCGGCGCGATGCTCCTGGTCCCGGCTGGCTGGTGGCTTCTCGGTCAGGCCCTGGGTGGGAGCGGAGACGGGGCGGGGTGGCTGGGCCAGGCGACGGCCGGGGTCCTGGCGGGTGCTTTCGGGACCCTGGGCGCGCAGCTGATCGTCGCGGCGTTCGTAGCCGCTCTGATCGTGCTCACTCTCGGAGTGTCTCCGCACCGGGCCGCGGAGCTGGTCGGCCGCGGCGTTCGCTGGCTGATCCGCGTGACCTGGAGGGGGCTCCAGGCCGTGGGCGGAATGGCTGTCCGGTGGTGGGCGGCCTGGCGGGCGCGCGAGGCCGCCTCAGGCCCCGACTCGTCTCTGTGGGAGCAGCCGTCTGCCGTGGCGGAGCAAGTGGCGGAGCAAGACGTGGAAGTGGAGGCCGTCGCGGAGCCGGAGACCGGGCGCGAGGAGGACGCGGATGGTGCGGCGGAAATCCCCTCGGACGCGATGCCGCACTTGCCCGAATACGGCGATCCGTCGGATGACGAGCTGCCTCCCCTCGACCTTCTGAAGCTGCCCACGCGCACCGGAGCCGGGCTGGCCAGCGGCCAGCTCGAGCGTCTCGGGCAGATCCTCGTCGACAAGCTCGCCACCTTCCGAGTCGAAGGGACCATCGGGGGGTGGACGACGGGGCCGGTCGTCACACAGTTCGAGGTCATTCCGGCGGAGGGAGTGAAGGTAGGTCAGATCGCGGCGCTGGCGGATGACCTGGCCCTCGCCCTCAAGGCCCCATCGGTCCGCATCGTCGCTCCCATTCCGGGAAAGGGAGCGGTCGGAGTGGAGGTGCCGAATCCCGAGCCGGAGATCGTGAAGCTGCGGGAGATCCTGGAATCTCCTGGCTGGCAGAAGTACAGGGGCGCTCTGCCCCTGGGCCTGGGGCGGGACCTGGACGGCAATCCGTACACGGCGGACCTCGCGAGGATGCCGCACTTGCTGATCGCGGGGGCTACCGGGTCGGGCAAGTCGGTGTGCATCAATACCATCGTCACCAGCCTGGTCTACCGGTATTCGCCCCGGGATCTCAGGCTCTTGATGATCGACCCGAAAATGGTGGAGTTGATCGTCTACAACGATCTGCCGCACCTCCGCCATCCGGTGGTCACGGACAACAACGATGCGGCGTCCGTGCTCCGATGGACGGTGCACGAGATGGGACGGCGCTACAAGCTCCTGTCCGCGAATGCATCTCGGAACGTGGTGGAGCTCAACCGGAGGATTCGCGCCGGAGATGAGCTCGAGCGTCCCATGGGGTGGGGCAAAGGGACGTATGAGGAGGGCACGCTGCCCTACATCGTGCTCGTGATCGACGAGTTGGCTGACCTCATGATGACCGTACAGGGTGAGGTGGAGACGCCGCTCGCCATACTGGCCCAGAAGGCTCGAGCGGTGGGAATCCACCTTGTGGTGGCCACTCAGCGTCCGTCCGTCAACGTCATCACCGGACTGATCAAGGCCAACTTCCCGTGCCGGATCGCGTTCCGCGTGGCTTCCAAGACCGACAGCCGGACGATCATCGACCAGAACGGGGCGGAGAGCCTCCTCGGCAATGGTGACATGCTGTTCCTGGAGCCCGCCGAGTCGGATCCACACAGGATTCAGGGCGCGTTTCTGGATACTGAGGAGACGGAGCGCCTGATTGCCTGGTACAGGGAGCGGGCGGCCGCGCGGGCCGAGCGGGAGTCAGAAGAACTGGACATCCTCGAGGAGGTCCGGGAACTCGAGCTCGAGGAGAGCCAGGTCGACGTCAGCGACGAGGTAATGGCCGACTGGGACCCTTACTTCCGCAAGGCGGCGGAAATCGTGATCCACAACGGTGCCGGGTCCACCAGCCTTCTGCAGCGCCGTCTCAAGATAGGATATGGCCGGGCGGCACGTATCATCGACCAGCTTCACGAGGTCGGGGTGCTGGGGCCGCCCGACGGATCCCGGCCGCGCGAGGTACTGGTCTCGCTCGTCAAGCTGGACTCGGTGTTGCGCGGAGATGATCTGCTCGCCGAGGCGGCGGACGCCGCTTCGGTGGCCGCCGAGGAGGGGGAAGGGGCGGGAGCGGAACACGGGAACCTCGGAACGGCATCGGACGCGCACGGGTAGATACGGGCCGGACGACAGGTCACACGGCCCGAAAACGGGGAGGGGAAGTGAGCCAGCTGCGACATACGATCACGAGAAGCGTGCCGGGCGTCGGAGGGCTTCGGGTGGCAGTCGTGGTGCCCCTTCTCCTGTTCCTCCCCGGGCAGACGGTGGGCCAGGAAGCCGACACGGCTGCGCCGGATGTGCAGGTCCTGCTTGACCGGGCGAGGGAAGCGTACGACGGCCTCACGTCCATGCAAGCCGTCTTCGAACAGACGATCGAGGTCCCTCTGCTGGGGCGGCGGAGGGACGGGAGCGGATCGTGGTACCAGAAGGGACCGGGCCGCTTCAAGATGGACTTCGCGGATCCGGAAGGGGACGTGATCGTGGCCGACGGCCAGTATCTGTGGCTTTACTACCCGAGCACACATCCCGGTCAGGTCATTCGGTCGGCGATCGACGCGAACGTGACCGGCGCCGGGATGGTCGACCTGCAGGGCCGCATCTTCGAGGAAGCCGATACCGCCTACGACGCGGTCCTTCAGGGCTCTGAGGAGGTGAAAGGGCACGCTACCTGGCAGATCGTCCTCACCCCGACCGGCGAGTCTCCCTATCGGCGTGTTCGCGTGTGGGTGGACGAGGACTCGTTCCTGGTGCGCCGATTCGAGATTCTCGAGGAAAACGAGACGCTGCGAACCGTCATCCTGGACGAGCTCCGGCCGAACGACGCGATCGCGGATTCCGTGTTCGAGTTCGTTCCCCCCGAGGGCACCGACGTGTTCGAAGGCTGAACGGCCCGCCCATGAAGCTCGGTCTGGTCAGCCTGGGCTGTGACAAGAACACGGTCGACTCCGAGCGCATGTTGTCTGCCCTCGTGGACCAGGGGGCCATCCACACCTCCGACCTGTCCCAGGCCGAAGTGATCCTCGTGAATACGTGCGGGTTCATCGACGCGGCCAAGGAAGAGTCGATCGATACGCTGCTCCAGATGGGCCGCCTGAAGGACGACGGACGGTGCCGAGCCGTGGTCGCGGTCGGGTGCCTGGTCGAGCAGTACCGTGACGAGCTGAAACCCGCCCTGCCCGAGGTCGACCTCTTCGTGGGCCTGCGGGACATGGACCGGCTGGTACCGGAGCTGGAGCGCCTGGGCCTGCTGGACCCCGCTCGTGCCAGGCACCCCGGTGAACGGATTCCGCTCACCGACCGCCGGCACGTTCGCTACCTCAAGATCAGCGAGGGCTGCGATCACGGGTGTGCGTTCTGTGCGATCCCGCTGTGGAGGGGGAAGCACCGGTCGTTCGAGACCGATCGACTCGTCGCCGAAGCGCAGCGGCTCGAGGCGCAGGGAGCCGTCGAGATGAACCTCGTGGCACAGGACCTGGCCCACTTCGGGCGCGACCTGCAAGACGGGACGGATATCACGTCCCTCCTGCGCCGTCTGCTCGACGAGACCGGTATCCAGTGGTTTCGTCTGCTGTACATCTACTCGGCAGGCCTGCGGGAGCCGCTGGTCGATCTGATGGCCACGGAAAGCCGGGTCGTACCTTACCTGGACATGCCGATCCAGCACGCCAGCGATGCCGTCCTCCAGCGAATGCGGAGGCCCGAGCGCCAGGGCCGGCTTCGCGAGAAGATCGCGTGGCTGCGCCGCTCGATTCCCGACCTGACCCTGCGGACCACCGTCATGGTCGGCTTTCCAGGCGAGACGGAGGACGACTTCCGCGATCTTCTCGGATTCATGGAGGACGTGGAGTTCGATCGCCTCGGGGCTTTCGCGTTCTCGCCGCAGGATGGGACGCGGGCCATGGCGATGGAGGCCGATTTCCTGCCTGAAGAGGTCGGTCGGGAGCGCCTGGAGGAACTCCTCGAGGTGCAGCGTGGCATCAGCGCCGACGGGCTGGCGGCCATGGTGGGGCGACGGGTCGAGGCGATGGTCGATGAGGGTGGAGAGACTCCGGTGGCGCGTACCTGGGGGCAGGCCGACGACGTGGACGGGGTGACATTGATCGAGGGGGACGTCGACCTGGCACCCGGAACGATCATCGAGGCAAAGATCGTGGATGCCGACGACTACGATCTCAGGGCGGAAGTCGAGCGGATCGTTCGGTCGGCTCCCGGCGTGGATCGGAGCCACGTGCCCACCGGTACGATCGGCGGAGCCCGTTTGCTTCCCGTGCTTCCGTTGGGGCTCGAGGCCGCTTGGGGCCGATGACCTCGGCGTATCGGTCGTCCGGGGCAGGTCGGTCCGCCCGCGCCTCGCTTGGCCTCCTCATCGGCCTTCCCCTCGTCTGCTGGCAAGTCGCGGTCGAACCCACCGGTGCGCCTCCCGTCCCTGACGGCGTCGGTACGCGAATGCAGGGGGCCGCGAGCCGGCCCGGAGGCCCGCTAGTTCGCGTTGGCGTCGCCGTGGCTCGCGAAAAGGTGACCCTGTCTTCACCCGGCGGACTGCGGCTCGAAGACGCTCTGACCGGCCAGCCGGCGGGTGAGCTGGCGCCCGCTGATCTCCTGATCGCGAGCGCGGACGGCGCGGTCCTTCGTCTTGCGGGTGACCTTTCGGGTGCCGTCCCCCGCGTTCCTTCCGTGCACGCGTATCCAGTCCGTGCCGACGACCCGGTGTACGTGGACGGGCGGCCGTATCGTGGTTCCGCGGAAGTGAGGTTGGCCGGTGACGGTCGAGTGACTGCGATAAACGAGCTGCCGCTGGAGGACTATCTCCTGGGAGTAGTGCCGCTCGAGATCGGCCCCCGCGAGATCCGCGAGCTGGCGGCTGTGGAAGCGCAGGCGGTGGCGGCTCGCACGTACGCGGTGGCGCATCTCGGCGGACACTCCGAGTCAGGCTTCGACCTCTTCGGCGGCGTGGAGGACCAGGTGTACGGCGGCCTGGCCGCCGAGCGCCACGAGTCCACCCTGGGGGTGCGGCGGACAGCGGGGCAGATACTGGTGTTCGAGGGTCATCCCATCCGGGCGTACTATCACTCCACCTGCGGTGGCCACACCGCGGCCATCGAGGAGGTACTGGATCGTGACCCGGCGCCGTATCTGCAATCGGTCCCGGATCAGCGACCCGACGGATCCGACTACTGCGCGGAGTCTCCAAGGTACCAGTGGAGCGTAGTGTGGTCCCGCAGCGAGTTCGACCAGCTGTCGAGGGCAGGGCTCGCGGCCCACTTCGGGACTCCCGCGAGCGACTTCGGCACGGTCGAGAGTCTCGACATCCTGGGTCGGACGGTGAGCGGCCGGGTCAGGGACGTGGCGTTTCGGGGAGCCGGACTGGAATTCGTCCTCAGTCGGCTGGACATTCGACGTGTGCTCGCGCACGAGGGCCGCATTCTGAACTCCACCGACTTCTCGCTCGTGGACCGTCCGGACGGTCTGGTGGAGGTGCGCGGCCACGGCTATGGTCACGGAGCCGGAATGTGCCAGTGGGGAGCCATCGGCCGGGCGCGGGCCGGCCAGAGCTTCGAGCAGATCCTGGCCACGTACTACCCGGGTGCGGTCCTCGTAAACGTATACGGAGGAGGCGACGGATGAGCGGTATTCCAGAGGGTGCCGGCGTGACTCGACTTCGCAGGTTTCTGGTCGGGTCGGCACTGGTGGTCGGAACACTGCTCGGTGCCGGCGATGCCGTCGCCCAGAACCTGGAGGAATACGACTACGAGAACCTGGGGCTTCGGGCGCTCGGCGTGGACGTGGTGTGGGCGAACGCCAAGGACGCCAAGGGAGCCGTCGGCTTCGGCGTGCGTGCGGACCTCGGCTTCCTAGGACCATACGTGCGGGTGGTGCCCCGGTTCGCCTTCTGGAAAGCGGACATCGAAGATGAATCCGTCGCCAGGTTCGAGCGGAACCTGGAGGCGCTGTGCAACCCGCCGGGTTGCAGCATAGACCTCGGAGAACTGCAGCGGGACTACTACATCGTCGGTTTCGACCTGCAGTGGACACTGGCCGACCGAACTCTAGCCCCATACCTGGGGGCTGGCGCGGACCTGTACATCCTGAACGACTCCGGCCCGGCCATTAAGGGCACGTTCCTCGACGACGTGGTGGTTACCGCCGGGCTATCCGGTGTCGCCGGCCTTCAATTCGATACCGGCAAGCACCTCCGCCTGTACGCGGACGTGCGGGGAACGCTCGTGACCTCCGCCAGCAACGTGGCGGTGTACGCGGGTATTGCCTACCGGTTCTGACGGTTCACGACAGAGGGGGAAAGGAGCCCGTGCCGTGCCACGAACCGTGAATGTCGCCGTAGTGGGAGCTGGTGGAGCGGCCCAGGTCGTCCACCTCCCGATTCTCAAGCGGCTCGGGGAATTGAACGTCTCAGGTCTGGTCGACTCCGACCTGTCGAAGGCCAGAACCATCGCACAGCGATTCCAGGTGGAAGCTGTGGCCCCCACCCTGGAGGATCTCGCGCAGACCGCGGATTTCGATGCGGTGCTGATCTGCTCGCCCACCAGTGAGCACGAGGCAGGCGTCCTGTCCGCCCTGTCGCACGGTGCCCACGTGATGTGCGAGCGTCCGTTCGTGACCCGGTCGGCCACTGCCCGTCGACTGATCGATGCGGCGTCCGAAGCCGGCCGGGAGCTCATGATAGCGAACAACCTGCGCTACAGGTTCGATCTCAGGGCGATCAAGCACTTCGTGGCGAACGAAGAAGCAGGAACGGTTCAGCACATCCGATCAAACTGGCTCAACCGGCGCTCCCGAAGGCCGAGGCGCGGCTGGCGGCGCGATCCGTCCCGCGCCGGCGGCGGGGCCTTGATGGATCTCGGCGCCCAGGCCCTGGACGTGCTGTTGTGGATTCTGGACTATCCGGTGGTGGAGCGTCTGTGTGCCCGGTTGCACGGTGAAGGTGAGGTCGAGACGTCGGCCGTAGTACACCTGGCGCTGGCCGGCGGGACGTCGGCAAGCGTGGAGGTCACGTGGGAACTCATCGACGAGAAGGATCGCCACACGGTAGTCGTTCTGGGGACTCGCGGCTCGGCTTATTCTTATCCGCTTCAGCTTCTCACGGAAACCGAGTCGGGCGTGATGGACGTCACCCCGCCGATCGACCGGCCGCCATCCGAGCTGTACTCGGATTCCTACCGCCAGGAATGGGGCGACTTCCTGCGCCACGTGCGGGGCGAGAAGGCTCTCGCGAGCCAGGAGGACCAGGTGAGGTTGCTCGAAGTCCTCGAGGCATGCTACCAGTCGGCGCGGGAGGGCCGCGAGGTGGCGCTGTGAGTCTCCACCGGTGACCGAAACGGTGGCTCCGCGCGCCGTGCTCCGCCGTCAGTTCGACGCGTTCCGCATCCCGGAGAGCGCCCACTACTTGAACTGCGCCTTCATGTCCCCGCTGCTTAGGGACGTGGAAGAGGCGGGGATCGAGGGGATTCGGCGCAAGCGCAGGCCATTCGAGATCGGTCCGCAGGACTTCTTCGGGGACAGCGACCGGCTGCGGGAGGCGTTCGCCTCGCTGGTCGGCGCCCCGGATCCCGGACGAGTCGCCATCGTCCCCTCCGTGTCCTACGGAATCACGGCCGCCGCACGCAATCTGGCTCCTTCACCGGGGTCTCGTATCGTGATTCTGGCCGAGCAGTTCCCGAGCAACGTGTATCCCTGGCGACGCCTGGCCGCGGACCGCGGTGTGGACCTGCGGACAGTCCAGGCCCCCGATACCGCAGGCTCGAGGGGTGAGGCCTGGAACGAGGCCCTGCTCGATTCGATTGATTCGTCTACGTCCGTCGTGGCACTGCCCCACTACCACTGGATGGACGGTACGCGCTTCGACCTGGAGGCGGTGGGAAGGCGAGCCAGGGAAGTGGGGGCGGCTCTCGTCGTCGACGGGACACAGTCCGTCGGGGCGGCGGCGTTCGATCTTTCCACCCTGCGGCCGGACGCGCTGGTGTGCGCGGGCTACAAGTGGCTCCTGGGGCCGTACAGTCTCGGACTGGCGTGGTATGGGAGCCGCTTCGACGACGGCGTGCCGTTGGAGGAGACGTGGACATCACGACCCGGAAGCGACGACTTCCGCCGCGTCGGGGACTACAGGGACGACTATCGCCCCGCCGCGGCGCGGTACGACGTCGGCGAGCGATCGAACTTCATTCTCGTACCCATGCAGCTAGCGGCGATTCGTAGGATCCAGGAGTGGTCACCGGAGGCGATCCAGGAATACTGCCGTGCTATCACGCGCGGTCCCCTCGCAGATGCCGTTGGCCTTGGTCTCACAGTCGAAGACGAGAAGTGGCGCGGAAGCCACCTGTTCGGCCTGCGCCTTCCGGATGGGGTCGATCCATCGCTCCTGGGCCCTGCATTGGAGGCCCGCTCCGTCTCGGTGTCGCTTCGGGGAACCGCAGTCCGCGTGGCCCCACACGTCTACAACGGGGAGGAAGATCTGCAGGCCCTCCTGGATGCCGTTCGCGCGACGCTGGGATAGGGTACGGCCCGCCGCCTGCTCAGGAACGCACCCGGTTGTCATGCGAGCGCCGCCTGAAGACATACCATCCACCCGTCACACGGGCCTTGCGATAGCCCAACAGGTGGAACACCTCGACTGTGAGCCACCGGGCGACACGCCGGTCCACGATGAGGGCGTCTGCGCGGCGCCGGGCCGGATGAATGCCCGGCAGCCACCGAGCGAGCGAGGAGATTCGCAGCTGTCGCAATCCGGCGGACAGGCGAAGCCAGGCAGGATGCACCTCGCGCACGATGAAGAACCCGTCGTCGCCCTGCTCCTGATACAACGGCAGGAAGATGCGTCCATCCTCCGGCACGGCCACCGGTCCCCCGCGGTCTTCCGCGACGACTTCTCCCGCCGACACCGCCTGGAAATTTCGATACGCGGGGCGCATGCGGAACCCATCGTCAGCGGCAACCGGCCTCCGGAACCGGACCTCGAAGAATCCGGGCATGCCGAGGGCCGCCTCCCGCAGAGCCTCGCGCATGCCACGGGCCTCGGGGACGTCGTCCTCCGCCACGTGCCCACCCGCGATGAGGGCCATCCATACGGCGCGCTCGTGGTGGTCCACGGAAACGGGATCGTCGTGCTGGCCAGCCTCAATTCCCAGTGTCACCGGCCCGGATCCGTTGATCACCTCCAGCAGAGCGCCGTCGATCTGCTCCTCGATTCCGAGAACGAGCGGCAGGCCGATGCGTCGCGCGAACGCCCGGTTCCGGAGCGTATCGGCCAGGGTGAGAAACGGCGGACCCTCGGCGGACGCGGTGTGAAGGTCGATCACCCTCGTATCGCTCCGGTTTCCCTCGAGCTCGGCACTGAGAACGGCGATCAGCTCGGCCTGCTCCCCGTCCTCGGCCGGCGCTTCCGGCGAGGTCTCCGCCCGTTCCATGCCCCTCGGGCTCCAGCCGCGATTCAAGTCGCGCTTCAGGAACCGCCGGCCCGCCTTCAACGCCCCGATGTTTCCCGCGATCCCCACGATGTGGCCGTTGAAGGGAGGCGTCCTGTCGTGCAGTGTCCTGAAGACGCGCCGAAGAGCCAGCACGCCGGCGGGTTCGTTGCCGTGTAAGCCCCCGAGGCAGATGAGGCGGGGTCCGGGCGGGGTCCCGAAGCGGCCGATGACCCGGCTGCTCTCGAGTCCGATTCGTCCGGAAGGGTACAGGTCTGCTGCTCGACTCACTCCTGCAGCGTCTCCTCGAGAAGCTGCCCGGCGATGCGCATGAAGTCGTGTTCGGTAACGATTCCGATGAGTCGGCCGTCCTTGACCACAGGGAGACAGGAGATCCGGTGCTCCCGCATCACGTCGATCGCGTCGAGGGTAGACGCGTCCGGGCCCACCGTGATGAGGTCGCTGATCATCACCCGGCTGACGGGGATGGGGCCCTCGTTGCGACGACCCTCGTCGCTGGCCAGGAATCGCAGCAGGGGGCGGTGGGACACCAGGCCCACCAGCCGGTGCTCGTTGTCCTCCACCGGCACGTGGTGAATGCGATGCCAGTCCATCAGATTCGCGACCAGGTCGATGGCTTCCTCCTCGTTCACGGTGAGGAGATCAGTAGACATGTACTGCTCGACACGCAGGTAGCTCGGTTTCCAGCTGCCCGCTTCGTCCAGCTCCGCGCGTCCCCACTCGTGCACCGGGCGGCCGTGCCGCTGCCGTTCGACCGTGGCGGCGACCAGCGCCGCCATGCGCTCTTCCAGCGTGCCCTTCTCTCCCATGTCGGCGAGCGAGCCAAGCTGCCACCGTGAGCCCGTGCGCCTCGAGTCCACCCGAGCTTCCACCGTGTCGAGGTATCGCTCTATGTCAGCGGCGTCGATGCCGCGTAGCTGCAGGCCTTTCCGGGCCAACGGCAGCAGCGTATCGCAGATCAACTCCTGCGCCGTCACCGGCTCGCCGTCGAACCACGTAAGATGTGCCTCGAGGCCGTGGCGGGCGGCGGACAGGAAGTTCGTGAACACCGAGTCGAACGCGATCTCCTGCCGCACGTCGTCCACTTCCTCGGCAAGACCGCTCAACAGGCCGAACCAGAACGCGGCGTTCGCAACCTCGTCCCGAATCGACGGACCGCATGGAAGCACACGGTTCTCGATACGCAGGTGGGCGACGTCGTCGGCCACGCCATAACAGGCCCGGTTCCACCGATAGACGGTGCTGTTGAACAGCTGCAGTGCCTTCAGACTCGGCACCCGGCCTTGGTCCATCACCTCGAACGGGTCCTCGTCGATCTCGCGGCCCAGGAGCACCCGGAACCGGGACACGTCCGACTTGAAGATCTCGATGACGGACTCGTTGATCCACTCGCGTCCGAAGCTCACGCGGGCCGGCACATCGCGGACCTCGGAAATGGGGTTTCGCGTATCCACGGACTGCTGAAACACCGCGATCCGGGTCTCCGACCACAGCCGTCTCCCCAGCATGAGCGGCGAGTTTACGGCGGCGGCGAGCACCGGTCCAGTCACCGCCATCGCGATGTTGTACAGGCGGGCAAATTCTTCCGGACCCACCTGGAAATGCACCTGGAAACTGGCGTTAGCCGCTTCCAGCATCACCGAGTCGTGCGTGACTCTGAGCTCGTCGGTGCCCTTGATGCGAAGGTCGTAGTGTCCGCCCCGCAGCCGAGTGAGAGCGTCGTTCAAGGCGTAGTAGCGATCCGCCGGTACCATGTTCTCGAGACTCAGGTCGGACTTCCGGAGCGTCGGCAGGATTCCGGTGAGGACCACCTCGGCTCCCAGATCCCGGACCGTCTTGCGCACCGACTCCAGGAGCTCGTTGAGCCGGTTTTCCATCAGCCGGAGACAATTACCGCCGAACAGGAGCGGTTCCAGGTTGAACTCGAGATTGAAGCGGCCGATCTCGCTGGTGACACGGGGATCCTCGATCCGCTCGAGCGCCTCGACGGCAACCGGGGCGGGTCGCCACATATCGTCCACCAGGAAGAGCTCCTGCTCCAGCCCGATCCGCCTCACCCCGGACTCGATCCGGTCCCCGTGCAGGAGGTGGTCGAGGGCCCGCACATCCCTCAGGAGGGCTTGCGTGAAGACCCTTAGGTCGGAGCTGTCCAGCTCGATACGGATTTCCTTATCGCCCAACGCAACCTCCGCTACGGTGGGACCCGGCCCTGTGGACCCGGCTGACGCGAGCGACTAAGGTCGCGTCAGCCTCCCGACCTGACAAGTACGGGGTGCGTCACGTGTCCTCGCCAGGTCTTCCGTCCGGCACGTAGCGCACGAAGTACCAGTGCCCGTTCCCCGGGTCCTCTTCGGGGGCCGATCGCCGGGCATGGGTCAGCCTGCGTGTGAGAAATGCCACCGCGCCCAACGCGATGGCGACCACGGTCGCGACCGCTATGATCGTTGTCAGGAGATCGACGAGTTCCATCCCGTATCCTTAGCGTCCGCTCGTCCGGGCGCCTGCCTCAGGCGTCCAGTGCCGCCCGGATCTCGTCCGCTTCTTCCGGGCTGGTGAGGATTCTGACCTCTGGGGCGCCCGCCGACGGCGCCAGTGAGCGCAGGGCTCTCTCCATGTAAATGCGTGCGTGCCTACCGCGGGCATCCTGCAGAATCACGCCGTAGCCGCCATCGACCAGACCCACGAAATCGCCGGCTTCGATCCGCACGCTGCCCCGCAGAGCGCTCACCACGTCCGGCCCGACGCTTTCAGGCACCAGGACCAGGGTCAGGTAGCCGAGTAAGGGCGACTGCAGGCGCTCCCCGACTTCGGCCGAAAACTCCTCCGGCTCGACCAGATCGCGAATCGGTCTCGGCCTGTACGGGTCTCCCGCCACCTGGCGGTCACCCGCGACGCAGGCTGCCGCCCTCCGGAAGCGAGACTTGAGCTCCCTGAGGACCACGTCCTGGCGGAGGATATCGTCGGCTCCGGCCTCCATCGCCCGGGCCCGGTCCGACGAGCGCAACTGCCCACGAGACAGAACGACTAGGGCCCCGGCGACCAGCGGACGGACGGCCCGGCACGTCTGGATGGCCGAGTCGATTCCCGACCGCTCGACGAAGATGCAGACACCGCCCCAGCGGTCGGCTTCGAGCATGGAAGGCAGCTGCCGCGGATCCCTCGTCTCTCGCACCTCGTACTCCCGGCTCAGCCAGCCCTCCACGTCGGTCGACATCGCCTCGGTCATGCGAAGGAGGAGCAGCCTGCGTCGGTCGGCGTGGGCGACGTCCCCGGCTCGACGGTCCAGCTGTCCGGAGGGCGCCGTCAGACCTTTTCCAGGTCGCACCTCGAGCGTCATGGAGCTTGCGTCCGCTACCGGAGGCCGGATCCGGCACACGGTGAGCTCCCGCAATCCGCTGCGAAGACGACCGAAACGGAACACGCCGGTGGCACGCTGAACGACCCACTCGGTCGCGGGAGGCAGGTTCTCGTCCAGGTCGGTGACCGCAGTCGCCGCCACGGTCGCCCCGAAGGTCTCCTGCCACTGCAGAAAGGAGCCGGCCATGGCCGTTCCGCCCCTGGTCTCCCACAGGAGAGTCCCGGGATCGACGGCCAAGCGGCTCACCGGTCCTTCCAGAACCTCCGTCAGCTCGCCGAACGCCTCGTCGGGATCCGACGCACTGAGGATCCTCCTCGGGTATTCGCCGCGGTAGCCCAGCACGCTCAGCCGGCCCCGTCTCCATGCCCGCTCGAGTCCCGGGAGCCCCCAGTGTTTCGCCTGCTCGAACAGCTCGTCAGGCGCGTATCCACCGAGGAAGGCCAGGCGCTCGTCCGCATCGAGGCCCGCCGCGAGAAACTGCAGCAAGAAGGGCAGCTTGCCGGTCCCGGGAGCGCCGGCCAGCAGATACAGCCCGCCGGCCCTAAGCCCGCCGACCCGTTCGTCGAACGGCCGTACTCCACTGGAAATGATCACCGTGCGTCACCTGTCCGGAGTTCTCACGTGCCTGTTCCCCCACGAATTGCCACCCGTGAGGTACCTTTGACAAGGGCCGGCCTCCATCCGGAGACCGGCCCTCCCGAATCCTGCCCAGCGAGCGGCTCGCGCCGCCGACCAAGAAGAATTTGCGCCTAGTGCACGCCGCCCATCATCCGGCGGATCGGCCTGGCCGCCAGGAAGAACAGCACGCCTGCCACGCCGACGCTGATCGACACCGTGAGGAAGAGCTGCGGGAGCGGAAGGGTCTCGAACTGTCCCGCCACCAGGCCCGCGATGAGGTTGCCGAGCGCCGCGCCCATGAACCAGGTGCCCATCATCTGGCCCACGAACTTCGGCGGCGAAAGCTTCGTGATGCTGCTAAGGCCCACCGGGCTCAGGAACAGCTCGCCGCACGTGTGCAAGAAATAGGTCGAGATCAACCAGCCCGGGCTCACCAGCTGGCCCTCGACCGTGTACGTCGCCCCCCACGCGATCACCAGGAAGCCGACCCCGAGGAGAAGCAGGCCGAAGCCGAACTTCATGGGCAGCGTCGGCTCCAACTTCCGCCTGTCGAGCCACACCCAGAGCCAGCCAAACACGGGAGCCAGCGTGATGATGAACAGCGGGTTGATAGCCTGCAGCCAGCTGGCCGGAGCCTCCCAACCGAACACGTTCCGATCCGTGAGTCGCTCGGCGAACAGGTTGAGTGACGAGGCCGCCTGCTCAAACCCGGCCCAGAAGATGGATGCGCCCAGGAACAGGAGGAAGATCACGCCGATCCTCTTCTTCTCGACCGAGTCCAAACCGCCGAAAGCGAGCACCGAAGAGAAGAACAGGACCGCAATTGCCAGGATGATCACGCCGGTGGCTTGCGCGGTGCCCTCGAGCGTGATGTTGATCGTGCCCCGGGAGCCGAGGAAGTAGATTACGATCGCGATCACGCCGACGAGCCCGATTCCCATCAGCAACTGGCGGACCGCCTGCGGTTTCCCCGCACGGGCCTCCTCTCGGAACTTCCCTGCGTCTCCGAGATAGCCCCAGCCCAGCCGGTACTGGATCAGGCCGAGGACCATGCCCACGCCGGCGGCCGCGAATCCGAGGTGCCAGTCGACGTTTTCGCCGAGGTAGCCGCAGATAATGGGAGCGACCAGTGCGCCGATGTTGATCCCCATGTAGAAGATCGAGAACCCGGCGTCGCGCCGTGCGCCACCTTCCGGGTACAACTCTCCCACGATCGTGCTCACGTTGGGCTTCAGCAGGCCCGTGCCCAGGACGATCAGGACGAGACCCGCGTAGAAGGCCGCCATCCCACCTGCTCCATGCGCCGCGATGCTGAAGTTCCCGGCCGCGATCAGCAGACCACCCCAGAACACTGAACCCCGCTGACCCATCAACCTGTCCGCCACCCAGCCGCCGGGGAGCGCGAAGAGATAGACACTGGCCGTGTACAGCCCGTAGATCGCGGCCGCCGTGGCAGCGGTCATGCCGAGCCCGCCGGTGGTCACGGCAGCCGTCATGAACAGGATCAGGATTCCGCGTCCCCCGTAGTAGCTGAACCGCTCCCACATCTCCGTGAAGAAGAGGGTGGCCAGGCCACGCGGGTGTCCGAAGAAAGAAGTATCGCCCGGTTGAATGGGCGAGGCAGCGTGAGGAGCCGAACCCGTGCTGTCGCTCATCAGCTCGTTTGCCTCCTGATCGGTGAAACGAACAGCGGCAGGTCAGCCTCGGCCCGCCGCTTCTGGAATGGTCGAAGCGACCAATATCGTCCCGCCGCCGCCCCCGGAGCAAGGTTCAGCCGCGGCCGGCCTCTTCCAGAAACCGGATCGCCACGTCTCGCCACCCGAACCGCCGCCATCGGACTGCGCCCGCCGCTACGAGCCGGGCTCGAAGGGACTCATCGCTCAGGAGGCGGGTAAGGGCTGCCGCGAGGCCCTCGGGGTCGTCCGGCTCGACGAGAAGCGACACCTCACCGTGCGGTGCCGTTTCGGGGACCGCCGCACAGTTCGCGGCCACGATAGGCAAGCCGGCTGCCATCGCCTCCAGGAACACTATGCCGAAACCCTCCTGGCGCGATGGAAGACAGAACACGTCAGCACGACACAGCTCGGAGCGGATCTCGTGAACGCCTCTCACAGAGCCCACGAATGTGACCGTATCGTCCAGGTCCAGCGATGTGGCGAGCGCCTTGAGACGTTGAAGCTCCGGCCCCTCGCCGACGATTCTGAGCTGGACACGCGGAATCGACTGGCGCACGACCGCCATCGCTCGCACCAGCACGGCGGTGTTCTTGCGCCGGTACTGGCGGGCCACACTGACGATGGAAGGTGGGCGCCCGGTCCGTGGGGAACCGGACCCCAGCCCGGACCAGCTCTCTAGATCGATGCCTTCAGGGACGACGCCCACTCGCTCGGGGTCTAGCTCGTAGGCAGCGGTTGCCGCCCTGCGACTGTGCTCGCTGGTGACGATCACGCGGTCCGCCCGGCGCGCGTTTCTCCGCTCGAGCCGCGAGAGAATGCGGAAACGAGTCCGGTTCGAGCCAGCTTCGTACCGGAGCTCGTCAGCCATCACCCCCTTGAGAGCGACCACGTAGGGAGTTGTCGAATCGGCGAGGAAGCACCCGTCCAGGTCGAAGCCGACGATCAGATCAGCCGGCAGGCGAGGCACCCGGGACCGAAGGTCTAGGTTGGCTGCCACCCGGGTCAGATCCGCCGTCAGAATATGGCGGCGCGGCCGGAGAACCGTGACCCGGTGTCCGAGGGAACGCAATCCGCCGGCGAGGCCCGCGATGGCGACGGCGGATCCACTCCCACGCGCCCGATCCGGGAACCAGGTATCCAGGAAGAGGATGTCCAGCGTATCCACGGGCCGGGTCTACAGCCGATCGATGTGAGCCGCCAGAATGAAGTCGCTCTCGGTGAGGCCGTCGATCTTATGGGTGAAGATCTCGATCTCGACCCGGCCCCAGCTGAGGCGGATATCCGGGTGATGGCCTTCGGATTCCGCCAGCTCGCCCACCCGGTTGGTGAACTCGAGTGCCGTCAGGAAGTCCGGGAACGAGAATACCTTGTGCAGGTGGTGCGCTTCCACGACCTGCCACCCGCCATCAAGCTGGGCTTGCAGCGCGCGCAGCTCCTCCCCGGCCAGCGGCGGGACGCCTCCGCGGCAGGGAACGCAGTGCCTGGAGGATAGTGTGTCGCTCAACGGGAGCTCCTTTCGATCGCGAGGCAGACGGCCGACGGCCGGACGCTCAACCGACTGACTGATCTTCAGCGGCGGCCGCTTCGGATGCGAGCACGACGCGGTTTCGTCCCAGCCGCTTCGCCGCGTACAGGGCCCGGTCGGCCGACCGCAACAGGGACTTCGGATCGTCTCCATCTTCACGGAAGAACGCGACGCCCAGCGAGGCAGTCAGATCCACGGGCAGGGGAGGGTCCTCCTCCAGGATCAGGTCGTCGATTCTGGTCCTCAGGCGCTCAGCGATACTGAGTGCCAGCTCGCGGTCGGCCCGGATGAGCAGGATCGCGAATTCCTCCCCGCCGATGCGGGCGATCTGGTCGCTGTCGCGAACGCTATCCCGCAGTGTGCGGGCCATGGCCTGCAGGCATCGGTCGCCCGCCTGATGGCCGAACCTGTCGTTCACGGACTTGAAGTGGTCGACATCCAGGAACACAAGGGCCAGAGGCTCGTCGTAGCGCGCCGCCCGTCTGACGTTCTCCTCAAGCTGCTGGTTGAAGTGCCGCCGGTTGAACAGTCCGGTCAGGGAGTCGGTAATGGCGAGCCGGTGGGTTTCCTCGAGGAGCTGGGCGCTCCGGATTACCTCAGCCGTCTGGCGTGCGATCACGGTAAGCGTCTGCACGTGCTCGTCGCCGAACGCGTGCGGTTCTACCGATTCCGCGTTGAACACACCGATGATGGTGCCGTCCGCAATCAAGGGGACGGCCACTTCGCTTCGTGCCCCCGGCACGCCGGGGATGTACTCCTCATCGTCCTCCAGGTGTTCGATATCATGCACGACCTGGGTGACGCCTGTCTGGGCGCACCGCCCGGTGATGCCCTGACCGACCGGAATCTCCATGAACTTGACGGCGGCCTGGTATCCCTGACCGGCGGCTAGCCGCAGGGTCTTCTCCTGGTCGTTGAGCAGGAGGATCGCCGACTGTCCCTGCGGAATGACCTCGCCGGCGATTTCGAGCATGGAGTTCAGTGTCGCGCCCAGCGCGCCCACTCCACTGGCCAGGTTCGAGATCCGGTACAGGGCGCTCAACTGCTCGATCCGCTGGCGCAGCTGAGTCTGAGCATGAAAGGCCAGAATCCCCAACGCGGCCTGAGTGCCGAGAACGGTGAGGAGCTTCTCGTGCTCCGGTGTGAACGCGTACAGGCGCTCCGACTCGACGAGGATCACGCCGGTGACGCGATTCCCAACGATGAGCGGAACCGCCAGGTTCGACCGCGCGTCACCGTGCCCCAGCCTGTACCGTGGATCCTGAGAGACGTCGCCCACCCGCACCGCTTCGCGGTTCGCCGCCGCCCACCCGGCGATGCCCTCGCCGACGGCCAGCGATGCCCCCCACAGATCGGGCGCCCGCTCCCCGTACCCGGTGAACTGCTCGACCGCCAGCCTGCCGGTTTCTTCGTCGACCAGCAGGACCGCCCCGTGCTCGAATCCGATCAGCTCCCGGCCGCGCCCGAGTACCTCTGTCAGAAGCTCGTCGAGCGAGGCGTGAAGTCCCAGAGCCCTGGTGCTTTCGTACAGCGCGTCCAGGGTGCCCAGTGCCTTGCCGGTCCGCGGCCCGTCTCCCTTCACGAATCCTCCGTCGGAGTCGGTCACGCGAGCAGCGACTTCCCGAACGTCTTGACCGTGAGCACCGGTCGATCGGCGCGTCGGACGACCTTCTCGGTCACGCTGCCGAGCAGGACGTGCGCGAGGGCCCCCAGACCGTGCGTCGCGATGACGATCAGGTCAGCCGGGATGTCCCTCGCGACCTCCAGGATGCCCCCGACGGCGGAGCCCTCCCGAACGCGAATCTCGGATTCTACATCGGCTCCCGCCCGCGTCGCCACGCCTAGCAGCGCCTCGCGCAGGCTGCCCTCCAGCACGCAGAAATCCGGGATCGTGGACGGTCCGCCGCCGAGATACACTTCCGGGGTCACCGGCTGCTCGAAGACGTGCAGCAGGTGCATGCGAGCCCCGTAGGCCCGGCAGATCTCTGTCGCGTGTTGTGCCGCGACCTCCGAGTGCGGAGAAAAATCCACCGGGACCAGGACGTTAGCGATCCGTGAGGGGGCTGCAGTTCCCACGCCGCTGCGGATCGTGAGGACGGGACACGAGGACAGCCGCACAACCTCCTCAGTCACACTACCCAGTAGAGCGTGGCTCAGTCCCCGTCTGCCATGAGTGCTCATGACGATGACGTCGGCGTCGACCTCCTCCGCATACTCGAGAATCACCGGCGCGGCTGACATTCCGCGACGCTGCGCCCGGATCACTCCGATCTCTTCCGCCCGACTCGTTTCCAGTTGATTCGCCATCCGATCCTCGGCGATCTCTTCGAGGCGGACCCGGATCTCCTCGGCATCCGGGAAGTGGTGCGCGGGGTCGTTCGGGTCATCCGCGTGCAGGACGACCGCGTGCAGCATGTGAAGAGCCGCTCCGTGCTTCTCGGCGAGCGCCAGAGCTTGATCAAGCGCTGCGTCTGCCTGAGCCGAGAAATCGGTGGCGAATAGAACCGTCTTCAGTGCCAGCATTCCGGTGCTCCGGCGGCGCCCCTACCGGGGGGCGCCGAAAGTGACTTCCATCTCGACCCGCTCGCCGTCACGGACTACCACGACCGGCGCGCTGTCACCGGGGTTGGCCTCGGACAGCACGACCATGTAGTCCTGTACGCCGGCGATCTCCATCTCGCCAATCTGGACGATGACGTCGCCTCGCTGCAGGCCCGCCGCCTCGGCCGGGCTGTCCGGCCTTACGTCGGACAGGAGGAGTCCCGGCGAGCCGTCCGCCGGTCCCGCGTAGTCAGGGATCGTGCCCAGGCGCGCCTTGAGCGCCATGCGCCGCTGCGGTCCATCGGATGTCTTCACCAGGGTCAACTCACCGGGGCGATTCGCCACGGAGCCGGCCACGTCGGAGACGAGCCAGGCCACGCGCACCGCTCCCTCGGCGTTGATGAGGTCCGCGTCATCCGAGGGCTTGTGATACTCGGAGTGTGTACCTGTAAAGAAGTGCAGGACCGGGATGTCGGCGGCGAAGAACGCGGACTGATCCGAGGACCCGAAACCGTCACCGCCGATCGAACACTCGAAACCGTAGCGGTCGCAGAGGGGGCCCACCAGGTCGTCCCACTCCTCCGCCGAATCCCCTCCGAGCACGGACAGACGGTCGTCCCGCAGCCGCCCCACCATGTCCATGTTGAGCATCGCGATGACATCCTCCATCGCGAGTCCCTCGGGCGGGGTGCGCACGATGTTGCTCGCGCCGACGAGACCTCGTTCCTCGGCCGAGAAGGCCATGACCACGACGTCACGCTTCAGCTGACCGCGACGCTCCTGCAGCTGCCGGGCCGCCTCGAGGAGGGCGGCCGTGCCCGAGGCGTTGTCATCCGCGCCATTGTGGATGGCCCGTGAATCCGGTTCGAGTGAGCCCTCCCCCCCGAAACCCAGGTGATCGTAGTGCGCCCCGATCAAGACCACGCCTTCCAGCTCGCCGTTGCCCCTTATTCGCCCCATCACGTTGAACGCGTAGACGAAACCCTTCTGGGCGTGCGGGTTGGAGGGATCGGCGATGGGCACGCCGAACACGTGCCGATATCCGCCGTCGTCACCGGCCGGCTCGAGTCCGATATCCTTGAACTGCTCTTCCAACCACAGGCCGGCCTTGGCCAGACCCTCGGAACCCAGTCCGCGGCCCTGACGCGCGTCGTCCGCGAGCCAGTAGACGTTTGCCGAATAACGCTTTGCCGCTCCCTCGACTCCGCTGGAGATGCGTTCCGATCCGTCGGTCTGGGCGCCAGCCGCCGACGCCGTGAGCAGGACCATCCCTGCCAGGAGCGCCGTTCGGACGCGGGCGTTCGGAGCTCTATTCCCTACAAAGAGTGACATCACTTCCTCCGTATGCAATAACACAACCCAGAAGTGTAATCGAGAAAGCACCCGTCGCGGGTGCCGCCATCAGTGCGAGCAAACTACATGCCGCGGCTCATTCGCGCTGCAGTTCGGGATCGATCAGAACGCGCCGCCCCCTCCGCCCCCGAAGCCGCCCCCGGAGAAACCGCCCCCCCCTCCACCCGAGAAGCCGGAACCGCCGGAACTCCGTGGGGCCGAGGTCATGGCAGTAGCCGCGTGCTGCGTCATGCCGGACAGGTCGCTTACGAAGATCGTCGGGTGGAAACCGCGGCGTCCGCTGCCGTGATACCAGTCCGGAGGTTCCTTGTAGATGTCCGCGAAGGCCGCGGCCCATTTCCTCTCTACTCCGAGAGCCATCGCGTACGGGAGAAAGCGCTCGAACATCTCCGGCCCAGTGATCATGCGCTTGAACCGGTCCGACTCGACCCGGTTGAGGAACTCCTCGAATCCGAGCGCGGCCTCGAGCGCCCGTGTCCCGGCGACGGTTCGAGCCGGCATGAAGATTCCGAAGCCGAGCACTACGGCGCCGGTAAGAACTCCGGCCAGAATCGTCGTCAGGGGAGCCATGCCGAATCGGACGCCGATCGCCGTGCCTCCGAAGCCCACCAGGAGACCAACCGCGATCGCGGCCACGACCCAGAAGCCGAGAACCCGGTCGGGCCGGCTCCGATAGTACTTGAGCTCCATGAGCTCGGCGAAGATCTGGTCCTTGATCTTCGGCAGGTCCTTGTAGAACTCGTTTTCGAGGTCGGACATGTGGACCCGGTCCCCGGCGGCCGGTGACCCGAACACTCCCCGCAGCAACTTGCGCTCGTGACTCTTCAGATCCGAAAGGGCGTCGCCAGCCCTGCGCAGCTCCAGCACGTAGTCCGTTTCCTTGATCAAACCGAGGAGCTTCTCCTGTTCGATCTCCTCGATGATCAGGTACCCGCGAACGGCGAGGTCCACCAGCATCGCGGTGACGTCCCGCAGATCCGGCCGGTTGTCCACCAGGACACCGACCTCCGATGGAGTCAGGCCCTCCGGTGGCTCGTACATGGGCGCGATCGGTCGTCGTTCGGGGTCCTTACCGTGCTTCAGCCACAGGCGTCGCATCACGAACACGGCGAGGAGCGGAATCAGGAGCGGCCAGTTACTCCTGAAGAAACTGCGGATCCGGTCCCAGAGCGTGGGCCTGCGGATAAGGTGCTCGCCCGCCGCTCCGGCCGGTCCGCCGATGAACGAATCCCAGGCGATGGCCACCGTAAGTCCCTCGTGTATCCCGAGTCCCCGGGTGGAGGCAACGTCCACCAGGTAGTCGGCGACCTCCACATCCACGGATTCCTCAGTGGAACCGTACCGACCGGTGAAACCGCGCGCGCGCACGCCGGTCACGGCCGCCGGGAGCCGCACCCGGACACTGGCCCGCTCGATGGGGACCGGCCACTCGTCCCCGGTGACGTTCCAGTACAGCTCGTCCCACGCCTGGTCGTCCTCGTCGAAGAAACGCACGGCGTTGTCCACGCTGTATCGAATGACCACGGTGCGCACCGCATCCGTAGCGCCCGGTACCCACACCTTGATCTTTCGATAGTGCCGCTCGCGGCTGATCGCGTAACGCAGGGCCCGTCCGGAGCCGTCCTCCACCGCGAGAACCTCGAGGCCCAGAGTGTAATTCAAGCTGGCGCGAGTGGTGTACTGGATCGGTATCGTCCGGAAGATCCCGTTGTACGAGCCCTCGAACCGGACCTTGAGGGTCTCGACGACCTCTACGTCTCCGCTGCGCTGGACGTGAACCTCGGCGTGGAAGTCCTCGATATGCCAGGAACGGATGGTTGGGGCGGCGCGGCCCGCGTCCCGGTGCCCGACCGCCGCACGCACGGTCGGCACCGACCCCACCGCCAGCAATCCCGCCGCGAGCGCGAAGAGCGTGGCCCGGCGCGGGCAGGCGAATCTCACGACCGATGCACCCGGCTCAGGTCTCGCCATCGCCGAAACTGACGGTCGGCGCTTCACGCTGGGTCTCGTCGTCCAGCTCGAAGTACTCTTCCTTCTGGAACCGGAACGCGTTCGCCACCACTACGGACGGAAACTGCTCGACCTTGGTGTTGTAGTCGCGTACGACCGCATTGTAGTAGCGCCGCGAGCTCTGCACCGCGCCCTCGATCTCGTTTAGCGTGCCCTGCAGCTGCGTGAAGCTCTCGACTGCCCGGAGCTGCGGGTAGGCCTCGGAAAGCGCGAACAGGGACTTGAGGGCTCCGGTGAGCATGTTCTCGGCCTGAGCCTTGTCCGCCGGGCCACTCGCTGACATCGCTCGGTTTCGCGCGTTGATGACGGCCTCCAGCGTGTCCTTCTCGTGGCTCGCGTAGCCCTTGACGGTCTCCACGAGGTTGGGGATCAGGTCCCATCGGCGCTTCAGCTGAACGTCGATGTCGGCCCAGGCGGCCTGCGACGCCGCGCGGAGCTTGACCAGCGAGTTGTAGATCGTGATGCCACCGATGGCGACGATCGCCAGAAAGATCAGGAACCAGGTCAAGACACCCTCCGGGTCCGGGGGTCGAGGAGTACATGTCGGCCCGGCCAGAATACGCGATCGCGTCCCGGCATGACAAGCGCCCGGATCGCCCCGGTCAGCCCGTTAAGCCCCGGTATCGCGCTTGCGGGTCCGCAAAACCCGGGAAAACCGCTTCCAGGTCGCGATTGCCGAGGTGTCCCCGCACTACTTCCGACAGCACCGCCCGCAAGTCCGTGGTGACCTCCAGGTCCCGACGCGCCCAACGTCCGGCTTGATCAGCTGCGCGATCTGGCTCATCGATCGACCGAAGTCTCCCCGGGGGTACTCGACTCCCTCCGCCGGTCTGTAAGGGAGTCGGCTCGCGGAGCAAGCGGACGGCGCCGAACGGGCAAGAGGTCAACAACGGGACAGACGGATCACTCGCCCAGCATCTCGTCGATGGTCTGCCTCGGCACCGCGCCCGTCTGCCGGCTCACCTCGGAGCCGCCCCGGAACAGGATGAGTGTAGGAATGCCGCGGATCCCGAAAGACGCCGAGACCTCGGGGTTCGCATCCGTGTCGAGCTTGGCCACCAGGATCTCTCCCACCCGGTCAGCGGCCAGCTCGTCGAGTAGAGGCGCCATGATCTTGCACGGGCCGCACCAATCGGCGTAGAAGTCGACCAGGACCGGGACATCCGATTCACGCACCACGCGATCCAGGTCCTGGCCGCCGATTCTGACCGGCCGATCGAGGAGAAGCGGGCGACCGCAACCGCCGCACTGCGGCCGATCCACGGCCCGATCCATGTCCACTCTGTTCAGCTTCGAGCAGAAAGCGCACCGAAGCGTGGCCCTGCGCTCCTTGTTTTCGGATATGTCCGTCATCTGTCGCTTCCTGAGGCGTGGGGGACCGTCAGGCGAGCCGCGTAAGCCGCGGACGCCTGCTCACTGTATCGTATTGTGCGCGACCACCACGGATGTCAACGTTGCGTGTCCCGAAATCGATCGGAAATCGCGCGTGCGCATCATACACACGGAATCGTCCACGGTCATGGGGGGGCAGGAGCGCCGGGTCCTGGCCGAGAGCATCGGGATGCGTGACCGGGGCCACGACCTGTGGATCGTAACTCCGCCGGACGGTGCCCTGGCGGGCCGCGCCCGTGACGCGGGACTCGAGGTGATCCCGCTCTCGTTTCGCCGTTGGAGGCTGCTCGCCAATGCCCGGTCCCTGGCCTCTCTCGTACACCGCCTCGAGCCGGACATCGTCAACTCCCACAGCTCGGCAGACAGCTGGACTGCTGCCCTCGGGCTGCGTTCCCGGTCGCGTGGCGGGGCACTCGTTCGAAGTCGTCACATTTCGGCGCGCGTCGAGCCGGGACCGTTGCACAGATTCCTCTACGGGCAGGCGGACTTCGTGATCACGACCGGAGAGTCGGTCCGTCAGGACCTTGCCGAGTCCGACCTGGTCCCCCCGGAACATTCCGCATCGATCCCCACGGGCGTCGACCTGGGTCGTTTTCGACCGGTGTCCGAAGGACGGGCGGATGCACGACGTGCTCTCGGGATTCACGGCGAGGAGCCCGTGCTGGGCGTCGTCGCTTATCTGAGGGAAGACAAGGGCCACGCGGTCCTGCTGCGGGCCATGCCGGAGATCCTTCGCCGGTGTCCTGACTGCGTCCTCGTCGTGGTCGGGGACGGGCCCGAGCGCCAACGTCTGGAGAAGCAGGCACGGAGCCTCGAGATCGAGGACGCCGTCCGGTTCGCGGGCCTCCGGGAGGACATCCCGTTCGTGCTCTCAGCGCTCGACGTGTTCTGCTTGCCGTCGGTCCGCAACGAGGGTGTGCCGCAGTCCGTGCTTCAGGCCGGCGCGGCAGGGGTGCCCGTCGTCAGCACGGCCGTTGGAGGAATCCCGGAGGCCGTCGTACACGGCAGGACTGGCACCGTGGTTCCCCCGGGCGACGCGGACGCCCTGGCGAGAGCGGTTTGCGACCTCATCGGCGACCCCGCGGCGCGGAGTCGCTTCGGGCAGGCGGGTCGGGCGCACGTGTCCGGTTCCTTCTCGGTCCAACGGATGCTTGATCTCACCGAGGAGGCGTACGCGGCCGCGCTTCGGTCTGCCGCCTTGCGGGCCGGCTCCCACCGCATTCAGCCAGGTCCATGACCGAGCGTCTTCCGGAGACCAGATTCACGGGCGGACTGCCGGCGACGCTCGCACACAGGTTGCTGTACGCGCCCGGATCGCCGCCGGGGCGCTGGGTCGTGTTTCTGCACGGCTTCATGGGCGCCGGCCGGAATTGGGCGTCGATCGGCCGCGGGCTGGTGCGCGCCAGACCCGACTGGGGCGTGGTACTCGTGGATCTTCGCCTGCACGGGGAAAGCCAGGGCTTTTCCCCGCCTCACACCGTGGCCGCCAGCGCAACCGACGTGAATTCACTGGTAGTGCAACTCGGGGCCACCGAGGCGGTGATCGTCGGTCACTCGTTCGGGGGCAAGGTGGCGCTCGCCGCCGCGCGGTCGGGCGACACCACCCTGCGGCAGGTCTGGGTGATCGACAGCACTCCGTCGGCGGGGAGGACGGAAGCGGGAGCGGCTCGCCTCCTGGCCTTGCTGGCGGGGCTGCCGGAACGGTTTGAAGACCGGTCCGAGCTGGTCGCAGCAGTGCGCGAGGCGGGCTTCAACGCCCATCTGGCCGAGTGGACGGCCACGAACCTGGCCAGGGGGCCCGACGGGTACCGCTGGAAGTTCGATCTGGCGTCTCTCGACCTGCTCCTCGAGGACTTCTACCGGGATGACCTGTGGTCCGTGGTGGACCCGTCCGTGCCGGGGCGAGAAGTGTTCTTCATCCGGGCGACCCGCGGCTCGATCATGGACGAAGCTGCGGCAGCGCGAATCAGGCGTCTGGAAGCGGATGGCGAATGCGTTCGGCTGATCGAGCTCGACGGCGGTCACTGGCTCAACATGGCGAACCCCGACGGGCTCCTGGAACTGCTGGTTCGGCACCTGCCCCGCTGAACGGGCTGGGCCGACCGACCAGCGCGCGCCGCGTCAGAAGATCTCCCGCCACGAACCGTCGATCGGGCGGACAGGATCGGTCCGGAGCCGGCGGCCCAACAGGCTGGTCTGCCGGGTCGCGATCCCCGGATCGCCGGCGTTCGCACTCCCGACGGTCGCCCTGGCGGCAATCCTGTACACGGTCGTCACCGAGTCCACCTGGATGAGCTTGACGGCGTGCACGGTGACCGTCCCGTTCCCGATCTCCCAGGAGGCTACGGACGGCTGTGTCCCGGAAGCCAGCCAGGTAGCCAGTCCGGCCTCCGCGAGGTGAAACGCCTGGCTCGACGCGGCGTGGCTGACGCCGATCCGTAGCTCGGCCCTCGCGGCGAGAAAGATCCCGGTCGCGCCCAGGTAGAGTGCGGTGAGCAGGACCAGTACGGCCACGAGGGCGAAGCCCCTCCGATTCCCCACGACGGGTGTCCACGGGTGAGCACCGTGCGGCCGACGAGTCGAGAGCATACGCTTCGGTGGTCCGATTCCCGCACCCGTCCGAACGCCCATCCAACCTCGGTGTCCAGCGTCAACGCAGAGTCAATTCGGCACGAACGTCCCTTTTGCGCATGGTCTTGGCTTTTTGCCACCTCGTCCCCTGTCGGGTGTCGCTCGAGGGAGTCTCCAGTCGAGGTGCAGCAACCCCGTAAGACTCTTGTGCGACTGTAGATAGAACAATCATGCGCCTCCGCTTTCCTGCATGGCAGCCAGTTTGCCCTGATAAGCCGGGAGAATTCATGGAAGGAGCGGAAGCCATGCAGTACAGCGCGACGACCGAGGCTCTGCTCCACGCGATCAAGAACGACGTTCGCAACCGCGTGGATGACATCGTGGACTACGCCGAGAACGCCGCGATGACGCTGACCTCGGAGAATGAGGTGGACGCGGTCCTCGAGCGGGCACTGCTCGCGGTCGAGAAAACGCTGGCCGAAGCCGCCCGGGCGATGGCGCGAGAGATCCACAGGGAGCGGATGTACTAGCGCTTCTCGTTGCTCGCGACACTCCCTCATGTTATCGATATTCACGGGTGCATCGGTTTTCGTCCCGGGCAGCAATCGATTCTCGATACGCGCAATTCTTTCGCATCGTGCCGCGCATCCCGGGGAGGGGCGGCCACGATGTATATGAAGCGAACAGGCGGAGTTACAGGCCTGGATGGCGGAATCGGCCCCGTGGCCGCGTTCTTGCCGAATCCGGGAGACTGTGGTATACCGCGTAGACGCGGTGATCGGACGGGGATCGAGGCCTCTGGTCTCCCGCCGGGCCGCTGACCCGCGGAAGGCGGAGACGCAATGGACGAGAAGGAGAAGATGAGCGCACGAAAACGCGAAGCCCAAGCGGCCGCCTTCCAGTCTGACGTGGAGTCACAACATGTGACGGCCGGGAGCGACGGGGAGGGACACCCGACCTGGTTGGATCGGGTGAGGGATATCGCCGCGCCGGAGCCCGACGAGCCGCTATGGACGCCGGAGCCCGTGGGCCCCTCCGACCCTGTTGGCCCCTC
>JBDGXI010000023.1:0-28695 GCA_039584685.1 Gemmatimonadota bacterium | reverse complement strand
GAAGACTCCGATCGCTCCGGTTATCCAGGGCGATCTTCGACCGGATCGCGCGGCGATGAGCACGAGCGCCGCTCCCCACAGCAGGCTGCCGAGGTAGCCAGCGGACAGCGTGAGGAACGCGTCACCCCCGCCACAAAAGCAGGCGCCACCGAGGTCTGGGGTGAGCACGATCCTGTCGATCGAGCCTCCCGTGGCCACGGCCGCCAGCCCGTGGCTGACCTCGTGCAGCATTACCACGAATAGCTTGAGCGGGGTGACGAGCCACGTGTCCCACAGGAACCACAGCGCGGCGAAGAGCGCCGTGAAACCGGCCACGAACCTGAATCTCGCCTTAGTCGTGCTGTCGCTGGGCTGCTTCCGGCGTGTTTTAGCCACTCTTCTGCTCTCGCCTCGTTCCGGCTCCCGGCCCCCTTCAGAGTCCGTCGCGGCAGGGGCCGGCGACAGGTATTATGGGGACAAATGCCTCCCAGATCGATACGAGAGACCACCCGGTGAGGATTCTGCACATAGCGAGCGAGGCCGTGCCCTGGGCGAAGACCGGGGGACTGGCCGACGTGGTCGGCGCGTTGTGCGCCCATCTCGTCATCGCTGGTCACGACGTGGCCCTCGCGCTGCCGCGGTATCGCGATCTTCGCGCCCCCGGACCGGATCCGAATGCCCCCTCCGTGACGGTACGCGCCGGACCGGGCCCGGAGTTCGAGGTGCGCCGCGGCAGCTCCGCCGCGGGGTTCGAAGTGTGGTGGGTGGATGCGCCCGAGCTGTTCGATCGTGAAGGCCTGTACGGCACAGCGGACGGGGACTTCCCGGACAACGCGCTGAGATTCGCGACCCTGGTGCGTGGAGCGCTCGCGGCGACCCGGGCTTTCGACTGGCGGCCCGACGTGATCCACGCTCACGACTGGCAGGGAGCCCTGGGCCCGGTCTACGTGCGGAGCGAACGCAAGCCGCGGGCGAGGCGCCCGCGCACCATGCTCACGATACACAACATGGCGTACCAGGGGGTGTTCTCGGCCGCGGCCGCGGCGGCGGCTAAACTTCCGCGTTCGAAGGCGTTGGTGCAGGGCGGCGGCGTGGGTCTCCTCAAGGGCGGCATCCTCTCGGCTGACCAGGTGACGACAGTCAGCCCCAGGTACGCACGTGAGATCGGGACGCCGCGCTTCGGCTTCGGCCTCGATCGGTGGATCGCGAACCTGGCTCCTCCGGTCCGGGGAGTGCTGAACGGTATCGACACGGACGTGTGGAACCCGGCGACGGATCGGCTGCTGCCGGCGACCTACGACCTCGACGACACGAGCGGGAAGGCGGCGTGCAAGGCGGCCCTTCAGGCCGAGGTGGGCCTGGACGTGGACCCGGACGTTCCATTGTTCGGGATGGTGTCCCGCCTGATAGAGCAGAAGGGACTGTCTCTCATCGCCGAGCTCGGAGACGGACTCGTCGAGCGACGGGCGCAGTTCGTCTTCCTCGGTACCGGCGAGCCGCGCTACGAGCGGTTGATCGAGAACCTGGCGGCCCGCCACCCCAATGTGGCCGCGCGGCTGACGTTCTCCGAACAGCTGGCGCACCGGATCGAGGCGGGGGCAGACTTCTTCCTGATGCCCTCGGAGTTCGAGCCGTGCGGACTGAACCAGATGATCAGCCAGCGATACGGCACGCCCCCCATCGTGCATCGTGTCGGCGGACTGGCCGACAGCGTGACACATGCCTCTCCGGCGGCCCTGGAAGCCGGAGAGGCCACGGGAGTGGTGTTCGGTCGCTTCACCCGGCGCAGCCTGTCCCGGGCCGTGAACCTGGCCCTGGGCATCTACGGGAAGCCGGCCACGCTCGCTACGTTGCGTCGGACAGGGATGGAGACGGACTTCTCCTGGCGTCGCAGCGGGCTCGAGTACGAGCGACTGTATCGCCGGCTCATCGATGACACGAACGGAGCGACCTGATGCGAGGCGACCTGAGGGTACTCGGTCTGGTGATGGCAGGGGGCGAGGGCAGGAGGTTGTTGCCGCTGACCGAAGAGCGGAGCAAACCGTCGGTCCCGTTCGGCGGCAGCTACAGGATCGTGGATTTCGTCCTCTCCAATCTGCTGAACTCGGGGATTTACTCCAATTTCGTGCTCGTGCAGTACCGGTCCCAGTCGCTGATCCACCACCTGCGGGAAGGATGGCGGCTCAGCACGCCGCACCCGGACGACTTTCTCACCGTCGTCCCGCCCCAGATGCGGGTGAGCAAGGACTGGTACAGGGGCACGGCGGACGCGGTATACCAGAACTTCAATCTCATCTACGACTACCGCCCCGACCTGATCGCCGTGTTCGGAGCCGACCACATCTACCGGATGCACATCGGTCACATGGTCCACTTCCACCGCAAGAAACGGGCGGACCTGAGCGTGGCCATGCTCCCGGTGCCCGTCGAAGAGGCCAGCGGTTTCGGGGTGGCCCGGGTGCGCGACGACGACACGATCGTCGAGTGGGAGGAGAAGCCGGCCGATCCGCCGGAGATGCCGCACCGACCCGGCTGGGCCTACTCGTCGATGGGCAACTACATCTTCGAGCCGGGTGCACTGCTGAAGGTGCTCCGGCGAGTGATAGAAGAGGGCCTGGAGCCGGACTTCGGGCGCACGATCGTTCCGCTCATGGTAGAGGACCCGGAATATCGGGTCGCTGCCTACGACTTTCATCGCAACGAAGTGCCCGGGGTGAAATCCTACGAGGAGGTCGGGTACTGGCGCGACGTGGGCACCCTGCAGGCTTACTGGTCGGCCCACATGGACCTGCTGGGCCCTCAGCCGAGGTTCGACCTCAATAACCGCCGGTGGCCCATCCACTCTCAGGCCTATCATCGGGCGAGCCCGCGCGTGCTGTCCGGCACCATCGAGGACTGCTCCCTGGGCGTCGGCAGCGTGGTGGACGACGCTCGCATCGTCCGCTCGGTCATCGGGCGCAATACGTGGATCGAGTCAGGGGCCGAGATCGTCGATTCGATCGTGATGGATCACTGCCGGATCGGCCACGACACCCGGATTCACCGCGGAATCGTCGACCGCTACAACTTCGTGCAGGATGGAGAGGTAGTCGCCGCCGACGCGGCGCCCTACCGGGAGGGCGCGAAGGTCGAGGGAGGCCTGATCGCGATTCCGCGTGGGCGCACCCGCCCGCTCTGAGCGCCGCTACAAGAGGAGCACGAGGAGGGCCACGGCGCACACGGCCAGTCCGGTCACCGCGAGGGCCGGAAAACGGTGGTCGAACCGGGCCCGGCTCACCGCGAAGATCGAGAGAAACACGGCCAGCGTGGCGTACAGCCCGGTCAGCGCCCCCTGCCACAGCCGACTGTCCGGGTAGAGCATCACGGCGGCTCCTGACACCAGCGTCCCGAAGAAGAGCAGCCGCTCGGTGAGGGCCTCCTCCGGACGCGGCCTCCCCGTGGCCGGCAGCTTCCCTGCGAGGGCGAAACCAAGGAGCAACACGAGCTCGACGGCGATCAGCCCGAGCCACGCCATTCTGCCTGCCGTCAAGCCCGCCCCGGGCTGAAGAGCGCTGGTGAACGCGGAGAACGCGAGCGATGTGACGGATATGGCGCCCAGAGCGTAGATGCCGAACGCGATGAGGCGTCCGATGATCAGGTTGGCGAAGAACGTCCCCGGGGCATCCCGACGGAATCGAAGCGAGGGCACGGCATCGAGCGGATTGCGGGCGACGACGCCGGGGGGCCAACGGTCGGCCCGCGCGGCTCGCAACACGGCGGCGGCTTCGGCCCGCGTGCGCGCGACGTCTTCCGACCCGACCCACCCACGCTCCGCGGCTGCGGTCAGTTCATCCTCGTCCAGCAGCTGTGGCGGGCTGTCCGGAGTCTGCCACACGTCCAGGAAGAGGTCCGTCAGGTGCCATACCGCGGTCTCGGGACGCGGAGGTTGCACGAAGTTCGTGTAGTAGCCCAGAAAGTAGCCGCGCTGATCATATACCGCACCCACCTCGTAGGGCCGCCCGGGGAACATGAACCACATGATGGCCCCACCGGGGGGTACGTCTATCTCACCGATGGGTAAGGGAGCCGCGTGGGGCTCGAGCACCAGCAGACTGATCTTGCAGGCCGCTCCGTCGTGCAGTAGCTCCTGGGAAAAATGCTGCACGTCGTCCGGCGGGCGCCGATAGACGATTGCCACCGTGGGGGTGCCGGCGTCGCCCCGCGCCGGAACTCCCCGCGTGCGAGATCGCCGGTTGACCAGGCGTTTAGGTAATATCGGTAAACGTCCGATTCTGCTCCGCCATCAGCGCCAGGAGGGGCGCGGGGGCGAAACGGTTTCCAAGCGTGTCGGCCCAGTCCGACAACGCGTCGTGAATCGTTTGGATGCCCTCGACATCCGCCCATCTCAGGAGACCGCCACGAAACGGTGGGAACCCGGTTCCCATCACCATCGCGAGATCCACCGGATCGGGACCGTCGACGACCTGTTCTTCCAGCGCGTAAGCGGCTTCGTTCACCATCACGTACAGACATCGACGGCCGATCTCGTCCGTCGGAGCTCCGCCCGAGCCGAACAGCTTCGCTACCGTCGGGTCGGCGCCGCGGTCCTTTCCGTTCTCGTACCGGTGGAATCCCAGCCCGTTCTTCCTGCCCAGGCGGCCGTCCTCGATCATGCGGTCCAGCACGCCCGACGGCTGCATCCGCTCACCGAACGCAGCGGAAAGCTCACGGCTGGCGTGCCGCGCGACGTCGAACCCGATTTCGTCGAGCAGGCGCAGCGGCCCCATGGGCATGCCGAACGCTTCGAGCGCTCCGTCGATGTCCTCCACGGCGCATCCCCCCTCCAGGAGGAAACCCGCTTCGCTCAGATACGGGCCGAGGAGGCGGTTCACCAGGAAGCCGGGTCGATCGGCCACGAGGACCGGGGTCTTTCCGAGAGCCAGGGCGAGACCGAATCCCGTCGCCAGGGTCCCGGGATCGGTGCGCGGGCCAGAGATGACTTCCACGAGGGGCATCTTGTGCACGGGATTGAAGAAGTGAAGCCCGAGCACGGAGCCCGGCCGCTCGACTCCGTCCGCCATGCCGTCAACCGAAAGAGACGAGGTGTTGGTGGCGAGCACCGCCTCCGGGGCCGCGCTCTCAGCCTCTCGCAGGACCTGTTGTTTCACCGCCATTCGCTCGACCACCGCCTCGACCACCGCGTCGGCGCCCTCCATTCCGTCGTAATCGAGCGTACCCGCGATCAGGGCGAACTTGAGCGAGGCCTCTTCTTCCGTGAACACCTTCGCCGCGGCGGCCTTTCGGAGCAGGTCGCCTGCATGTCGCAATCCCGCGTCCAGGGCCTCCTGATCGATGTCCTTGAGCACGACCGGGATGTCGTGCGCGGCCGCGAGCTCCGCGATCGCCCCGCCCATCGTGCCGGCCCCGATGACGCCCATCTTGCGGACCGGCCGCTTCAGGCGGGCGACGTCCACGGGCAGAGCCCTCCGGGCCGACTGTGACAGACGGAAGACCCGGACGAGGCTCCGGGACTCGGCCGTCACGGCGAGCTCTCCGAGCGCTTCGGCTTCGAGCGCGTAGGCGTCGTCTGCCTTCATCCCGACGGCGCCGGCCAGAACGTCGATCGCCTTGTATGGCGCGGGATAAGAGGTGCCAGCTTCGGCGGCGGTCTTCTTGCGCGCGGCGCCGAACATGATCCGGCGTCCGGGGCCGGTTCTCTCCAGCATTCGCTGGCCGAACCCGAGAGACGGCGCCGACTTCTCGACTCGTCCTCCGATCACCTCGCTCACGAACTCTCGCGTCGCTGCCGAAAAGCGGGCTGCGGGCACCACCAGATCCACCAGGCCCATCCGGCGGGCGCGGGACGGGCGCACCGCCTTTCCCGAGAGGATGATGCCCAGGGCATTCTGCATGCCCACGAGGGCGGGGAGCTTGACCGTTCCGCCAAACCCGGGCAGGATGCCCAGGCGTACCTCCGGGAGGCCGATCGCGGTGGAGTCACGATCCGACGCGATCCGATAGTCGCAGTGCAGGACCAGCTCGGATCCGCCTCCCATGCACGCACCATCGATCGCGGCAATGGTCGGCACGCGGAGACGCTCGACGCGCCGGAAGATCCGCTGCCCTTCGGCGCTGGCGGCTCGCGCCTCGGCAGTGGTGGACAGGGCGGCTATCGCCTCGACGTCCGCCCCTGCAATGAAAGAGCCTTCCTTCCCGCTGTGAATCACCAGGGCGAGGATCTGACCATTCGCGATGCGAGACTCCAGCTGCGACAGCAGCGCGTCGAGCTCCTGCATCAACGCGGGGGTCAGCGTGTTCACTGAGGAGTCGGGACGATCGAAGGTCAACCAGCCGACGTGATCGTGGTCGACATCGAAGCCGAGACCGGCGGTGGATTCGGACGTCGGGCCGTTCATCGAGTCGTTCCCGCGCCAAAGTCAGAGGCGTGTGTACCGGCGGAGCCGGGCCGTGCGCTCGCCGGAGGGTCCTTCAGGACACGGGCGCGCGTGGACGTCACACGCACCCGCATCCGAAGATGGACACAGGACTCAGAGGCGAATGCGCTCCTGGCCGTTGGCGGTCTCGAGGCGAAGCGTGTCCACCTGCGAGGGGTCGATCTTGAGGTTCCACACGAATTCACCGACCGGAACACGGATCCTGGCGTTGACCCACCAATCACCCGAAGGCAGGGCCTGCGTGACGTATCCGTCCGCGCTCGTCGTGTCGGCGTATACCTGGCGCCCGAGCTCGATCAGCAGGGACTGTTCGGCGTCGAAGTACCCGGCGTACGCATCATCTTCCCAGGTGTCGCGCACCGCTTTGAACGAATCCACGCGGGCCGTCACCGAGTCCTGCATGGCCGTGAACTGGTCGAACAGCGCCTGCTTCTCGCCGTTGAGACGACCCTCCACGCCCTCCAGCGACTCGAACTCCTCGTACTTGGACATGTACTCGCGCGTGCCGCGTGAGCGCGGATCCATCGCCTGCATTTCCTCGGACAGGGTCTGCATTCGATCGCGGGCCTCGGACCACTCGGACTCCTTCTCGCGCCACAACTCCTGGAGCGATCGAATCTCCGCGAAAGTGGCCAGCATGTCCGCCGGAATCTCCGGCTTCGGCGACGAGGCCTCCGCGTCGAGCGCGTCGAACACCGAATCGCGGTCAAACGGGTAGAAGAAGACCTCGAGGTTGGCCTGCGGCACCGGTCCGTCTGCGCCCTCACCCAGGACCTGCACGGTTACATCGGAGCCTCCGCACGCACTGAGCGCGAGCGCGGCCGCGGCGGTCAGGAAAAAAAGACGATTGCCTCGCATCCGTGTCTCCACGTTGATGAGCGGTGGATCTTGCATTGGGACCGGCAAATCTACCGGCCGCCCCGGTGATTTTCAAACGCATTCGTCGGCCGCTCACACCACGAACGACGAGAGGGACCTCCGAACGGAAGGTCCCTCGGTGCTTTCACGCTTTCGGCGGGCGGTCCGTCAGGCCCTCCGGCGTCACTCGTACACGATGTCGTCGAGCAGGTATTGCCTCGGGTCCACCTGCCGGCCGTCTATCATCACCTCGTAATGGAGGTGCGGTGCGGTCGCCAGACCCGTCTTCCCGACCTCTCCCAGGAGGTCGCCCCGACTCACGCGCTGACCGCGAGTCACCTCTATGCTCCCGGCGTGCGCGTAGCGCGTCTTGTAGCCGAACCCGTGGTCGATCTCGACCGTCTTGCCGTATCCGGACTGGGTACCGGCGTACGTCACGACACCCGCTGCCGAGGCCAGGATCGGCGTGCCGGCGAGGGCGGAAATGTCGATTCCCGGGTGCGGACGGTTGTACTGCAGGACCGGGTGCATGCGACTCTGACTGAAGGTAGAGCTGATCCACGACTCTTCGGCCTGCACCGGCCGGATGGACGGCCGCGTGAGAAATACCTCGTGATGCAGCTCGACCGAGTCCATCGCCTCTTCGATGGAACTGCCGAGCAGGTCCATCCGCCGCATCAGCAGCTCGGCGTCATAGGCCGCGGCGTACGTGCGCTCCGCGAGCTGCGGAGAGGCGGCGAGAAACTCCTCGCGCTCGGCGGCAACCGGTAGCGGACCGCCAACGCCGACCGCCCGCACCTCGGCATCGAGATCCGGGAGACCCGCCAGGAGACGGAACCGCTGCTCCTGCTCCGACAGTTCGTCCACCGTGCCCGTCAGCACGCTGACCTGGTCCTCGACCTTGCCGAGGTTCTCCGTCAGGTGCCGGTTCTCGAGCCGCAGCTGCGCGAGCTGAACCTCGCGGACGCCATCCAGGGCGAGGCTCACCGTGAACGCGGCAGCCACCAGGCCGAGCGTGGCGGCAGCGACGACAGACATGCGCACGACGCGGCGCGAGACGCGCACCGTCCGGATGCGCCCCCCGCCGTCAGGCATGATCTGGACCGTCCAGTGGGCAGGCGCTTCATGCCCTTTATCGGCGGATCCGTGTGACGACATATTTTTCCGTACCCTGCTATCAGTTTTCGATCGACCGGCTCTGTCGGCCCACCCCGCCCCATCTCAGCCCAAAATCGCCAGCGTCCCGCGTATTTCCGCAAGACGCGGGCCTCGGCGTCGAGGACACGCACATGTGCCAGATTGGCGCAAGACCATGCGTTGTGTGTGTTTGGCTTCGGGTCCGACGAACACGCGGATCCGAGCGGGACGCAGGGAGACTAATTCGGCCCGGGAACGGGTGTCAAGCGCGGACGATCAGCCGCCTGCCGGCTCCTTCTCGACGCGGGGGAACAGGACGGAGTCCGAGCGCTCGGGCACGGTGGTCGGGATCTCCCCCGTAAGGTCCTCCAGCGAGGGAAGTTCGTCGCCGCCGAGCCGTTTCCACATCTCGGCGGCCTTGGTCGGGATGAACGGTTCGAGGGCGACGGCCGTTGCCCCGAGCGCCCGAACCAGCGCCGCCAGCACCGCGTCCAGACGGGTCGCCTGTGCCGGGTCGCGGGCGAGCGCCCACGGCTGCTCCGAATCGATGAATCCGTTCGCTGCGCGCACGATGGACATGGCGGCATCGAGTCCGTCGTGCAGCCGGTGTTCCCGCATCGCCGCCGCGTAGGTTTCGAGCGCCGAGTGGACGACGACCTCCAGCTCCATGCCGCCCGCCCCGTCCGGCCGGGACACCACTCCGTCCCGGTACTTGCGCACCATCGTCACCGTGCGATTCAGCAGGTTGCCGAGGTCGTTGGCGAGATCCGAATTGTACCGTTCGTCGAACTGCTCGAGAAACGCCTCCACCGACGCGAAGTCGCGGTCCCGATCCCACGGAATCTCGCGCAGCAGGAAGTAGCGAAACGCGTCCGGCCCGTGGCGATCGATCAGGTGGTCCAGGTCGAGCAGTCGAGCCTCGGATTTCGAGAGCTTCCCGCCTCCGATCTTCACGAACCCGTGGCCCCAAACGGTAGCGGGCAGGTCCAGCCCGGCGGACAGGAGCATGGCCGGCCAGATCACACAGTGGAATCGAGTGATGTCCTTGCCAATCACGTGAAGGGCTGCCGGCCACCTGTCCTCGAATCCGGCTTCCGGATACCCGATCGCGGAAATGTAGTTGGGAAGAGCGTCGAACCAGACGTACACCGTGTGGCCTTCCTCGTCCGGAAACGGCACGCCCCACGGGACGCGGGACCGGGAAGCCGAGATGTCGTCGAGGCCGCCCTCCAGCAAGCGTATGATCTCGTTCCGCCGGCTCGCCGGCTGAATGAACTCGGGGTGGGCCTCGATGTGCGCGATCAGCCGGTCGCGATACTCGGAGAGGCGGAAGAACCAGTTTTCCTCGTCCGTCCACAGGATCTCGCGGGACGGATGGATCGGACACCGTCCCTCCTCCAGCTCGGCCTCACGCTTGAAGGCCTCGCAACCCGTACAGTAGTAGCCCTCGTAGCGATCCCGATACAGGTCACCCGCGTCGCGGATCCGCCGGACCAGCGCCTGGACCGCACGCGTATGGCGAGGCTCGGTGGTCCGAATGAAATCGTCATGCGAGATGTGCAGGCGCTGCCACACACCCTCGAAACGGGTCGCGAGCTCGTCCACCAGCTCCTGCGGCGAACTCCCCTGGGCCGCCGCTTCCTGGGCGACCTTCTGGCCGTGCTCGTCCATCCCGATGACGAAGTGCACGTCCTCGCCTGCCAGGCGGCGGAAGCGGGCGATGGCGTCCGCACCAACCTTCTCGTAGGCGTGACCGATGTGCGGGTCACCGTTGGAGTAGTCGATGGCGGTGGTCAGGTAGAATCGGGACACGGAAATGACGCCTCGGTCGGCTTCGGTGAGGGAGGGCTCAGGCGGGCGAATCGGGCGCCGGTCGGTCACGGCGCCGCCTGGAAGTCGCAGTCTCCGTCTTGAGGTCCTGCAGCCCCACGGTACGCGTTTCGCCGTCCGCTCCGCGTAATGAGATCGTCTCGCGGAACAGGTCCCAACCCGTGACCTCCTCCTTGCCCCGGCTGGTCTCGAGTCGCTTACCCACCTTTGGAAAGCTCTTTCTCGCCTGCACGTACTGCTCGTGCTCGTAGCGCAGGCACGACATCAACCGCCCGCAGGCGCCCGAGATCTGCGCCGGATTGAGAGAGAGACCCTGGTCCTTGGCCAGCTGGAGCGTCACCGGCTCGATTTCCGGCAGCCACAGCCGGCAGCACAGCTCGCGGCCGCAGCGCCCGATTCCCCCCAGGCGCTTGGCCTCGTCCCGCACTCCAATCTGCCGAAGCTCGATACGGGTCTTGAACGTCCGCGCCATCTCCTTCACCAGGGTCCGGAAGTCCACCCGCTTCTCGGCGGTGAAGTACACCGTGAGCTTGTTCCGATCCCACTGCCACTCGGCTTCACTAACCTTCATCTTCAGCCGGTGTTTCTGAACGAGAGAGCGCGTCCGGGAGCGAACCTCGTCCTCGCTTTCGTCCAGCTTCAGCCTCCGTTCGACGTCGGCCGGGGACGCCCGGCGCAGAACCTTGCGGGCCGGGGGAATGACGGGGCCGTGATGGGCGTGGTCGCAGCCGCCCTCGCAGCTGTGTGTCTCGCCGTCCACCGCGCGATGCACCCAGCCGAGATCCTGACCCCGGTCGGCCTCCACGATCACGTACTCGTTGGCTTCGAGAGGAACGTCGCCGCGATAGCTGTAGTAGTCCGAGCGGACGCCCCTGAACATGACCTGTGCGATCTGGAACGCCTGCCCGCTCGCCGCGCTCGCAGAGCCGGATATGTGTCGGGGCGCGGGATGGGATGGGACCGGCCGCCCCTGCGTGCTGCGCCCGTTGACGATGGGTTGCGGTGCAGACCTGCCCTCTCGACCTCCGCGTCGACCGCGCGACCGACCGCGGTCCTCAGCCATCTGCTCCGGTTTCTTCCCAGGCGCCCATGGCGTAGTACTTCGCACGGCGGGTCTCGACGAGTTGTGAGGCATCGAGCTCGTCGAGGTCGGAGAGCTGACGCAGGATGGCCTCCCGCAAGGCCGCCGCCGCGCCCTCGGGATCGATGTGAGCGCCGCCCTGCGGTTCGACGATCACCTCGTCGATGATTCCCGAATTCGCCAGGTCCGGTGCGGTGAGCTTGAGAGCTTCCGCCGCCTCCGCCGCCATGTCGCGGGTCTTCCACAGGATCGCGGCGCAGCCCTCCGGGGAGATCACGGAGTAGATCGCGTTGTCCATCATGAGCACGCGGTCCGCCACGGCGATGCCGAGCGCTCCGCCGCTGCCGCCCTCTCCGATGATGCTGGCCACGATCGGTACGCCGAGTCCCGCCATCACGAACAGGTTGCGCGCGATCGCCTCGGCCTGGCCTCGCTCCTCGGCCCCGATTCCCGGATAGGCCCCCTGCGTGTCCACCAGAGTGAGGACCGGGCGACCGAACTTCTCGGCCATCAGCATCAGCCGTTCGGCCTTGCGGTAACCCTCGGGATGGGGTGATCCGAAGTTGCGGTGCAGGTTCTCCTTCATGTCACGGCCCTTCTGGTGGCCCATGATCATGACGGAGCGTCCATCGAGCGTGGCCCAGCCGCCGACGATGGCCGGGTCGTCCCGGAAACTCCGATCGCCGTGCAATTCGATGAAGTCGTCGCACATCATCCGGATGTAGTCCAGGGTGAAGGGACGCTCCTGGTGACGCGCAAGATGCACGCGATCGTACCGCGTCGGCTCGGCCGGTTCGGAGTTCTCGATACGCCTCTCCAGTTCCCGCACCTCGTCGCTCACGTCGATGCCCCGCTGTTCGGCGAGGGTACGGAGCTCGGCGAGATGCCTCTCCATGTCCAAAAGGCCTTCGTGTACCTCTCCGTTCATCCTTCTATCCTCTATCCGCGTCTACCTGCGGATCAAATGTACTCGTTCCCGGCCCAGCAAGGCCCTCAGGTCCGCCAGCAGCGCCGCCGAAGGCGCGACTCGGAGTGAGCTCGAGGCGAGCATCGGAGGCTCGACTCCGTTCCCCTCGGGGTGCCACCGCAGGTAAAGGGCTCCCTCACCCGGTGACGACTTGAGCACCTCACGTACGCTGGTGAACTCGCCCGGACGTGCTTCGTCTCCTTCCCGGAGCTCGATGCACACCGCGACCCCGCCGCTCGCATCCACGGTCTGGAGCAAGCGCACCGAATCTACAAAGATGGGAGGATTCTCTTCATCCCGCGAGTTTGCGGACACCTGGCCTTCGATCAGCACGGGCGCGTCCTCGGCGAACAAACCCCTGGTTTCCTGCCACTGATCACCGAACACCATCGCCGATGCCGTGCCGTGGAAGTCCTCCACGACGAGCTTGCAGTACTCCTTACCGCTGCTCCGGCCGACGCTGACGTTCATGGAGGTCACGACGCACGCGAGCTCCACCCGTCGATCTCTCTGCTGCCGTATCGTGGAGGTGTTCGCTTCCAGCGCGAACATTTCCACCAGGTCGCGATAGCGCTCGAGCGGATGCCCCGAGATGTAGAAACCGAGTACGGCCTTCTCGTCCTTGAGCCGCTCGGCCTCCGTGAGGGGCGCCACATGCGGAAGGCGGGGATCGGGGCGATCGATCGAATCGGTAGCGCCGAACAGAGATTCCTGCCCCGTGTCCTGCTCGCGCTGCCGGAGCTGGGCCTCGGAAAGCACCGTCTCGAGCCCGGCCTTCATGGCGCCGCGCTCGCCGAGTTCGTCCAGGGCTCCCGATGCGATCAGGCACTCCAGGACGCGCTTGTTGTTGAGCCTCAGATCGATGCGCTGGCAGAAGTCGAACAGCGACTCGAACGGCCGGTCCTCCCTGGCCTCCATGATGGACCGGATGGCCGACTCGCCGACTCCCTTGACGGCCCCGAGACCGAACCGGATCCGCCGGTCGTCCACAACCGTGAACTTGTAGCGGGATTCCGAGACGCTCGGCGGAAGGACCTCGAGCCCCATCGACCGGGCGGTCGTGATGTACTGCACCACCTTGTCGGTGTTGTCGATGATCGAGCTCAGGAGTGCCGCCATGAACTCGGCGGGGTAGTGCTTCCGAAGCCACGCCGTCCGGTATGAGATGAGCGCGTACGCCACCGAGTGCGCCTTGTTGAACCCGTAGCGGCCGAACGTCCGAATCAGGTCCGCGATCTCCGCGGCCTTCTTCTTCGGAGTGCCGCGCTCGATCGCGCGGGTCTGGAAGTCGCTCAGGACCTTCTTCGTGAGGGCCGCGTCCTTCTTCCCGACAGCCTTCCGGAGCACGTCCGCTTCGGCGAGCGAGAATCCGGCGAGCACGTGCGCGACTCGCATCACCTGCTCCTGGTAGGTGATGACGCCGTACGTCTTGTCCAGCACTTCTGCGAGCTGGGGGACCGGGTACTCCACCGGTTCGAAGCCCCTCTTCCGCCTGATGAACACATCCGTCATCCCCGTGTCGAGCGGACCCGGTCGGATGAGCGCGTTCACGGCGATCAGGTCGTCGAACCGATCGCACCGCATGGCACGCAGCTTCTCGGTGGCGAGCGAGGACTCGAACTGGAACACGCCCCGGGTCCCGCCCGAGGCGAGCATCGCGTATACCTCCGGGTCGTCGAGCCCGATCTCGTCCCAGTCGATGTCCACTCCGTGCCGCCGGTGAATGGCTCCCTCGGCGTCGTGGATCACGGTGAGAGTGCGGAGACCGAGGAAGTCCATCTTGAGCATCCCGGCCTTCTCGAGCGCCACCATGTCGTACTGGGTGATGACCTGGTCGCCGTTCTTCGCGTCCCGGCATACCGGCACGTATTCGTCGAGCGGTCCCGGCGCGATCACCACTCCCGCGGCGTGCACCGAGGCATGCCGCGATAGACCCTCGATCGCCTGGCCGTAGTCGAGGAGCTGGCGGGCTCGCGGGTCGCTCTTGTAGAGGTCCTTGAGCTCCTTGACCTTCTCCACCGCTTCCGCGATCGACAGCGAGAATCCAGGCGAATTCGGGATCAGCTTGGCGAGCTTGTCGGTCTCGGCGGGAGTGAATTCGAGCACGCGCCCCACGTCACGTACAGCGGCCCGTGCCTGCATCGTCCCGAAGGTGATGATCTGGCCGACGGAGTCCGACCCGTACTTCTCGCGAACGTAGTCGATGATCCGGCCGCGGCGCTCGTAGCAGAAGTCGATGTCGATGTCGGGCATCGACACGCGCTCGGGGTTGAGAAAGCGTTCGAACAGGAGGTCGAACTCGAGAGGGTCTACGTCGGTGATCCGGAGGGCGTAGGCCACGATCGAGCCGGCGGCGGAGCCTCGCCCCGGGCCCACGGGGATGTCTCTCTCGCGGGCGGCCCGGCAGAAATCCCACGTGATCAGGAAGTAACCGGCGTAACCGGTCTTCGCGATCACACCGAGCTCGTAGTCGAGGCGTTCGCGGACATCCTCCGGAAGCGGGTCCCCGAAGCGCTCCCGCGCCCCCTCTTCCGCCAGGTGCCGCAGGTGCGCCATGTCGTCCTCGAACTCCGGCGGCACCGGGAAGCCCGGCAGATGGTGCTTCTTCTCGAACTGGATCCCGCAGCTCTCGGCGATCTCGACCGTGTTCGACATCAGCTCCGGGCGATCCGGGAACAGCTCGGCCATCTCGTCGGCCGACTTGAAGTAGGACTCCTGCCCGTCGAACGATAGCCGGTCCGGGTCGCTCTTGAGGACGCCGGTGCCGATGCACAGCAGCGTGTCGTGCATGTCCGCGTCCTCGCGACGCAGATAGTGCGCGTCGTTGGTGAGGACGACCGGGAGGCCCAGCTCGTCGGCGATCTGGAACACGCCGGCATTGACCTCTGACTGTCCCTGGATGCCGTGGTCCTGCACCTCGAGGTAGTACCGGTCGGGGAACGTGCGCGCGTAGAACTCAGCGGCGGCCTTCGCCCGGTCGTACCGCCCGAACTGCAGGTTCTTCGCCACCTCTCCCGACAGGCAGGCGCTGAGCACGATCACGCCCTCGGAATGCTCGGCGAGGATCTGGTGATCCAGCCGGGGCTTCCGGTAGAATCCCTCCGTGTGGCCGCGCGAGGTGAGCCGCACCAGGTTCCGGTAGCCGACCAGGTCGCGGGCCAGGACCACGAGGTGCGCATACTCGGCCGGCGCGTCCTTCGGCTTCTGCTTCTCGCGCCGATCGCCATACGCGACGTAAGCCTCGAAGCCGATGATCGGCTTGATCTTCTTCTTCTTCGCCTTTTCCTGGAATTCCCAGGCCCCGTGCAGGTTGCCGTGATCGGTGATCGCGAGAGCCGGCATGTTCATGGCTACTGCGCGGCCGATCAGGTCGTCGATCCGGTTGGCTCCGTCGAGGAGCGAGTACTCACTGTGGCAATGAAGGTGTACGAAAGACATCAGGCGGTCCGGCGCTTTCTTCCAGGGTTCCCGATTCGGTTCATCAGCGGACGCAACTGAAGGAGTTAAGTATCTCCTCCAGCTGCATCATGTATTCGTACTTGCTGCGACGCGGATTCGGTGAATACAGCCACGCGTCGAGGTAGATCACGCCCTCCCCACAGCGCACGGCGCGGGCGATGAAGGGACCCGCGGCCGGGTAAGCCGCCCGGTCCTTCCACGTTCCGCGGCCCTCGACGGCTTCCGAGCCGTTGAGGTCGAAGCTCCGTCCCGTGCCAGGAAGTACGTCGAAGTCCTGCGGGACGTTGTAGTGCGTGTCATCGATCGCCGCGCGCCACACGTAGACCATCGACGGCGTCATCGAGTCGACCGCCTCGCCGCGCTGGATCAGGATCGACCGGATCAGCTCGCTGGGATCCGGGTTGTCGTTTCGGATCAGGACCACTCCCTCAGCACGATCCACCCGCTGGTACACGCGCGGCACTTCGAGCGTGAACCCGAACTGCTGGCGGAGGAAATCGCCGGTGGCCGTGTCCACGCCGCTCACGAACATCCGGCTCAGTACGTAATCCCGGAACTGCTCTTCCAGATGCTGTGACAATCCCGGCAGATGTTCGCGCCAGGACTCGGCCTCCCGGCCCGGCTCCAGCACGACGGCCGTCGCCAGCTGCCCGCGGGCCCACACGTTCGAGGCCTGCACCACCTCGCCCGGCTCGACCGAGGCTCGATCGACCCTGCCGGCGATCATTCGAACGCGCGGGTCTTCTGGCGTGCCGAAGACGAGAACCTGCCGCCACAGCAGGAGTTCGTTGATCTCGGGAGAGTCGGGGCTGGTCTGCGTGACGTTGAAGATCTTCTCGTCCCGCGTCGTGTACACCGTGCGTTCGAGAGCTTCGTAGGTCTGCGATTCGACCTGCTCCCACAAGGCGTCATCGGCGACGACGATCAGCGAGTTGGCCTCTCCCATGGCCGACGATTGACCGCAAGCCGTCACGCCGGCGACGGCCGCCAGGCCGGCCGCGAGGGCGATTATCGAGCCCCGGAATCGGGGGATCTGGCACGCGTTGGTCATCGTCCGCCCGTCGGTGGAAGTGGTGCGCCGTGGTCCGGATTGCCAAACTACCCCGGCCCGCGGACAGACAGCAACGGCCCAGGGCATCGGTCCGCGAACTTTCCCTAATCCGACGGGTAAGCGGGCGGTCGCGAGGTGCATCGGAAGCCCCCGCAGGCCGTATTCAGACGACGACAAACGACGGGAATCGAGGTTCATTGGACTCCATAAGAAACATCGCCATCATCGCTCACGTGGACCACGGCAAGACCACGCTGGTGGACCAGATGCTGCGCCAGACCGGCTCGTTCCGGGAGGGCCAACGGGTCGAGGACCGGGTGATGGACTCCAATCCGCTGGAGAAGGAACGCGGCATCACGATCTTCTCCAAGAACGCTTCCATCCGGTGGGACGCTCCCGGGGGCGGTGGTGTCAAGATCAACATCGTCGACACGCCGGGCCACGCGGACTTCGGCGGCGAAGTCGAACGGATCCTGCGCATGGTGGACGGCGTGCTCCTCCTGGTGGATGCCTTCGAGGGGCCGATGCCGCAGACCCGGTTCGTCACCCGCAAGGCGCTGGAGCTGGGTCTGCACCCGGTGATCATCATCAACAAGGTGGACCGACCGGACGCGGACCCTGAGCGCGTGCACGACGAAGTTCTGGAGCTGCTGATGGAACTCGAGGCCACGGACGAGCAGCTCGACGCACCGTTTCTTTATGCCTCGGCGCGCGACGGCTGGGCCTCGACGGACCCGACGGAAATCGGGAACGACCTGGCCCCCCTGTTCCGGATGGTCGTCGATTCGGTCCCGGCACCGAACGGACTGCCCGGTTCCCCGTTCCAGCTCCTGGTCTCGACACTCGATTACTCGCCGTACCTGGGACGGATGGCGATCGGGCGAGTGGAGAACGGAGTGGTGCGGGAAGGCGAGACGGTGGCCGTGTGGGGCCTCGAGTCGGACGCTCCCGACGCTGCCGTTCGAATCCCGAAGATCTACGCGTTCGAGGCCATGTCGCGCGTGGAAGTGCCGGAAGCACGCGCCGGACAGATCGTGGCCATCGCGGGCATCGAGGCGGCGGAGATCGGCTCCACACTGTGCGATCCCGATGCGCCGGTCCGCCTGGAGGGGATCGCGGTCGAACCGCCGACCCTGTCGGTGGAATTCCGGCCGAACACCTCTCCCTTCTCGGGTCGTTCGGGCCGCTTCGTGACTTCGCGTCAGCTACGGGAGAGGCTGTTTCGCGAGGTACACTCGAACGTGGCGCTCCGGGTCGAGGAGACGGACGAGCCGGACCGGTTCCGGGTGGCGGGTCGGGGTGAGCTGCACCTCTCGATACTCATGGAGACCATGCGGAGGGAGGGCTACGAGTTCAGCGTTTCGCGGCCGCACGTGATCACGCATCTCGGCGAGGACGGGGGGATCGAGGAGCCGTACGAGGAGGTCGTGGCCGATGTTCCGGAGAGCATGATCGGGGTGGTCATGAGTGGGCTCGGGGAGCGAAAGGGCGACATGGTGGACATGGAAAAGGGCGACGGAGGGTTGGTCCGGCTTCACTTCTCCGTCCCGTCCCGCGCCCTCACCGGTTACCGGTCGGAGTTCCTGACGGAGACTCGCGGCGAGGGCACGCTGCACCGCCAGTTCGAGCGCTACGGTCCGTGGGCCGGGGAGCTGGAGGTCCGAAAGACGGGCGCCCTGGTGTCCATGATGGAGGGAGTCGCGACCGCATACTCCCTGTTCAACTTGCAGGAGCGGGGGACGATGTTCGTGCGCCCGACGGAAGCCGTATACAACGGCATGATCGTCGGCGAGCACGCGCGGGAAAACGACCTCGAGGTCAACGTCATCAAGGGAAAGAAGCTGTCCAACGTCCGGTCTTCGGGCGCGGACGAAGCCATCATCCTGGAGCCCCCGCGGGAAATCACGCTCGAATACGCGCTTGAGTTCATCCGAGACGACGAGCTGGTCGAGGTCACGCCCGACGCGATCCGGCTGCGGAAGCGAATGCTCACGAGCCACGAGCGGAAGCGCGATCGGCGCGCGGTGACGGCGACCTGACGGCCGTATCCTCCTGACCCGGCCCGTGTCTCATAAGCCCGTTCTCTCACGGCCCTTCCGCGGCCCCTTGACACGGAGCCGAAGTGATTTTAATAAGCGGCGAAACAGCCCACGTTTCCCGTTTCAGGAGGGTCACAGATGACCGGTGGCGTCCGGGCCGAGAGAATGCTCGACGACGATGACGAGCAAGTCTGGATTCTGCAGGAGGAGGACGAGGAAGAAGAGGACGACGAGGACTGGGACGACGACGACTGGGACGAGGACGACGAGGACGACGAGGTAACCTGGGAAGAAGAAGAGGACGACGGGCCCCGTCGTCGACCAGACGATGGCTGGAACTGATCCGATGATTCCCCGGGACGAGGGCGAGTTCGACCCGGAGGAGCCGATCGTCGAAGATGAGGTGCTCGAGGACCTGGAAGACCTCGAGGACCTCGACGACGATCTAGAGGACGAAGATTGGGCTGACCTCGACGAGCCGGTCGAGCTGGAGTTTGACGAAGACGAGTGGGACGGTGAGGTGGCGGACGCACTCGATCTCTACGTCACCGACGACGAGGACGACGCGGTCGGGTGGTAGGAAGGGTCGGGCGACGTTGACTCCGGCACTCGATCCGCTACCTTTGACCCCGCAGCGAGTCGCCCCCTCCGCGACTCGCTTTCTTTTTCGGCGACACCGAGCGGGCGTCGTCGGAGAGCGGTACCTTGGAGGTGCGGGCTCGTAGCTCAGCTTGGTTAGAGCGCACGCCTGATAAGCGTGAGGTCGGTGGTTCAAATCCACCCGGGCCCATCGAGGGAAGTGACAAAGCCGCTTGAGGTTACGGCCTTAGGAGGCTTCTTGTTTGGGCCTCGCGAGGCCACTACTGTCGATTACTACTGTCGATTCACCCGCCTGCTGCGCCCCTCAGCACCCTCCGTTCGGCCAGCGCCGCTCGCATGGATTCCTCGTCAGCCGACTGGTAGCACTTGAGGATTGTCTGCGGGTCTTTCCGACCGCCGAGCTGCGACAGGTCCTTCAACGAGGCTCCCTTGAGCTCGGTGGCGAACTTTCGGCGGAGGCCATGCCAGCCGAGACCGGAGACGTGCTCCAGGTTGGCCAGTCTCTCCATCCGCTTCCACCAGTCGCGCAAAAGGTGCCTCGAGCAGGGGCGTCCTGCGTCCTCCGGGCTTGGGAGCAGCCAGGCCTCACCGATTGCCGGTGCCTCGTGTCGGACACGGTCAAGCCCTTCGACAGCGGCCTCAGACAATGGCGTGACGTGCTCGAAGCCTATCTTGTCGTCCTCGGCCCGCCACCGAACGACTCGTCGCTCGAGGTCAACATCTGACCAGCGGAGCTTCCGTATCGCTCCGATCCGATGGCCGGTCTCGTGGGCAAGAATCAGAGCCAGCTCGCAGCGCCAGTCCACTTCGCCGGCGACCGCGAGCATTGCCTCGTAGCGTTCCTGCGTTACCACAGGCCGCTTCGGGCTCTCCTCTCTCGGAAGCGGAAGGCCCCTAAGCGGGTTTCGCTCGAGGAGCACTCCGCCTTCACCGTCCCCGGCGAGAGTCGCCCAATTCAGGACAGCTCGGAGCCAGGAAAGGTCATAGGCGATCTGTCGATCACCCACGCCGCCCGACTTCTTCCTGCCCGCCGGCGCTACCCTGCCAGCGCGGCGCTCCCGAATGAACCGATCCCAGTCCCGACGGCTCAGCGTCTCGGCTCGCCTCGCCCGTCCGAAGAAGTCCAGAAACATCTTGGCACACATCCGGTCGTGCTTCTGCGTTCCTTCCGACTTCTCCGGCGTCACTTCCCGATTGTAGATGTCAAACAGCTGCTGAAGCGTCGCCCTGACTTCCGGCTTCCGCTCCGTGTTGGCGAAGCGAGCGGCCATCTCGTCCGCCTGCCGCTTCGCCCGGTTGCGGTCCGAGTGTCCCAGCGACACCCGTCTTCGCTTCAGCTCGCCGGTGATCGGATTCGATTCGTGGAACTCGACCAAGATGCTCCTGGTCTTGTTGTCCCCGTAGACTCGAACCCGGTTCCGGCCCCTTTCGCCGGCGCTGTAGCTCCAGCGTTTGCTCGCGTCAGCCATCGCTTCCTCCCTTCGCGGAGTCCGCGACAAACCGCGCGATCTGCTGCCTGGAATCTACATCCTGCGGATGCCCAGATCCATCCTTAGGGAACGGTTTGACCGGGAGGTCGCGGCGGTAGATCCGCGGTGAGTTCTTGCGACCCGCGTTTGGGATGTGCCCCCTTCGCACGAGCCGCCGGAGATGAGCTTCAGTGTAACCGGAGTGCTCCGAGGCCTCTCGGATTGTCAGGCTTGAAGTCTCCCACGTAGCCAGGGTGGCCTCGAGCTCGTTCGCCAGCTGCTCGAACGCTGCCGCCTGGCCTGCCGCCTCGAGCTGGCGAAGGCGTTCGGCCTCCGTGCGCCAGTTCTCGGCCAGCTGTCTGAGTTCAGTGGATACCATGTGGTCATCCCTCCTCCTTTCTCCCCGGGGGTTCTTGATAGGGCCCACGAGCCTTCACCGGCCGGGGAGTTCCGGTCGATTCCATCTCTCGACTGCGGGCTCTAATTCCTTGTGGTGTCAGTAATTGAAGAGCGACGGATGTGCGCCCGTCGCAGGGGTGTCACGCGCGCGCGTGTGGACTGTCACGAGCACCGTCGCATGGATCGCCTCCGGGTCCAGGCACTCCTCTGCTACCGCCAACGTGTCACGATTACGTCGCAACGTGGCCATCTTCTTCACGGCCCATCGCTCACCCGCCAACACCGCCCAGTCCGGGGGCGGATCGGGTAGACCCAGCAGGTGCCTAACCTGGGCGGCTTTCTCAGCGTCGCTTTCATCAAACGCGCCACCCACCAGCTCCAGAACGGGTCGGTTGATGCGCCAGGCGGTAGTCTGCAGCCGGTCCAACGCCGCTCGAACAACGGCCGGCGCGTTGTCTGCACCCAATTCTGGTTGGCCTGCTAAGTCGTATCGGTAGCCACCTTGTCCCTGTGACCATGGGTGCGGCTCTTGGACCATCGGCGGGTGAAGCGGCCGCATCCATCGGTTGTAGTCCCACGCCTCGCGCCAGAACAGCTCAGTAGGGCGGATGTAAGCTCGGTGTCTCTTCTGGCCCTCTCGTCGATTCTCGAGAACGATTAGGTGGGTCGAAGCCGCCATGCACGCGATCAGTTTGGTGCCAATCGAGCGTCGGCTCGCAAACTCCGGAGTCTCGCCGTAAGCCTCACGAAGGCCACGGTCTCTGAAAAGGCGTCCGCCCAGCTCCTGGCCAGCGCCGGAAGCCAGAAGGCCTATTTCCGTCTCTTCAGATTCCTCTTTGCTGGCGCGAAGGAGCAATCGCGCAACGAAGTTCACCGTGAGGAACGCGACTTGGCTACGACCCCCGTCTCCTATGGCCTCGAGCCAGCTGGGGTACCTGTCGGCTGGCGGTCGCCCTCGTCTTGTTCTCGTTTCAGCCTCGAGAGCCTCCGCCATGGTCAGTCGCCACCTGCCGGCCATACTTCGCGACTCGTACTTCTCGTGGCGCTGGGTGGCGGCACCCTCGAGCTTTCCCGCTGCAATCGCTTCCAGCTCGCGCTCTCTCTGCTCCGCATGTGCCGGGCACAAGTAGGCGTCGAACAGTCCGCGCCATTCACAGTCTGCCATGCGCTCGCCTGTCAGAGGGTCTACCAGGAACTGGCCAACACGCTGCCGGTCGCAATCTTACTGGTCAGCACGTGGATCTCCAGCATTTGGCGGGGAGCGCTCTCGAGATATGGCGCCAGAGGCGGGCAGCGAACCTCCGGCCTTCGGATTAGCAAGACCCGTTTCGGCCTGTAGGTTTCTCTCACTTCTCTCCCATACTCTGCTTTCGGGCAAAGTACGAGCAACGTGGGAGCCGGAATGTGAGGCACAAGCTCCAGCTGCTAAGGCAGCCCATTCGCGGGTCGATCCGAATCGGGCCAGTGGTGACAGATCTAGGTCACCAGGCGCAGAACCACCGCAGGCTGAGGGTGTCGAAGTCGTTGCCGGCCGTCGTCCGGAGCCCGGTCGTTCCCAGCAGCTTGAGCGTGTGGCGAGGCGCGATCGGGACTCCGAACACCAGGCCCAGCCGGAGATTCTCGGTCGTCTGTTCTCCCTCCACACCGTTCACCGTGGTACGGCCGCCCGTGGACTGACGCACACCCGCCGCCAGCCACAGGTTGGGCTTGAAGCTGTACTCCGCGTTGAGCTGGAACGCGAACAGGGGAGCCTGCGAGAGGACGTTGTCTCCGAGTAGCTCGTCGTTGTCCGAGAAGAGCCACGCCGTGGCATAGGCGGAGAGCGTGACCTTCCCGATCCACTGTGAGAAGGCGAGGGCCGGGGCCACCTGCCAGCGGTTGGAGCCCAGGTTGACCAGCCTCTCGGCGTCGTACTGCCCGATCGGCACCTTGACCCTGAGGTGAAAGCCGAGGAGCGTCTTCCGCCGGTACTCGCGAAACTCGGCGGGACCCATGGCGGGTCCTCCGAGCAGGAATAGCATCCCCGAAACGACCGCATCGCCGAACCCGGTGCGATCGATGAAGTTCTCCAGCGTGTCACCCCGGACGAAGGCGTCCCATTCCCCGACGGCCACCGGCACCGCGGCCGAGAGGCGGGCCGTGGTTCCGAACAGGCCTACGTAGCGGGTGTAGTTGGGCGACAGGTTCAGCGTGTACCCGTCGAGATCCTCCACCGGGAGCGTCTTGTCGAGAAGCACGTCTCCCGTGGAGTAGCTGGCGGCCAGGCCGATGACATTGGTTCCAACCGGGGCCGGGGACAGCGCCCGGGGCTCGACGTCCTGGGCCGCGAGGGGCGGCGCCAACAGGAACACGCTCGTGAGGCCCAGAGCCGCCCACCGGGACGCGAGCAGACCTGACTCTTCGAAATCGGACTTAACTGGCCGCACCGCCCGTGGGTTGCTCCCAATGAAGTAGTGCCCGCCCAACAGGTACGGGACGGCTCTCGATCATCAAGACGTTCGAGGGACGCGCCCCCCATGGGGCCTATTGGAAGACGGTGATAGCCGCTACCGAACCGTCTCCGTTGGCGGTGACCGTGAATTCCACGATCTCGGGCCTGCCTCCGAAACCCCTCCCGCCCGTCTTACGGCGTGTACCAGATCGGCGATGTATAAGCCCGCTCCTGCGTCGTCATCGGCACCTCCGGGTCCATCGTGATGCCAAACCGCTTCGCATCGTAGGCCGTCCAGCGCGGCGTGGGAATCTCCAGCACACGCACGTAGTAGAAGGCCAGTTCCTCCGGGTCGAAATCCGGATCGCTCCATACCGTCGAAAGCTGTGCGTCCCCGATGGTATTGGCCCAGGTGGCTTCCGACACATTCACGGTGTTCCCTACGAGTGGAATCTTGCCGTCGGCGCCGATCGGGCGTCTTTCGGCGTCTCCCCAGGCGATGTCGTAGACCTTCTCATGAAGCTCGCCCTTGCTGTCGCGCCAGCCTTTGACCATCTGCACGCGATCGAGGTTTGCTCCCATCGGGTCCTTCACGGCGGCGACAAGGAATATCGGGCTCTTCCTCTGTTTGGCGATCTCGGCTGCTATACCGATATACGTCTTACCGGAATCATCAGGGTCGCCGGGGGCGTTCTCGCCGTAACCCAGGAAGCTCAGCGTGTTGGACTCCGCCGTCTTTCCGGCTCTGAACGCCTCACGGACGGCGGCGGCTTCAGGGTCACCATGCAACTCCCCGCCCATGGGAACACCCTTGGCGTAACCCAGGGCTACATAGTCATCGCGTTGGTCGTCTCCGGGCTTGAAATCCCAGCCGCCGAACATCCGCACTTTGATCCTCGTGCCCGTCGTCGCGTACACCTCTTTTCTCCGGAGGGCATCAAACAGCTCCGCGCGTGTGTTTTCGGTGGCCCAGATACCGGTCAGACCGGATGCGGTTTCCGACCAGCCCGGTTGAGTGCCGATCTCAGAAGTCCTGAACGGCGTCGCCCAGCGCTCAGCATCGGGCTCGGACGAGGCACTCTTGCCCATGAATTGGGCTTCCTCCTGCCCGGGCAGCCCCGTGTGGGAATCGCCGGCGCCAATGAGGCCCACCTTGTACGGATTCACACCCAGCTGGGCCTCGAAACTCAAGCCCCGCTTCAAACCCGAGCGCGCGTAAGACCCTGGGAGCATCTCCGTAGTCACGCGTTTGCTGAAGTCCAGGTTGCCTACATCCCAGGTTTCGTAGTCCGCGAACTCATCGTCAGGCGAGAGGAACGGGTGAGCTTCGCCGTCGCCTTTGATCTGAGTCGTTTCGTAGACGGGCTCCCAGCGCATGCGGGTCCTCGCGTAGGACTCATCCAGAGGCTCACCGTTGAACCTGACCTCATCGAACATCAGGCCGCTGCTCCAGTTACCGTTGTGCGCGATCGCCATTACCTTGCCGCCGGTCTTCTCTTCGTAGGCCTGCAAGGTTTCCCACAGGTCCTCGGGGTCCTTGGCCTCGCTCATGGTGAGTGGCAGCGTCTGGCTGGCTTTGTCTGCATCGTCCCGATAGATGACGACCCGGTGCAGGTTGTCGCCCCCGGGTGCGGAGCTCCACTCGTAGGCAATGAACGCAGTGAACTGACCGGGGTCGTTGTACTCCTCGGCCGCCGCAATCGTTTGCTCCCAGCCGGGGCCAAGCATCGCTGGGTCGGCCACGTCCCAGGGCATGTCTCCGCCCCCCCCGAATCCCTTGATGATCTCGTCCGCCACAATCCTGCGCTCCTCTTCGCCACCTTCCTGCAGCAGGTCGTTCCAGCGCCGCCCAAGCTCTTCTTTGACGATCCAGGGATCGCCAGCCTTCACCCGGTTGTAGAAATCGTATCCGTCGCTGTGGTCCGCTATCACCAGCCAGTCGAGTGGCCGGGTCAGTTGCGTCTTCCAGCCCTTGAAAGAGGTGACTTCTTCGCCCTTGGCATAGCGGTAGGCACCCTCGGGTGATTGGCTGGCACCCCAGGCGGCAGCGTCCATAGACATCGACGTGTGGACGTGCGCATCGCCGAAATAGACGTTCTCCGGATACTCGACCGGTGCGAGATATGATTCTGCCTCTGTTTCACCCTCCTGGGCGTAAGAGGCGGAAACGGTGACCAGAAGACCGCTCAGGAAAAGAAGTAGTCTGCTCGCTCGGTGGTCCATCAAGGGACCTCCTTCAACAAGGTCATTCGTTCGGAAACGGCGCCGAGACCCAGGCGTATCTGTCTATTCTCCTCCTATTCGAAGACGGCGATAACGGCTTGATCGGTACGCACCAGACCGTCTCCGTCGGCGGTGACCGTGAACTCCACGATCTCTGGGCCGGCTGGCCCCGTGACGTCGTCGTCGCTGCACCCGGAGACGAGCGCGACGGGGATGGCGAGCGCAAGTATCAGCGTCGCGGCCGACAGGATCGCGCTCACGCGAGTTCGGCCCGAGGCTCGCCGCTGCCGGCGGTCACGCGCGACAGCGAAGGCGGAGGCCAGGAAGAGCAAGGCGAGCGGCACCGCGAGGCGTCTCGGGTCGATCATGCCTCCCTCGAGACCACTCCTGACGATGCTCCTCGGCCCGGATCCCTGCGCAACCGTCAACGCCACCTCCGCCGCCTGTCCTCCCGGGTTCACGGTGGGAGGCGCAAAGACGCACGCGAGACCGGTCGGCAGTCCGTCACACGAGAACGAGACGTCGAAATCGAAGCTCCCGCCGCCGGCGGGGGCCACGTCGATCATGTAGACCGCGGCATCGCCAGCCGTCACGGTGTCGACCTCGGGAATGACCGAGATGTCGAAATCCTGCAGCACCAGGTCTACAGTTTCGCTGTCCGTACCGGCGGACGACATCCCGGTGACCGAGAACGAAGTCTGGCCTGGCTGGGCATCGACGGCAGTAACGGTCATGTTTGCACCGCCTCCGGGAACTACCGACGCCGGCTCGAATTCACACGAGACGCCTGCCGGCAGATTCTCGCCGCAGGTCAGAGCCACGGGCGCGGTTCCCGTACCGTCCACGGAGACCGTGTATCGAGCGGTACCGGTCACGGGGGCCGCACGCAGCTCGGGCTCGACCGCAATAGTGAAATCCCCGGTGCCCACGACCAGCTCGATCGTCGCGTCGCGCGAATACTGCTCGTCCTCGAACAGCCCGCGAACGTCGATCGGGTGAGCCCCCTCCGGAGTGTCCGGATCCGTGGTGGAGACGGTCAGCACGGACGTGGTCCCCGCGCTTCCGGGAGTCAACTGATTGGGTTCGAACAGGCAATCCACGCCGGCCGGAAGAGGATCGATGCAGAACAGTCGGACCAACTCGTCAAAAGATCCGTTCACCGGCGTGATCAGCACCGAGTACGTGGTGCTGCCGCCCTTCTCGACGAGCTGACTGGACGGCGTGGTCGACACCACGAACGACGGCTTCACTGTAAGGCTGGCGACGCCTGCGCTCGTGGTGGCGCCGGAGGTGCCGATCACCTCGAAAGCGCTGGTGCCGACCGGTGTCGTCTGAGCGGTGAACACGTTCAGCTGGGCCGTGCTACCCGGCGTGACCGTGGCGGGGGTGAATGCGCACGTTGCATCCGCGGGAAGGCTGCCACAACTGAGGTCCACCGGATTTGCGAACCCATTCGTCGCCGCCACGCTGACGGTGTAGGTCGTGTACGTTCCTCCTATGACAGGGCTGTTCGTCGGATCCACCGCCACTGTAAAGTCCGCGACTGCGCCGACCTCCAGGTTGACGGGAACGTTGACGTTGTACTCCGCCTCGTCGTTTCGGCCACGGAACGTGATCTCGTAGGAGCCGAGCGGCGTGTCCGGGTCGGTCGTGTTCACATGGAAGATCGAGGTGGCCCCTGTAGAGCCGGGTACGACCTCGTTGGGATCGAACCATGTGTTCACGCCGGGCGGCAGGGGGTCTATGCTGAACAGCCTCACGGGTTGGTCGAAGGCCCCGGCCACTGGCGTGATCGTCACCAGGTAGGTGGTTCCGCCGCCGCTCTCCACCGACTGGCTCGAAGGCACCGCAGACACGTTGAACGATGGCGTCAGCGTGAGGCCTAAGCTACCGGTATTCTTGATGCTGCCCGACGTGCCTTCGACATACAGCACGTAGGAGCTGAGCGGCGTGGTCTGCTCCGTCACCACCCTCAGCTCGGACGTACTGCCCGGAGTTACGGAGGGCGGATTGAAGATGCAGGAAACATCCGCTGGAAGGTTTGCACAGTTGAGGTCCACGGGGTCGCTGAAGCCGCCCGTCCCCTCCACGCTCACGGTGAAGAGTGGGTCCTGCCCCACCAGCACCGACTTGTTCGGCGGGTCCACGTCGACGGTGAAGTCCGCGGCCGTTCCGACGACAAGCTCGATCGTCGCGTCGCGTGAGAATTCGCCCCCCACGTGCGTGCCGCGCACCAGGATCTCGTATGTGCCCGGAGGCGTGGCCGTAGCGCTGGTACCGAGGGTGAGATTCGAGACCTGGCCCGTGGATCCGGGAATCACCTGGTTGGGCGTGAAGCCGCAGGTCGCGCCCGGCGGGAGGTCGACGCACGATAGACCGACGGGCTCGTCGAAAGGGAACTCCGAGTATACGGGAGCCACGCCCACGGTGTACCTGGCGCTGCCGCCCGGCTCGACCGGCTGACTGGTCGGAGCGGCCGCAACCGTGAACGCGGAGGTCACGTTGAGAAAGGTCAACACCGACTTCACCGACTCACCCGGATTGATCGGGTCGGGAGGCGCCGTGCCGACGACCTGAAACGCATCCGCGAACGGCGGAACACTATCCGGAGTCACCAACGTCAGCTCGGATGTCTCGCCGGGCGCTAGGGAGGCGGGCGAAAACTCACACGGGATCCCGTCCGGTGGGTTGACGCAGCTCAGGTCCACCGTTTCGCTGAACGCTCCTACCGCCGTCAC
>JBDGXI010000022.1:0-33551 GCA_039584685.1 Gemmatimonadota bacterium | reverse complement strand
ATGCTGATCTGTGAGGATCTCTTTCATTCAATCTCCGCCACGCTCGCGGCCCTCGACGGCGCGCAGCTTCTCCTGGTGCCCAGCGCTTCGCCCGCCCGCGGCGCCGAACCGGGCAGCGGTATTCCCTCCAACCTCGCCAGGTGGCATCGACTGGCGCAGGGGGCGGCGGAAGAGCACGGAGTGGGAGTGGCCGTGGCGCAGCTCACCGGGTTCGAGGGCGGAAAAGGCTTCGCCGGCGGCTCGGTGGTGTTCGGCCCGCGCGGGCAGCTTCTGGCGGAGGGACCGTTGTGGGACGAGGCGGTAATCGGCGCCGGACTGGATCTGGAGGAGCTGACGGCCGCGCGCACGGACCAGCCGCTGCTGGCGGACCTGGAGCGGGCGCTACCCCGGCTGCTGCAGAGCCGTCACCTTCCGTCCGACGAGGCCAGCTTTGCTGCGGCCTCAACGAAGACGACCGCTGGCTCCGATGCTGACGGTGAGGGCGAGTGGGCCGGACGGCCGCCGCGCGCGGGAATGTCCGCGGCCATGGATCCTTCCCTGCTGGCGATCGACCCCGACCTCGTGACCGAGTGGCTGGTGAGGTTTCTCCGGGACGAAATGCTGGAGCGCCGCGGTTTCGAGCACGCCGTGATCGGCCTGTCGGGCGGCGTGGACTCGGCTCTCACTGCGGCCCTGTGCGCCCGGGCCCTGGGGCCCGAGAACGTGACGGGGTTTCTGCTCCCGTACCGGACGTCGAGCCCCCGGAGCGCCGCGCACGCGATGCTGGTGGCCGACAGCCTGGGAATCGGGACGCGCACCGTGGACATCAGTTCAGCGGTGGACGGGTACCTGGAGGAGCACGAACCCGACGCCGACCCCACCAGGCGCGGCAACGTGATGGCCCGCGTGCGGATGATCGTGTTGTTCGACCAGTCCGTCAGCCTGCGCGCCCTTCCCATCGGCACCGGGAACAAGTCGGAGCGCCTGCTCGGCTACTTCACGTGGCACGCCGACGACTCCCCACCGATCAACCCCCTGGGCGACCTGTTCAAGACGCAGGTGTGGACTCTGGCCCGGCACCTCGACCTGCCACCGGAAGTCGTCGACAAGCCTGCCACCGCGGACCTGATCCACGGACAGACCGACGAGGAAGATCTCGGCGTCTCCTACCCCGAGGCAGACCTGATCCTCCATCACCTGCTCAACGGCCGCTCGACGACCTGGCTCGCGGAGGCCGGCTTCGACCCGGCCAGGGTCGAGATCGTGCTGCGTCGCCTGGAGGGCACGCACTGGAAGCGGAACCTGCCGACCGTGGCCATGCTGTCGGGCACGACGATCGGAGAATGGTATCTGCGGCCGGTGGATTACTGAGGCAAAGAAAAGCGGGCGCCTCGATGGTCTCGAAGCGCCCGCTGATACCCCCTAGGGGAATCGAACCCCTGTCTCCTGGCTGAGAACCAGGTATCCTGGGCCACTAGACGAAGGGGGCCCGTCCTGCTGAGCAGGGACGCCTATTCTACGTTTTCCGGGCCTTCTGTCAACCCTGATTCCGATCCTCGCGACACGCGCCCGGCTCTTGCCCGCGACGGCCGCCTCGCCCCTATCTTGTGGCCCGGCGGATCGAACCACGCTCGGACCGACGATACCCGAGAACAGACACCCGGAGTGACGGCAGTGAACTGGGAATACCTGCACCTCGTGACTCACCCCTTCGCGATCGTACTCCCGATCGTGGGTGTGGGCGTGGGGCTGGTCGGCTGGGCTCTGGGCCGGGAAGAGCTGGAGCGTTACGCGCTCATCTCCCTGCTCATCGCGGCCGTGGCCGCCATCCCGTCCTATATCACGGGGATCTCGACGGCCGACGACGTGGCGGCACGCACGTTCGTGGAACCGGGCCTCGTGCAGGATCACCGGACCTGGGCCACCTGGGCGGCGATCCTGCTCCTGACCTGCGGCATCTTCGCCGGTTTCTCGATGGCGCAGCCGAAGGACCGGCGGCTGCGGCGTTTCGTCCTCATCGTCGGCGTTCTGGCCGCCGGCCTCGTGGGGTACTCGGCGTTCCGGGGAGGCAAGATCCTGCACGGCGAGGACGGACGGGCCGCTGAATCCGTCTCGGCCACGACCGTCCGCGCGCCCACTTTTTCGGAGGTGCCGTGAGCCCGACGATCCCCGACCTTCCAGTCCTCATCGGGAATGGGCGCGACGAGTCTCGGCCTGTTCCGCAATCCCAGGTCATCATGACTCAGCTCATGGCTCCGCAGGACACGAACCTGATGGGCAATGTATTCGGGGGCGTGATCCTGGCCGCCGTGGACCGCATCGCCTACGTGTGCGCGACGCGACACGCGGGACGGCCCTGCGTCACGGCGAGCTTCGACCAGGTCGATTTCCGTTCCCCTATCCAGATCGGGGAGGTGGTCACCGTCCGGGCCTCCGTGAATACGGTTGGAAGGACCTCGATGGAGATCGGGGTGCGGGTCACGGCCGAGCCCGTGACGGGCGGGGACAGCCGCCACACGAACTCGTGCTACGTCACCATGGTGGCGCTGGATCCGGAGGGACGACCATGTGCCGTTCCGAAACTGCAGATTCGGACCGAAGACGAATACCGGCGGCATCGGGACGCGGAAGAAAGACGGGAAGCACGCCTCGAACTGGCGAAGAGACGTCGGGTGAGAAGAGAACGGAAGGCCGGCGGCTGATCGCCGGCCACGGTCGAGCCTACAGCAGATTGACCAGCCCGTAGAAGCCAAGCATCGCACCGCCCATCACCGCGCACTGCAGCGCGATCTGTTTCGGCGGCATTTCGGCCAGCAACCCCAGGATGGCGCCAAGTCCGATCGCGGCCGCCAACAGTATTCCGAGAACCATTCGTGCTCCTATCATGATGGCCCGAACCGGGCCGATCCCTCGCCTCTCGTGCTTCCCTTGCGCTGCAGCTGGACGAGCTCCGTCATCCCCGCACGCGCGGCAATTTCCTGTCCGGCGGGCGTCGCCGCCAGTCCGCCGAGCGCCGTCTCCCGGAAGCGAACGTCCATCTTCGTTCCCACATCGCCCATCACGTCCACGACCTCGTCTACCGGGATCGGAAAATCTAGCCCCGCGAGCGCCATTTCCGCCGAAGCGACGGCGTTCACCGCGGCCGACGCGTTGCGGTAGGCGCACGGAATCTCCACCAGGCCGGCGACCGGGTCGCAGATCAGGCCGAGCATCCCCTGGATGGTGAGCGCCACGGCCGTCGCCACCTGTGCGTCGCTGCCCCCTTCCAGCCATGTCACCGCAGCCGCCGCCATCGCTGCGGCGCTCCCGGTCTCGGCCTGGCATCCGCCACCGGCGCCAGCGATCGACGCTCTCTCGGCGATGATGATCCCTGCTCCCCCGGCCACCAGCATCGCGTCCACCAGCTGCTCGTCCGACCAGCCACGGACCGGGGCCAGCGTGAACAGGACGGCGGGGACGACACCGGCGGCGCCCGCCGTCGGCGTGGCCATGATCAGGCCCATGCGGGCGTTCGTCTCCAGGGTGGCGATCGCGTGCGACAGCATCGCCGTGAAACCTTCCCCGAGCAGACGGGGTCCATCGCCGGCCAATCGCCCGGAGCGCCCGCCCGTGAGCCCGGAAGGCGAGGTGCCGGATTCCTCCAACCCCTCCTGCACCGCCTGCCGCATGACGGCGAGCGCATCCTCGATTCGCCTTCGAATGGCTTCACGGCTGGCACCGGTCTCTTTCACCTCTCGCCGCTCCACGAACTCGGCCAGTCCGATCCCATCGGACCCGGCCTGCTCGAACCAGTCCGCGAATGAGCGAATCACCGTGCGTCCTCCCCGCTCACGCGTTCAGCTGGTGGACGTTGCGGATCCAGTGGACCCAGGACTGACCCGCCAGCTCGGCGAGGACGTCGTCCGGCACGTCCTCGTCGGTCTCTATGGTCATCAAGGCCCGCTCGCCGCGTCCCGTCCGGTCCACGCGCACGGTGGCCACGTTGAGGCCGCGCTCGGCGATGAGGCCCGTGATCCGGGCTACCGTTCCCGGCACGTCGTCGGCCACCACCACTATCGCCGGCAGCGACCCCGAGAGGTCCACGGCGAATCCGTCGATCTCCTGGACCCGGATCCGACCTCCACCGATCGAGCAGCCCGTGATAGCGATCCGCTCGCCCGCGCGCGCGACTTCGAACACCGCGCTGTTGGGGTGCGCGTCACTCCCGAGATCGACCTTGCGGAACTCCACCTCGAGCCCCTTCTCCGCCGCCTCGGCCTCTGCCTCGCGCAGCCGTTCGTCATCCGGCCGGTGTCCCAGGAGTCCGCCCGTGATCGCGGTACGGGTCCCGTGACCCTCGCCCGTCATCGCGAAGCTGCCGTGCAGGCCGACGACGGCCCGGTCCGGCATCCCGCCCAGGATGGCCTGCACCACGTAGCCCAGCCGGCAGGCGCCGGCCGTGTGGCTGCTCGAGGGACCGACCATGCGGGGACCCAGGATGTCGAACAGTGTGGTCATTCGTCACATCGGCTGGATGGTCGCCGGGTCCAGGATCGGGTGCTCCCCGACCGGCACCGACGGCGTGAGGTGAACCGAACATTCGAAAGCACGGCCCAGCCCGAATCCGAGCGCACTGCGCACCGCTTCCCAACCGTGCGGCGCTCCCTCTGACTCGAGCGTCGTCATCCGAATCTGATCGATCCCGCACGGCGTTATGAGCCCGAAGTTCCGCAGCGTCTCGTTCGTCACGTTGAGCGCGAAGCCGTGCCAGGTGACCCAGCGGCTCACGTGTATGCCGATCGAAGCGATCTTGCGCACTCGCCCGGCCGCCCGGCCGGCGGCCGACAGGTACCGTTGGTCCCCGACCCACACGCCCGTGTATCCGGGGTAGCGGAAACCTCTAAGGCCCAGGGCACGCAAGGTGTCGATCAGCGTCTGCTCGAGCTGCCGCAGATACCAGTGCAGGTCACGTTTCCAGCGATTCAGGTCGAGGATCGGATACCCGACCATCTGACCCGGTCCGTGATACGTCACGTCACCGCCACGCTCTACTTCCACGGTCTGGACACCTGCGACGTCCAGGATCTCGCGAGGAGCCAGGACATTGGATTGGTGAGCGCCGCGACCGAGTGTCAGCACCGGCTCGTGTTCCAGGAGGAGCACGAGGTCCTCCAGCACTCCGCCTGCCATCTTCGCACGCGCCAGGTTCCGCTGCCACTCGAGAGCCGCGGCATAAGGCACCCGCCCTTCGACCGGAACCAGGTGGATCGAATTCACCGTCTCACCGTCAGATGTGTATCGCACGATCCATGACCGCGAGCGCCGCTTCCATCACCGCCTCTGCCATGCTCGGGTGCGCGTGCGGGTGAGCCGCGATCTCCTCGACCGTAGACTCGAGGGCCCTCGCCATTCCGGCCTCGCCGATCAACTCACTGACGTTGTGGCCGATCATGTGCACACCCAGGATCTCACCGTACTTCGCATCGGCGATGATCTTCACGAACCCTTGGTTGTGACCCGCCGACAGGGCGCGACCGTGCGAGGTCAACGGGTACTTGCCCACCTTCACCTCGTGCCCGGCCTCCTTCGCCTCGTCCTCCGTGAGACCGATGCTGGCGACCTCCGGGTGACAGTAGCCGACGCTCGGGATGTTGTCGTACCGCATCGGATGCTCGCCCACGCCGGCGATCCGTTCGGCGGCCACGATCCCCTCGTGCGAGCCCTTGTGAGCCAGCATCGGCTGCCCGGCCACGTCTCCGATCGCGTAGATGCCCGGTACGCTCGCCTCGCACCATTCGTTGATTCTGATCCACGGGCCGTCCATCTCGACGCCCAGCTCCTGGAGCCCCAGACCTTCGGTGAACGGCTTGCGGCCCACGGCCATGAGCAGGAGATCGGTCTCGATCTTTTCTTCGCCCTTGCTCGACTCCACCGTGAGTACCATCGGGCTGGCTTCACGATCCAGCGCCACCACCTTGGTGCCCGTCTTGATCTTCATTCCACGCTTCTTGAACGATCGCGCCAGGGTCTTCCCGACCTCGGGATCGGAGACCGGGACCAGGGTATCCAGCATCTCGACCACCGTGACGTCCACTCCGAACGCGCTGAACACGTCCGCGAACTCGACGCCCACGTATCCGCCGCCCACCACGACCATGCGCTCCGGCAGATTCCTCAGGGCCAGCGCCTCGCGACTCCCGATCACCTTGTGGCCGTCGATCTCGAAACCGGGAAACGACATCATCGTGGCGCCGGTGGCGACGACGATGTTCGTGGCCTCCACCATGTACGGGGAGCCTTCACCGGGTGTGACCTCGACGGTGCCCTGCCCGGCAATTCGGCCGCGACCCTCGAACAGCTCCACGTCGTTCTTCTTGAACAGAAACCGGATTCCGCCCGTGAGCTTTTCGCTGATGAACCGGCTCCGGTCCACCGCGGCGCTCATGTCGTAGACCACGTTCTCGGCCCGCACTCCCATCTCGTCGCCGTGCATCTTCAGGGTCTCGGCGAGGGAAGCGCTCTCCAGAAGCGCCTTGGCCGGGATGCAGCCCCAGTTGAGGCACGTGCCGCCCAACCCGCCCTCGTAGAAGGATGCTTCGACGCACCCGGTCTTCAGGCCGAGCTGCGCCGCCCGGATCGCGCACACGTAGCCGGCCGGGCCGGCTCCGATCACCAGTATGTCGAGCTTGTCAGCCATCGATTCGCCTCGTTCGGTTCGTTCCCCGGCGCGCGCCGGATGGTGCCCGCCCGGCCGGTGCTAGAGCAGCAGCTCGAGCGGGTTCTCCATCATCGCCTTGAAGGTCTGCAGGAAGCGGGCTCCGGACGCGCCGTCGATCACCCGATGATCGCACGACATGGTCACCCGCATGCGCTGTCGGACCGTGATCTCTCCGTCCACCACCACCGCCTTCTCCGAAGTGGCACCGACCGCCAGGATGGCGGCTTCAGGCGGATTGATGATCGCCGTGAACTGGTCGATGTCGAACATTCCCAGGTTGCTGACCGAGAACGTCGCACCCTGGTACTCCTCCGGAAGCAGACGTTTATCCCGCGCCCGTCCGATCAGCTCGGAGGCCTCGGCGGAAATCTGCAGAAGACCCTTGCGGTCGGCGCCGCGCAGGACGGGCGTGATGAGTCCGTCCTCGATAGCGACGGCGATCCCTATGTCCACCGATCCGTGCCGCTGAATGGTATCACCCTGCCAGGACGCGTTGATCTCCGGATGACGCGCCAGGGCCTCGGCGGTCACCTTCACCAGGATGTCGTTGACACCGATCTTCCCCGGCTCGAGTCGGGCGTTCATCGCCTTTCTGAGCTCCAGCACCCGGCCCATGTCCACCTCGGTCGTGAGGAAGAAATGGGGAACCGGCCCGATCGATGTCACCAGTCTGCGGGCGATTGCCTTCCGCATCTGCGACGGCTCGAGCGTTTCGTCCACGAGCCGAGGCAGACCGAGCGGCGCCCCGGAACGGGCTGGTACAGGAGCGGCGGCCGGCGGGGGCTCCGACGCCCCGGCTGCGATCGCCGCCTCGACGTCTCGCTTGACCACCCGCCCACCAGGGCCGGATCCAGAGATGTCAGCCACGCGCAGGCCAGCTTCGTCCGCCATCCGACGCGCCACCGGTGATGCTTTCATTCTGCCCGTTACCGCCGACTCGCCCGCGTGACTGTGCGGATGCTCGATCGGCGCGGGCGGCACCACGACTTCCTCCGCGACGGGTGGCGGGTCGGACGGCGGGGCCTCGACCGGTTCGGCCTGCACCGGAGTCCCCGAAGCCGCCGCCTCGGCCTCGGCCAGGAGGGCCGAAATGTCCTCGCCCTCCTCTCCGATGATCCCGATCAGCGCGCCGACGGGCACGGTCTCACCGGCCTGGACGAGGATCTTCAGCACGACTCCTCCGCCCAGGGCCTCGATGTCCATGTTGGCCTTGTCGGTCTCGATCTCGGCCAGCAGGTCGCTGGCCTCGATCGTATCGCCCTCCGCGACCTTCCACTCGAGCAGCTTGCCCTCTTCCATCGTCGGGCTGAGCTGCGCCATCACGACTTTCGTTGCCATTCTTAGAAGCCCTCAGTCCAGATAGCAGACGTGCCTGACCGCGTTCACCACGGCGTCGGCGTCCGGCACGATGAGCTTTTCGAGGGTGCGGGCGTAGTGCATCGGGACGTCGAGCCCCGACACGCGAGCCACCGGGGCGTCGAGATAGTCGAATGCCTCACGCTGGATGTCGTCTACGACCTGCGCACCGATGCCGGCGGTCGGCCAGCCTTCCTCGAGGACGACGGCCCTATTCGTCTTCTTCACGGAATCCACGTACGTGTCCAGGTCGAGCGGGCGAAGACTGCGAAGGTCCACCACCTCGGCGTCGACTTCGTCCTCGGCGGCCAGTTTGTCCGCGGCCTCCAGCGCCACGTGGAGCATCTTCGAGTGCGTGACGATCGTCACGTCCTCGCCGGCCCGCTTGATGTCCGCCAGGCCTATGGGGACGAGGTGCTCACCGTCCGGCACCTCTCCCTTCACGTTGTACAGCAGCTCACCCTCGATGAACACAACCGGGTCGTCGTCACGAATCGCGCTCTTCAGAAGGCCCAGCGCGTCGGCCGGCGTGGCCGGCGTACACACCTTGAGACCGGGGATGTTGGCGTACCATGGATCGGGCACCTGCGAATGCTGCGCCGCCAGCTGCAGGGCCGATCCGCCGGGTCCTCGAAACACGATCGGCACGGTGAACTGGCCACCCGACATGTAGCGAATCTTGGCGGCGGAGTTGACGATGGCGTCGTACGCCAGCAACGCGAAATTCCAGGTCATGAACTCGACCACCGGCCTGAGGCCGGCGATTGCAGCGCCCACTCCGAGGCCCGCGAACCCGTTCTCCGCGATCGGCGTGTCCCGCACGCGCATTTCGCCGAACTCGTCCAGAAGGCCCTTGCTGACCTTGTACGCACCATCGTACTCGCCGACCTCTTCACCCATGATGAACACGCGGTCGTCGAGCTGCATTTCCTCGCGCAACGCCCGATTCAGGGCCTCACGGTAGGTGATCACCGCCATGCGTCCCTCCGGTCCAGGCCGCCCCGGTACTCGTCCGCGTACACGTGCGCATAGATCTCCCCGCGACCCGGCACGGCGCTCGCCTCGGCGAACTCCGCCGCCCGCTCCACTTCGGCGATCACGTCGGCGTCCATGGCCTTGTACTCGTCCGCCGTCAGCAGACCCGCCTCTTCCATGCGCTCGGCGAGGCTGTTGATCGCATCGTTCTTCCGCTCGGCCTGCACCTCTTCGCGCGTCCGGTAGGTGCCGTGCGCCGGGTCGGACATCGAGTGGCCCAGGTAGCGGTACGTTCGGGCCTCGATGAACGTCGGCCGCGAGGTTTCGCGGGCGCGCTTCACGGCCCGGGTCGTGGCGTCGTACACGGCGAGGACGTCCATCCCATCTACCTGCTCGGCCTTCTTCCCCTGGTAAGCGCACGCTCGCGTGAACAGGTCGTCCACGGCGGCCACCCGGTCGATGTCGGTGCCCATGCCATAGGAATTGTTCTCCACCACGTACACCACGGGGAGCTCCCACTTGGCCACCATGTTGAAGGCCTCGTGGAACGGCCCGCCGTTCACGACCGAGTCGCCGAAGAAACACAGCACCACCTGGTCGCCGCCGCGGTACTTGATCGCGTAGCCCACCCCCGCGGCCAGCGGGAGGTGCGTTCCGACGATCCCGTGGCCGCCCATGAAGTTCACGTCACGGTCGAAGATGTGCATCGACCCGCCAGCACCGCGGGACGCTCCGTCGATCCGGCCGTACAGCTCGGCCATCACCGCCTCGGAGTTCACTCCGCGCACCAGCGCCTGCGCGTGGTCCCGGTATGCCGTGAACACGTAGTCGTCGTCACGCAGCGCGGCGATGGCACCGACCGCCACCGCTTCCTGCCCGATATACAGGTGACAGAAGCCACCGATCTTGCCCGTCTGGTAGGCCTCGGCCGTCTTTTCCTCGAAGCGCCTGGACAACACCATCCAGCGCAGCATCTGCAGGAGCCTGTCGCGGGGTATGCCGTCCAAATCCCCCCGCATGACCTCGTCTTCCGTCTTTGCCAAACCGCCGCTCCTTATGATCCCTGTGGACGTACGGGCACCCGACACCAGGCTGGCGTCATACGATCCCGGCCCTGGCCCTCAGCTCTTCGACCTGTTCCCGCGCGTGATAGCTGCTCCGCACGAGCGGACCGCTTTCGACGTGCAGGAATCCCATCTCCTCGCCCAGCTTCTTCCAGGCAGCGAACTCCTCGGGCGATGCGTACCGATCGATCGGCAGGTGGCGCTCGGAAGGCCGCAGGTACTGCCCGATGGTGAGAATCTGCACGCCCACCTCGAGTGCGTCGTCCATGAACTCGCGGACGTCATCCCCGTTCTCGCCCAGACCCAGCATGATCCCCGTCTTGATGAGTACGTCCTCGTCCAGCCCGCGAGCGATCCGAAGTACGTCCAGCGAGCGATCGTATCTCCCGCCGGGCCGGGCCGTCCGATGAAGCCGCCGGGTGGTCTCCATGTTGTGATTGAAGATCTCGGGCCTCGCTGCCATCACCCGGGCGATCGAGTCCGGCATGCCCTGAAAGTCGGGCGTCAGGACCTCGATCGAGCAATCGGGCAGACGATCGCGTATTTCCTCGATCACCCACCCGAAGATGCGCGCACCGCCGTCCGGCAGGTCGTCGCGATCCACGGAGGTGATCACCACGTGCCGCAGCTGGAGCTGCTCGATCATCTCCGCGACACGGCGTGGCTCGTCCTCGTCCAGCTCGTCCGGCCGCCCGTGTGCGATCGCGCAATACGGGCAGTTCCGGGTGCACTGGTCTCCCATGATCAGGAAGGTCGCCGTCCCCGAATCCCAGCATTCTCCGATGTTGGGACAGTGGGCCTCCTCGCACACCGAGTTCAGCCCCATGCTCCGCATCATCTGCTTGAGATCGCGGTACCGGTCGCCGCCCGGAGCCCGCACCCGCAGCCAGCGGGGCTTCTTTTCGGGCCACTGCGCCGCTCCAGGGTCTGCCTGTATCACGTTCAGTCTGCGCATGGTCTTTCGTAGTCTGGTTTCGGCGCTCCACGCCCGCCCCCGGCCGGCCTCCGACACGCCTCTTCCGGAGCCGGCAGAAACTACCCGCTCGCGCCGGGCAAGTCCACTTCGCGGGAGCGCTGTGGCCGGCGTTGCCGCCGGAAGGTGCGTCGCTTATTCTGCTTGGCCACAGCCGGAGACAATGGTACGGACGGCAGCCTGAAAGGGTCCGTCCGCGGTCGACCGCCAGCGAACCTGCAGAGGAGCCATGACGTATATCATCGCTCAACCCTGTCTCGAGACGAAGGATGCCTCCTGCGTCGACGTGTGTCCGGTGGACTGCATCTACGAGGGTGAAGACCAGTACTACATTCACCCCGAGGAGTGCATCGACTGCGGGGCCTGCGTCCCCGAGTGTCCGGTCGAGGCCATCTTCCCCGACGACGAAGTGCCCGAGCAGTGGACGGAGTTCATCGAAAAGAACTACGTGCACTTCGACGTTCCGCCTCCCTGAGCGGGAACCAGCGAAGCCCTTCCCGAGTTCAGCGATGAGGGGCGAGCGAATCAGACAAGACGCCCGTGCCCTCGCGGGCGTCTTTGTTGTCGGTAGACCAGCTTGATGGACCGGATTCGGTCTCCTATATTCGCGCGGCTTGAAATGGCAGTGACTTACGTGGCTGCCGACCGAGGCTGTACCCGAGACAAACTACTCTTACGGAGAGCATGACGATGACGTGCCGCATCCTGGTCCTGGTGGCCGCGACGGCCTTCCTTCCAGCCAACCTTTCCGCGCAGCAGATGACGGTGTCGATGGTCGAAGAAATGGACCTCACGGTGCCTGAGCTTCCGACCGGTAAAGAGTACGTGCGGGTCGAGAACCACCCCGACGAGCGTGCGGCGGACTTCGTGATCGGGCCGCTGAATCTGCCGGCGGACATGGGGCACCTGCGGCTGCCGATCCAGCTGGCCGAGATGCCGGTGGACGGCTGGCTACACGGATTCGAAGTGAGGATGGAGGACGGCGCGGGGAACGATCTTCCGATGGACCTGCTGCACCACGTCAACTTCATCGATCCGGACAAGCGGGACGTCTTCGCTCCGATCGCGAGGCGCGTCATCGCGGCCGGCCGGGAGACCCATCAGAAACAGCTGCCGGCCCTATTCGGGTATCCCATCCAGACCGGCGACCGGTTGATCATCTCCTCGATGTTCGCAAATCCGATTGGAGAGGACGTCCCTGAGGCCTACTTGCGGGTGCGGATCTCGTACAGCCTCGAGGAAGACGGCTTCGTTCAGCCTCGTGATGTGTACCCGTTCTACCTCGACGTCATGGGTCCGGTAGGAGCGAAAGACTTCGCGGTTCCCCCCGGGAAGACGGTCCACGCTTACGAGGCCAGCCCGGCGATCGAGGGACGCATCCTCGGCATCGGCGGACACCTGCACGACTACGCGAAAGTGCTGCGGCTGGAGGACGTGACGGCGGACAGGGTCATCTGGGAGGCGGAACCCGAGTACAACGACGAGGGCCGACTGGTAGGCGTCTCGGACAGTCGACTGTGGCTGACCGGTGGAATCAAGGTGACCCCGGACCACGTGTACCGGATCTACGTGGAGTACGAGAACCCGTTGTCGCACCCCACGCCGGATGGAGGGATGGGAGAGATAGGAGGCGTGATCTGGGCCTCGAAGGACGTGGTGTGGCCGGACTTCCGGCGCGACGATCCCGTCTACGTGGCCGACCTCATCAACACGATCGAGGCGCCGGAGAAGGCGGGCGGACACGGCGACCATGGTGGAATGGACGGCATGGACCATGGAAACATGGACCATGGTGAGATGGAGCAGCCTGCCCACGAACACGACGGGATGTAGCTCTACGGGTTCACGATAGTCGACCTTCGACGCGGCGCCTCCCTCCAGTGCGCGTCCCGGACTTCCGGACGGTACAGGGGCGTAACCGCCGGCAGGCTCTCGATCCCCGTGGTTCGATCCGTGATGCGTATGGCCAGCAGATAGGCCCCGGGCGCTGACGGACCGAGCTCTACGCGCAGGTGATGCCGGCCGATCCCCAGACCCGCCGGGTCGACCGTAGCCACGGACGGAAACCGGAGGACGAACGCCGCCTCGTCGGGCCCCACCTCGAAGATCCGGTCCGCGGCCGAGTCCGCCACCACCCTGACCTCCACGTCGTAGCCCGTTCCCGGACGAATGCCGTACACCTCGAAGTAGATGTGGGCGTCTCCGGCGCTCGACACCACGTGGGTGGGACCGATCCGGAGAAAGGTCGCCCCGTCGCGCGACCAGGTACCGCCGGAATCGGTGGCCACCGCGATGTCGCTCACGGTCGGAAGGCCGGCCTGGCGGGGCGACACGGTGACCGTATCGAGCGCCCAGTTGCCGAGCCCGCCTCTCTCGCTCCCTCCGTCCCGCAGGGCGAGCGTGAACGGATAGGTTTCCGGCTCGAGAACGACGCGGAATCTCACCGGAACTCCGTCATCCGCCCGCAGGGGATTCTCCACGACCGGCTGGTTGAAGGCCCGAAGCAGCCACATTCCGGCCGGAGCCAGCAAGGCCAGATCCGCTTCGACGGCATAGGAAACGGAGCCGGCCGGCCCTCTCAACGGGTCCCCCGCAACCGCAGCCGTCAGATCGCCGACCCGCGTAGCGGCCAGAAACCACACTTCCGAACGATCGGATCCGGGTTCCCGGAAGCGCAGCGATTCGTAGGCGAACTCGATGCCGGCTACCAGGTCCGGCGCGTCGGGAACGCCCGACACGGCATATCGGGCATCCGCCTCGTTGATCTGGCGCTCCCACGCGAGGAAACCCTGGAAACCGGGATTGAACCGATCTCCGGCCGCGCGCATGCGAGTGTCCATGCGCCGGAAGTGATCGTCCTCATACAGGAAGTCGAGGACACGCCGTGATTGGTACAGATACGCGAAGCGTCTCCCCCCGAGAGCCATGCGCTCGCTCGGCATCGTGAATCCACTCGCGTCGGAGAGGTTCTCGAGGATACGGTAGTCGGCGAGGGCGCGCAGGCCCGCCTTCGATACCGGCGCGAAATGGAATACGCGCGGACCTCCGGGACGGTGATAGGCCCAAGTCTCGTTGAGATCCATGAACGGCTCGACCGTCGCCAGTGCCAGGCCCATCCTCAGGTAGATGAGGCCGCGGTCGTCGAACTCGAGACTGTCCGCCCGACCGAGCCGGTCGGCCAGATCATCCGTCAGTCGAGGCTTTCTGAGGTAGTACAGCCTGCGGGCCTCGTGCAGGCGCGCGTAGTGGATCTGCAGCCGCTGCTCCGGGCTCACGGCCATCCGAAAAGCTCGCTCGTCAACGAACCGCCGCACCCAGGCGCAGGCGGAGGGACCGCTCGGAAGGTCGGTCCACTCCGATTGCTCGTCCGGGGTCGAGAGGCCCCGCAGGTCCTCCCACAACGCGGTGCGGGTCTGACCGTCCATTCCCTCACATGCGCGCCAGAAAGCCGTTCCGCCGTCGGCTCGGCGCTCTTCGAACGTACCCGGGACGCCGGGTCCGGACTGTGGCGCCTGCAGGAGAATGCGGGCTCGTTCCAGCGCGACGCGCGGGCGCAGCGCTCCGTCGCGAGAGCGCTCTGCCGGAAGGGCATCGAGAGCCGACCGGTACTGCCCGGCTCGCCTCCACAGCCCGGCCACGGCCACGGAATCGGGCGCGGTTGTTGGCCCGCCTTCCTGGTCCCACTTCTGCAGCTCGCGTCGCACATCGGACACATCCGGATGGCCCCGATACAGGGAAAGGGAGGACCGGATGTGGCGTGGCACGGTGTCTCCCGCGACTGCAGCCCCCGGGGAAACGGATGCGGGGCTCGTCACGGCGGCGACGTGGGCGGCGACCAGGCAGACGACGAGGAGCGGGAACCACCTCTCAACCTGCCACCCGGAGCCCCGCTTCCGACGGGTCATGTCTCCTCCGTCACATCTCCCCGATGCCCCACTGGTCGTCCAGCGCCTGCAGCAGAGCGTCCGGGTCTCGACCTTCCTCGACGAGCGGCGCCAGAACCTCGTCCGCCTCGGCGTGGCGGCCGGACTCCTGGAGCAGCGAGCCGAGGAGCAGGCGCGCCGCCAGGTACGAGGGTCTCGAGTCGAGAACCATGCGGGCCGAACGCTCGGCGGCTTCCACATCACCCGTGAGCTTCAGGGCCACGGCCTCACCGTACATCGCCGGCACCCAGGACGGCTCGGCGGCCAGCGCTTCGCGAAACCTGTGCAGCGCCGCGTCCGGTTTCCCCTGCATCAGGTCGCACACCCCGAGGTTCGCGCGTGCGGCCACCTGGTACGGGTACGACCGGCCCAGGTTGAAGTACGGCTGAACGCGCCTGAAGTTCAGCTCGCGAGACACCTGGAACAGGAACGCCTCGAACTCCGATCGGGCTTCTCCCGGGTCGCCGCGCTTCAGCCGCCGCAGACCGCGCCGGAACCGACGGGTCTTCCAGTGCCACCAGCGGCCCGGCAGAAACAGGGCTACCAGGAACAGGACCATGACCCATCCGGGCGGCCGGAAGAGGAGAAGGACCAGTAGCAGTCCGAGAGCGGCGATCAGAGCTGGAGCGACCAATGCTGCGCGTATGCCTCCGCCGGGAGTATGATTGGGCATGATCCGGTTTCATTACCATACAGCGGCGCGCGACATCCCGCGCCTCGCTGTGAGGAAAGGCGACACCCTGGTGCACGCCTATAGCGACACCTCCATCGAGGAATTGATCGAATGGGGACGCTCGCACGGCCTGAAGGCCGAGTGGATCGATCGCCGAAACGCCCTTCCCCACTACGACCTGTTCGGAGAGGGGGTGAGCCTGGCCGGTGAGGGAGTGAACCGCACCGAGCTGGTCGCCGATCTCAGGATGTGGCGGGCCAGGAGATCGGAATGATTCCGGTCCTGGTGACGGTCGTGTTGATCGGGCTCCTGGCTCAGCTCGGCTACGCCCACGTGGGGGCCGTGCGCAGCCTGCGCCGCAGAGACAGCCAGCGGCCCGCCGCACTCGCGGCCTATCCGCCCGTGACGGTGATCCGACCCGTGAAAGGCGTGGATGTCGAGCAGGAAGCCAACTTTCGGGCCGCCCTCGACACGGGCTACCGGGGAGACATCGAGACCATCTTCGTTCTCGAGAACGAGGACGATCCGGCGTACCCTCTCGTCCGCGCGGCGATCGAGGATCACGAGGCTTCCGCCGCTCCCGGTTCGGCCCGCATCGTCCTGGCCGGAGCGCCGCCGGCCGGTCGTACGGGCAAGATCAACAACATGATCGTCGGGGAGGCGGAAGCGGCAGGCGACATCATCGTGTTCGGTGACTCCGACACGCGGCCGGACGACATCGTGCTCACGAACCTGGTGGAACACCTCATGGCGGATGAGTCTGCGGGGGCGGCCTTCGCCCCGGTGGTCAACCCGTGTCGCCCGCGGTCGGCCGGGGACATCGGATACGCCATCATCGTGAACGCCTACCTGGTCGGGGGGATGGAGAAGGCGCTGGGTCCGGGGCGTACGCTGCCCTTTCTCATGGGCCAGACGATGGCTTTCCGACGATCCGCGCTCCGGGACATCGGCGGCGTGAAGTGCGCGGACGGCCAGCTGGTGGACGACATGTACCTCGGTGCCCGGGTCGTCGAGGCCGGCCACCGAAACGTCATGGGCACGCACCCTCTCCAGGTGATCAATCACGGCCTCGGTTTCGCCGGATTCCTCAAGTTGTGGCGTCGGTGGCTGTTCTGCGGTCGCGGTGGAATCCCGGCCTCCTTCGCGCTCCCTTTCGTGGTGCGCGCGGTAAGCTTCTTCATCGCCCTCGGATTGGCGATCGCGATGCTGGCCACCGGTCACCCGTGGCTCGCGGCGTTCGCGGCGCTCGTGTGGATCCTCGAGGGACTTCACTACGTGAGGCTGCATCGCCTGGTCGGGGGTGCGTCGGTGCCGTTTCGCTTCCTGTGGATGGCGTGGATGCCATACCCCACCACGATCCCGATCGGCCTGTCGATGCTGGCCCGGCCCGAGCTCGACTGGCGTGGACACACCTATCGCCTGGACGGATCCGCCCGCCTCAGGTCGAGGGGACCGGAGTGATCGACCGCGACGGCCGCCTCGGACGGCTGCTCGGAGACTGGGTCGTGTGGTCCGCCCGGCATGCGGGCATCGTGGCCGCCCTGAGCCTCGCCCTTCTCGTTCCGCTGCTGTGGTACGCGTGGACGCATCTGCGCGTGGACGCGGACACCGGGAACCTGGTCTCGGATCGGCTGCCCTGGCGGCAGGCGCACGCCGAGCTCGAGGAAGCGTTCCCACACCTGCTCGAGGACATGCAAATCGTCATCGATGCGCGGACTCCGGAGATCGCGGCGCAGGCCCAGCGCCGCCTGGCGGCCGACCTCGAGTCTCGCACCGACGTATTCAGCTTCGTGTACGCGGCGGGCGGGGACGACTTCTTCGAGCGTCACGGACTCCTCTACTCCAGCCGCGAGGAACTGGAGGAACTTCGTTCCCGGATGCGCGAGCAGCGCTCGCTGTGGCTCGATCTGGAGCAGGAGCCGACACTGGCCGGTTTCGCCGCCGTCGTGGAGAAGATGGCCGCGGAAGACCCGGATGGAGAACCGGGCGTGGCCCCGGTTCTGATGGCCATTGGAGGCGCGTTCTACTCGAGCCGGAATGGCCACTTCTTCGCTTTCCCGTGGGCCGATCTCATGCGGGGACGACGCTCGGAGCCGGCCGAGCTTCGCCGCTTCATCCTGGCCAAGCCGATCCTGGACTATTCCAGCTCGAGACCGGCCGCCGCCGCCATGCAGGCCGTTCGCGACGGCGCCGCGCACCTCGACCTCGATCGAAGGGCCGTGCAGGTCAGGATCACAGGGTCCGAGGCGTTCGAGCACGAGTCGATCGACACGGGCCTTGCCGACGTACCCCGGTTGCTCGTCGGCGCCCTGATCATGGTGGCGATCATTCTGCTCGCGGCCTTGAGGTCGGTTCGCCTTCTCCTGGCGTGCCTGTACGTGCTGTTCGCGGGACTCGTCGGCACCGCGGCGTTCGCGGCGTTCGCCGTCGGAAGCCTGAACATGATCTCGGTGGCGTTCGCCGTCCTGTACGTGGGACTGGGCATCGATTACGCCATCCACTTCTGCCTGAACTACACGGAGGCGAGGCGAGAGAAGGGGACACACCTCGAGGCCCTGCGCCTGACGGCAGAGCGCGCCGGCGTAGCCCTGTTCTTCAGCGCCGTCACCACCGCTCTGTGTTTCTACGCGTTCATGGTCACGGACTTCACCGGCGTCGCCGACCTCGGAAGGATCGGCGGAACCGGCATGTTGATCAGCTTCGTCGCAACCATGGGGCTGCTGCCGGCCCTCCTGAGTCTGCGCCCGCTCCGGTTGCCCGAGCCGGGCCCGGGACCCGGGCAAACCGGAGAGGGAAGAGGGCCGGGCTTCAGAGGCAGACCCATGGCGCGGCTCGACCACGTGGTCACCCGATGGCGGCGGCCCATTCTGACTGCGGCCCTGTTGATCGCCGCAGGCTCGGCGGTCCTGGCGCCACGGGTCAGGTTCGACCAGGACGTGATCAACATGAGCGACCCGAGCTCCGAATCGGTCATCACACTGCGGGAGTTGCTGGATGACCCGAATACGGCGGTGCGGGCCGTGTCCATGATGGAACCGGACTCGGCGAGCGCGGCTACCGTAGCCGCCAGACTCGACGAGCTCGACGGGGTGCGGGGCACCATGACGCTGAACACCTTCGTCCCCTCCGATCAGGAGGCCAAGCTGCGGATCATAGAGGAGCTGGCTGCCGACATCGGACCGGCGCCGGACTCCGAGGAGGACGCCGGCCACGAGCCGGCCAGCGAGGCCGCACGCCACGAAGAGCGCATGGCGGCCGTGGAGGGCCTCCGGGAGACGGCGGCGGGCGTTTATCTCGAGGGAGATTCCGCCAGCAGTGCCGCGGCCGGCCAGCTTCTGTACCTCGTCGACTCCTGGCGCTCCTCGCTCCGCACCTGGCCTCCGGAGACTCGCGCGTCGATCGCCGCGGGCCTCGAGCAATCACTGGTCGGAACGTTGCCGTGGGTGCAGAGCGGCCTCCGCAAGGCGTTGAACGCCGGTGCGGTCACCCGGAGCGATCTGCCGAGCTCGCTGCGCGGGCGCTGGGTGGCGGCCGATGGAGTTGAGCGAGTCCAGGTGCTGCCATCCGAGCGACTCGATACGCCCCGAAAGCTTCGCGATTTCGTGGAGGCCGTCCAGGCAGAGGAGCCCGCGATCACGGGCATGCCCGTCGAGAACGTCGAGCTCGGAAAAGTCACCGTGCGGGCCTTTCGACTCGCGTTCGGCCTGGCACTTCTGGCAACGGCCGTGACCCTGCTTGTCCTGCTGGGCGACCCCCGATCGAGCGCCGTCGTGATGACGTCGTTGATTCTCGCCGCCCTTCTCACGGGAGCCGCGGCCGTGGTGTGGGACATCCCGTTCAACATCTCCAACGTCATCACGCTTCCGCTTCTACTCGGGATCGGGGTGGACGCCGGTATCCATATCGTGCATCGGCGGCGGCAGAACGCATCCGCGGAAAGACTGCTCGACACGGCTACGGGAAGGGCGATCCTGTACAGTGCCCTGACGACGATGGCGGGATTCGGAACCCTGACTCTGGCGAGCCACCGCGCGATCTCCGGAATGGGAGCTCTGTTGATGGTCGGAATGACGAGCGTGCTGGTATGCACATTGATCGTGCTCCCGGCCATCATGGGGCGAGGGGCGCAGGAACGCGCGCTGGCGCTTCAGTCGCGCGCCACTTCACCGGGAGACGTCTGATGCGGACACCTGGCCGACGAATCCCGACGCTGTGCATCGGGCTGATCCTGGCGGCCGGGCCGACAGCATCGGCTTTCGCGCAACAGGGCTCGGCCGTTTGCTGCGCTCGGTTCGACTACGTGCTCGAGCGCACCATCTTCAAGGTCGACGCGGTTCGCCTCGAGCTCACGGTGGGTGGCGAGACGCCGGGCCGGGTAGCCGAGCTGGTGAGTGGAATGGCCGATCCGCGGTCCGCGTCCGACTCGGTCGCCGCGCTGTACCTGAAAGCGGATCACGCCCGGGTCGGCTTCACATTCCTCAGGTCGTTCGGTTTGAAGCGGTTCCTCGATGCCAACCTGGATGTGATGGAGAAGCTGTCGAAGACCGGGTTGCTCAGTGACGCGGAGGTCCAGAAGCTCAGCGCGGAAAACGCCGATCGATTCAGGGTCCTGGCCGCGGACGGTATCCGGGATGGGGATCGGCTCGAACACGAGGTGCGCGGCGACACCGTGACCACTCGCTACACGGACGTCACGGGCGCGGTGCGCCTCGACGAGGTCCGGATCGGGCCCGAGCAGCGGCGCGTGCTGCTCGGATCTCTATTCGGGCCGCAGTCCGGTTTCCGAAAGGGTCTGCTGGACCAGGTGTTCAGCGAGCCGTATTGAGGACGCTGATTCCGGCGAACCGCGCCACGGGACACCCGTGCGAGACCGCGTTGACCTGACCCGGCTGGCCCTTCCCGTCGTAGAAGCTCCCGCCCATCTCGTAGGTCGACGGTCCGCCGAGCATGTCCAGGGCATTCCAGAAGTCAGTGGTCCGGGCCTGGTACGCCACGTCGCGCAGCATGCGTGTCTTCTTGCCGCCGCGGACCTCCCAGAAGGTCTGGCCCCCGAACTGGAAGTTGAAGCGCTGCTGGTCGATCGAGTAGGATCCGCGGCCGTCGATGACGATGCCGCGATCGGTGGCCGCGATCAGGTCCTCGAGCGTGAGATCCTCGGTCCCCGGCAACAGGTTCATGTTGGGCATGCGCTGGAACGGTATGCTGGACCAGCTGTCCCCGTGCGAGCAGCCGTGGCTGCGCTCCACCCCGGTGAGCTCGGAGATCCAGGCCACCTGCTCCCGGGTCGTCTGGTAGTCCACGAACACGCCGTTCTCGATCATCGGCCACGACGTCGCCTTCACGCCTTCCTCGTCCCAGCCGATCGACGCGAGACCCCCCTCGGCGGTCCTCTCGCCCTCGATGTTCACGAGTTCCGATCCGAATTGCAGCTTGCCGATCACGGCTTCCGGCGGGGCCAGAAAGCTGGTTCCGGCGTAGTTCGCCTCGTAGCCCAGGGCCCGATCCAGCTCGGTCGGGTGTCCGATCGATTCGTGGATCGTGAGCCACAGGTGGGACGGCAGCAGAATGAGGTCGTGCGAGCCGGGCTCCACGCTCGTTGCGACCAGCTTCTCGGCCGCTTCCGCCGCCCAGCGTTCGGCAGCTTCCGCGGTCATCGAGGCCAGCACGTACTCCCAGCCCCGGCCGGCCGGGGACACGGCCGCGGAGCGCGTCTGGAAATCCGTCCGATCCGGTGACACCGCCGTGATGTTCAACCCCGGATTCGTGCGCACGATGGTCTGCCTGGCGATCGTGCCTTCGGTCGTGGCGCTCGTCTGCTCGATCTTCACGAAATGCAGGTTCGAGTTCACGAAGCTCACGGCCGGATTCCGAAGCGCCACTTCGTTGAGGGCGAGCAGGTGCTCGACCTTCTCCTCCAGGGCCACATCCCAGGGGTCGATCTCGAATGCGCTCTTCCAGCTCACGTCTCCATACGATTCGACGGGCGCCAGCGTCACCGGTGCGGGCTGCACGGCCGCGTTGGCCCGTCCGATCGCCGCCGCCTCACGGCCCGCCCGCGCCGCCGCCTCGAGCGACAGTTCGCGCGTGGCGGCGAAGCCCCAGCTTCCGTCGACCAGCGCCCGCACGCCCATGCCCAGCGAGCTGGACTCTTCCACCCCTGTGATCCGGTCTTCGCGTGTACTCACGCGCTGGTTCCGATACAGTCCCACCCGCGCATCCGCGTAGTCCGCCCCGGCAGCCGTCGCCGAGTCCAGGGCCGCGAGTACCAACTCGCGGCCCTCGTCATCTACTGGCGAGAACGCCGGGTCCACCGCCGAGTCGGTTCTCATCGCTATGAGCCCGCGCCGAGCCAGCGCGAGTCCACCTGCCGTTGCCGCGGCAGTCCGCACGAAGTCTCGTCGCTCCATCACACGGCCTCCGATACGCTGCTGAAGTTGAACTCGCTCGCCCTGAGAGGCGGCACCTCGCGCATGGAACCGCCGTTCCCCCCCGCGGTGACACGCATGGGTCGGCCCAGCTCTTCCAGGTTGCGGAGGACGAACAGGGGCGAGTCGTTCCACCGGAAGTTGTTGACCGGATGCGAGATCTCGCCGTTCTCGACCCAGAAAGTCCCATCGCGGGTGAGGCCCGTGTGCAGGATCGTGCGAGGATCGACGCTCCTGATGTACCACAGGCGCGTGACCAGTACGGCGCGTTCCGTGGAGGCGATCAGATCTTCGACGGTGCCCTCGCCCCCCTCCATCCGGATGGAGCGGGGAGCGCTGACCGGCTCCCGGCCCTGCTCCTGGGCCCAGTAACGCGAATAGGCCAGGTTGCGCAGGATTCCGTTCTCGATCCACGGAACCGGCCCCCTCGGCTGGCCGTCCGGGGCGAACGGGGCATCTCCCGCGGTGAGCGGGTCCGACCTCAGCGTCACGCGATCGTCCACCACCCGCTCGCCGAGCCGGGTCCCATCGGGGGCCGAGAATGCGCTGCGCCCCTCATCGGCGGAACGGGCGTCGAGCGACCCCACGAGGAGACCGATCAGGTCGGCGACGGCCTCCGGCTCCAGGATGACCGGATACGACCCCGGCTCCAGCGACCTCGGGGAACGCGAGCGAACGGCCTTCCGGATGGCCGAGGAGTGCATGGCGTCCGAATCGACGCGAGACCACTCCCGATGGCCGACCCCGGACCACCCGGACCCCGTCCCGTCTCCCGTGCGAGCGGTGAGCGAGTACGCGACCGACGTGGCCGCGTGGTACGCGAACAGGCCGGCGGAGTTGCCGATGGCGCTGGCTCCCGACCGCACGTCCATGAAGCCGGCTGCCGTGATGTCCTGCGGAGCCGCCTCTGCCTGCTCGATCGCCGAGGCGGCGACCGCCGCCCGGCGCGGCGCGTCGAGGGCGGCGGTGGACTCGTGCCAGCCCTCCGAGACGCCGTATTCCTGGGGTCCGAGCAGCGGCATCGACTCGGGATCTTCGGGGGCCAGGCGCGCCATGGCCTCGGCGGCCCGGACCGCCTCGGTCACGGAATCCTCCCCGAACTCGTTGACCGACAGCGTGGCGGACCGGCGTCCGAACCGTGCCGTGATGGCCGCGCTCAGGTCCGAAGACTCACCGGCCGTGGTGATCCGGTTGACGGCGTAGCGGGAATTGACCCGACGGACCCCCGTCAGGCCGACCGATGTCTCGTCCGCCCCTGCCGCGGCGAGGATCCGGTCGATCAGGTCTCTCGCCCGCTCCTCGGTGAGCACGGTTTCGTCGCCAGTCGCCATGCGCAGGAAGTCGCGTCTTCTCATCCCTGAGTTCCGCCTTTCGTCAGTACGCCTTTAGTTCCTCCATCGCCTCCGCCAGGTCGTCCACCTGCGGCAGGATCTCCTCCTCCAGCGTGGGCGCGTAGCCCACGAACGTGTCGGTCGCCGCGACCCGACGCACGGGCGCATCCAGCCACTCGAACAGCTCGTCGGCGATGCGGGCGGAGATCTCGGCGCCCCACCCCCACGATTTCGAGTCCTCGTAGGCCACGAGCACCCGATTCGTGCGTTTCACCGACTCCGCGATGGCCGACATGTCCAGCGGATTGAGCGTCCGCAGATCCAGCACGTCGGCGGCGATCGGCCGTCCCTCCCGATCCAGCGCCCGCAGGGCCTTCCGGGTGCGCTCGACGAGGGCCCCGTACGTGACCACCGTGATCTCGTCGCCCTCCTCGACGCGGTTCGCCCGGCCGAACGGGATCATGTAGTCGGGGCCCGGATACCGGCCCTTGTTGTACGTCTGCCGGTACAGGTGCTTGTGCTCCAGGAACAGCACCGGATCGTCGCAGCGGATCGCCGTGCGGAGGAGGCCGTTCGCGTCCTCGGCGTTCGACGGGCAGACTACGTGCATGCCCGGCGTGTGCGTGAACAGCGACGCGCCGGTCTGCGAGTGGTATATGGCCCCGCCCGACAGGTAGCCGCCGTACGTGGTCCGGACCACGAGAGGACACGTGAAGGCGCCGTTCGACCGCCACCGCATGGTGGCCACTTCGTTGCGGAGCTGGTGATAGGCCGGCCAGATGTAGTCGAAGAACTGGATCTCGACCACCGGCTTCAGGCCGCGAAGCGCCATCCCCACGGCACGCCCCACGATGTTGGCCTCGGCGAGCGGCGAGTTGAACACGCGGTCCGAGCCGAATTCACGCTGCAGGCCCCACGTGACCTTGAAGACGCCGCCCTTCCCCTTCACGTCGTCCAGGTGTTCCTCGCGCGACACGTCCGCCACGTCCTCTCCGAACGCGACGATGCGGGGATCCCGCCGCATCTCATCGCGCATGCACGCGTTCAGGAGATCCACCACCGTGGTCGGGTCCCCCTCGAACACGGGGTCGGTCGCGAACTCGCCCGAGGTCACGTCGACGTCCGGCGAGAATACCTGGTCGTACACGGTGAGGGAGCCGGGCTGCGACCGCGCGACGGCCAGCTCGCTCGCCTCTACCACGTCGGTGTCCACGTCCTCGCGCAGGGCCTCCAGTTCGTCCTCGGTCGCGATCCCCGCGCTCACCAGGAAGGCCGCCATGTTGGTGACCGGATCCCGGGCTTCTTCATTCTCCCGCTCGGATTCCGGCTTGTACATGCGCTCGTCGTCGGACATAGAGTGACTGTACGGGCGCGTGACGTGGGCATGTACGAGCGCCGGGCCGCGCCGGGCGCGACAGTGCTCCGCCGCCCGCCGCATCGCCCCGTACGAGGCGATGGGGTTCGTCCCGTCCACTTCGATCACCAGCAGATCCGGAAACGCCGAAACGAGTTTCGAGATGCTGCCACCGGCCGTGTTCACTTCCACGGGCACCGAGATCGCGTACCCGTTGTCCTCCACCAGGTAGATGACCGGGAGCTTGAGGTTGGAAGCCGTATTCAGTGACTCCCAGAATTCGCCCTCCGACGTCGTCCCATCGCCCGTCGTGACCAGCACCACCTCGTCGTCTTGAAACTCCACGCCGTCGTCGGCCAGGCCGAGGCTCCGCCCCTTCTCGCCGGCTTCGGCGCACCCGACGGCCTGGAGGAACTGGGTGCCGGTGGGACTGGAGACACTGACGAGGTTGTGGTCTACGTGGCCCCAGTGTGAAGGCATCTGCCGGCCGCCGCTCGCCGGATCCTCGGCCGCACCGACGCCCTCCAGAAACATCTCGTACGGCGTGACCCCGAGCTGGAGAGCGAGCGCCCGGTCCCGGTAGTATGTGAAGAACCAGTCGTACCCGGACCGCAGCGCCATGCCCGCCGCGACTCCGATCGCCTCGTGTCCAGCCCCGCTTATCTGGAAGAAGATCTTCTGCTGTCTCTTCAGCAGCAGCTCGCGGTCGTCGATGCGTCGCGACAGATACATCGTGCGATACATCGACAGCAGATCGGCGGGCTGCAGGCCCTGCCGGTCCTGCTCCGGAGTCCGATCCTCCACGTGCTCCATCGGTGTGGCCATTCCCGCCTTCCGCTTTCCGCTGCAGGATTTATAGAGCGGACAATAATAGCGTGTGTGAAGGGGGCGTACCAATCCTGCCCTTTGGAAGGGTCGATCTTGACACCCGCCGGGGATTCCACCAGGATGAGAGGCAAGAATTTAGTCGAGGCTAAAAATACGTGGTACTGCCTGATATGTTCTCGAATCGACACGTAGTAATCATGCTCGCGGCGTGCGCGCTCGCCTGGCCGGTCACGGCGCACGCACAGGAAGAGGCCCCGATGGTCACGGACCGCCCTGACTTCACGGAGAGCGCGTCCGTCGTGACCCCCGGGCGTTTTCAATTCGAGGTCGGGTACACGTTCACGAAGTCCGGCAGCGAGGAACGACACAGCTTCGGCGAGCTCCTGGCCCGGGTCGGCATCCTGTCGTGGCTCGAGGGTCGGCTGGGCCTCAACTCGTTCTCGCAGGTCCGCTCTCCCTCCAGCGACAGCAGCGGACTCGAGGACCTCACCCTCTCGTTCAAAGCACTGCTGTACCGAAAACCGGGTGGGAGCTCGGCGGCCGTGCCCCAGGTCGCCCTGCTGTTCGGGGCGGACCTTCCCACCGGAGAAGGAAGTTTCGGTGAGAACGAGTGGCAACCGGGGCTCCGGCTGGCGTTGGACTTCGACCTGAGCGACCGCTTCAACGTCGGCTCCAACCTCGGGTATGCCTTCCTGCACTCTGACGGTGAGCGCTTCCACCAGGCACTGGTCAGCCTGGTGACGGGATACGCCATCAGCGGCCCGCTGACCGCCTTCATCGAAGGGTACGGGTTCTTTCCGGAGAACCGGGGCGGGGGCTCCAACTACTACGTGGATGGAGGGCTCGCCTGGCAGATCAAGCCCAGCCAAACTGGCTCACGGGACTCGGAGTGTCCTTTCGTCTGTAGGCCGCATCTCTCAGATTGCGCGTGAATGGCGACGTCCGGTCGTCTTCGCCAGGAGGCTCCGTGAACCGTACCTGGTGGATTCCGTTCCCGGCAGCGCTGGCTCTGGCTTGCGCGGTGCCGGCGTTCGGGCAGGAAGCCGACGCGATCCGAACCGACCGGCCTACCTTCTCGGCGTCCCCCTTCACGGTGGCGCCCGGGAAGTTTCAATTCGAGATGGGCTACACGTTCGCGGAATCGGGCGACCAGGACCAGCACAACTTCGGCGAGCTGCTGGCTCGCATCGGAGTCCTTCCCTGGCTCGAGGGGCGGCTGGGCCTCAACTCGTTCGTGTTGATCAGGGCCCCGACCGAGGCCGGGGAAGGTCTTCAGGACCTCAACGTGGCGGCCAAGGCCATCATCTTCCGAAAACCCGAGGGCAGCTCGGCGGCGGTGCCGCAGGTGGCGCTCTTGGCTGGAGTGGACTTGCCGACGGGCACGGGCGACGCCGGAGGGAGCGAGGTGCAGCCCGGCGCGAGAGTGTTGCTCCATTTCGACCTCACCGACCGCCTCATCATCGGCTCGAACGTCGGGTGGGCCTACCTCGAGGATGACGGGGAGTGGTTCAACCAGGGGAGTGCGAGCCTGGGCAGCGCCTACTCGATCAGCAGTCCCGTGTCCGTGTTCGTCGAGTGGTACGGCCTGTTTCCCGAGAATCGCGGGGGCGGGGCCAACAACTACCTCGACGCCGGTATCGCCTGGATCCTCAAGCCGAACCTTCAGCTCGACTGGAGAATCGGCGTTGGCCTGCAGGAACCCGATCCCAACTGGTTCACGGGGGCTGGTCTCTCGTTTCGGCTGTAGGTCGATATCAAGACGGAGCTCTTCTATTCCTTGCCGGCAGGGTGATCCGTGACGGTCGCCTCGCGCGTCCTGAGATCGACCGAGGGGAGAGCGGCCCGCGCCATCCGCTTGGTGAAGTAGAACACGCGCTTCAGGCTCTCCAGGACATCCACCTCGAACGTGTAGGCGGGAAGTCGGCCCGGCTCCCGGGCGATCAGGCGCTCCGCCTCGTGGAGGTGCGCCGTGTCTGCCAGCCGGTTGATCTCCTTCTTCATGGTTACGACCTCGGCCGCCGCGGCCTCGTTCTTCTGGGTGACGGCCAGGAGCGCCATGTCGAGGGCCCGGCTGACTGCCATGTGGAATTCCTCCAGGACACCAACCGTGGCGGCGCTCACGTGCACGCCATCGTCCAACCGCGAGTGGCCCAGGCTCACCAGGTTGGTTTCTATGATGTCCCCGATGTTCTCCAGGTCGTTGGTAGCCTCCATCAGCTTCAGGAGCTCCTCGGTCTGCCCGCCGGTCAGCGTCTCCTGGCTCACGCGACCCAGGTACGTCACGATCTCACCGTGCAGGTCATCCACCTCGTCGTCCCGGGCCGAAAAACCCCTCAGCTCTTCCCTATCGCCGGCCAGAGTCGCCGGGAGGATGTCCGTCAGCATGGCGCGAACGAGGTCACCCATGTGGAGCATCTCGAGGCGGGCGCGATCGAGGGCGAAGGCCGGCGTACGCAGCAGGCCCTCGTCCAGGTACTTGATGCGCACCAGGCGGTCTCCGTTCCGGCGGTCCGGCACCAGGCGACGCACGAGCCACACGAAGACGCCGGCCAGCGGCAGGAAGAGCAGCGTGTTGGCCACGTTGAACAGGGTATGGGCGTTCGCGATCTGCCGCGGCGTCTCGGCCGCCAGCCGCGCTGCGCCGCTGAGCTCCGGATGCGACGGCGACACCTGCACCGTCAGCCATATGAGCTGCGGGATCAGGAACACCCAGATCAAGACGCCGACCACCTTGAAGATCAGGTGGATCACCGCCGCCCGCTGCGCCTCCCGGGGTCGGCCGACCGAGGCGAGGAGGGCCGTTACCGTCGTGCCGATGTTGGCGCCGAGGAGGAGCGCGATACCGGCCGGAAGCGATACGAGTCCCTGGCTTCCGAGCACGATGATGATGCCGACGGTGGCCGAGGAAGACTGCACGAGCGCAGTGAACACGGCTCCCACGGCGATCCCGAGCCACGGATTCTCCATCCCGGCCATGACGTCGAGGAACGGCTGCCACGTCCGAAGCGGTTTCATCGCCGCGCCCATGATCCCCATCCCGAGGAACACCAGGCCGAGACCCATGATGGCCGTCCCGTAGTGCCGGGTCGTCTCGCGCCGCGCCACGAACATCACCAGGAATCCCGCCGCCACCAGGAGCAACGAGTACTCTTTGATGTTGAACGCTATGATCTGGGCCGAGATGAAGCCGACCACGAGGACGGTCGTGACGGAGGACGATTGGATGACGGCCGTAACGAACGCGCCGGTGAGAACGCCCGCCACGCGGTTTCGGGTCAGGCGGGCCAGGATGGACTTCATCCGGTCCCCGGCCACGATCTTCAGGGAGTCTGCCATCTGGCCCATTCCGTACAGGAACAGGGCCAGGCCGCCCAGAAGTCCGAAGATCAACTGAAGCGGGCCGGGATCTGTGAATCCCGCAGCTTCCATCTAGCGACCTGCTATTCCTCGGAAGTGCGCTCCAGGGCCCGGATGCCTCGCGGCTTGCGCCGCTTCAGCCGGGTCGCCTCCTTGTGCCGGGCCTCCGCCCAGCGCATCAGCTCGGATTGCGAGCTGCGCCGGTTCTCGTCGCCTTCCGGCCGGCGCTGCTCGTAGCTGCCGTCCGCCCGCATCTCCCACGCCGAGCGTCGGTCCGCCAGCTGCGTATCCAGCACCAGCCTCAGCTCGGAGCGAAGCTCGGGATCCTCGACCGGCGCCACGATCTCGACCCGACTTCGAAGGTTGCGGCGCATAGCGTCGGCCGAGCCGATGTAGTACTCCTCGTCTCCGCCATTGTGGAAATAGTAGACGCGGGCGTGCTCCAGGAACCGCCCCACCACGCTCACCACCCGGACGGTGTCCGAGAGTCCCTCGATGCCCGGCCGCAGGCGGCAGGAATCGCGGACCACGAGGTCCACTTTCACCCCGGCGCGGGAAGCCTCGTACAGACCCCGGGTCACGTCCACGTCCTCGAGGGCGTTGAGCTTCATCTGGATCAGCCCGTTGCCGTACTCCCGGTGCTGCTCGATCTCACGCTCGATCTTGGCCAGGATCGCCGGCTTCAGGATCTTCGGGGCCGGCAGGATCTTGCGGTAGTTCCGGCGCGGCTTGTAGCCGGTGGTCAGGTAGTTGAACAGCTCCGTCAGGTCGCTCCCGATGTCGGGGTCACAGGTGAGAAGCCCGATGTCGGCATAGAGCCGTGCGGTACCCGCGTGGTAGTTGCCCGTCCCGACGTGGGCGTAACGCTTGAGGCCGTCGTAGTCCTGCCGCACCACGAGCACCGCCTTGCAGTGTGTCTTGAGTCCCATCACTCCGTAGGTCACGTGGATTCCGTAGGCGCTCAGTCGGTTCGCCCACCGGATGTTCGCGGCCTCATCGAACCGGGCCTTGAGCTCCACCACCGCCGTGACCTGCTTGCCGTTTCGGGCTGCCTCGATCAGGTAATCGACGGCCTTCGAATCGGCGGAAGTACGGTACACGGTCATCTTGATCGCGCGCACCTTCGGATCCAGGCTCGCCTCGCGAAGGAACCGCTCGACGGATGTGGAGAACGACTCGTATGGATGGTGCACGAGCAGCGAGCCCGAGTCCCGGATCGTGTGGAAGATCGAGCGATCCGCCACGATCTGCGGGTGGTCCACCGGGTGGTGCGGCTGATCCTTCAGGTCGGGCTCGTCGACGCCCACGACCTGCCACAGGTCGGCCAGGCCCAGCGTGCCCTCCGTCTCGAACACGTCCGCTTCCTCGTCCAGGCCCAGCTCCGCGGCGAGCATGCCGCGGTGTACCGGGTCCATGCCCGGAGCTACCTCGAGCCTGACGATCGGGGCGAGCCTCCGTTGCCGGAGCTCCGTCTCGATCATGGCGAGCAGGTCATCTGCCTCGTCTTCCTCGAGCTCGGTATTGGCGTTCCGCGTGACCCTGAACAGCTCACATGCGTCGATCTCCATTCCTGGAAACAGGAGGTCGAGGTTCGCGGCCATCACCTGCTCGAGAGGCACGAAGACGTTGCGCTCGGGAAGCTGGACGAAGCGCGGCGTGCCCGCGCCTACCGGTACCTTGACCCTGGCCAGCGACGGGAACGGATCGCCTGGCAGTCGCAGCGTGACCAGCAGGTTGAGCGACAGGTTCGAGATGAACGGAAACGGGTGTGCCGGATCCGTGGCCTGCGGCGTGACCAGGGGATAGATGTTCTGCACGTAGTGGGTGCGCACCCACTGCTGATCTTCCTCCGGTAACGCCTCGTAGCTGGCGATCACGATGTCGCGCTCCGCGAGGGCGGACGCCACCTCCAGGAAGGCCTCGCGCTTCCGTGCCTCCAGGTCGCGGACGATCGCATAGCTCTCGTCGATCTGCTCCTGCGCTCCCCGGCCGTCGACGGTCAGTCTGGTGACGCCGGCCCCGACCTGCTGCTTGAGTCCCCCGATCCGCTTCATGAAGAATTCGTCGAGGTTCGAGCTCACGATCGCGACAAACTTCAGGCGCTCGAGCAACGGTGCTCGCTCGTCCTCCGCCTCGGCCAGGACCCGGTAGTTGAAGTTGAGCCAGGTGAGCTCGCGATTCAGGTAGAGATCCGAATCCTCGAGATCGAAGACTCCGTCCGGGCCAGGCGCGGGCACCGGCACGGTGTCCGCCGGCGTGCTGCGCGGAGCGGACAGGGCGGCAGTATCCTCTTCACCGGCTTCGGACTGCGGCAGGATGCCACCGAAAAAGGCAGTCTCCGACGCGGCGTCATCCGGCTCCGCCACCGGAAGGGCGATCTCCTCTTCATCCGGTACGGGAGGCTCCGCGGCCGGCGGGCGCCCCGGCAGCGGCGGTCTCAGGTGATCCGGAAGGTCGACCCGTTCGGACCACCCGGATCGGAATCTCGAACCGTTGCCATCCGGTCGACCCTTGAATTCGTTGTCATCCATGAACTTACCGTTCCGTCCTCGCCATTTGCACGCCGTTCAGGTCCCTGAGGGGGTAGTCCAGGGCTCGATCCAGGGCATCGCACAGGATATCGAGCACCCGCACCCGCGCGTACCGCTTGTCGTTTCCTTCGATCAGATACCAGGGAGCAATCGGCGTGCCCGTGAGCCGCACCATGTCATCCACCGCGATCTCGTAGGCCTTCCAGCGCTCGCGGTTTCGCCAGTCCTCGTCCGTGAGCTTCCAGCGCTTGTACGGAGTCTCCTCTCTGGCCTTGAAGCGGCGGTCCTGCTCTTCGCGCGTGATGTGAATCCAGTACTTCACCAGGATGGAGCCGTGAGCCACGAGCTGCGCCTCGAAGTCGTTGATCTCCTCGTAGGCGCGGAGCCATTCCTCCTCACTGGCGAAACCCTCCACCCGCTCCACCAGGACCCTGCCGTACCAGCTGCGGTCGAAGATCAGGAACCGGCCGGCTCCGGGCAGATGCCTCCAGAACCTCCACATGTAGTGATGGTCGTTTTCCTCTTCCGTCGGTGCGGCGATCGACACGATCTGGTAGTCCCTCGAATCCAGGGCGGGTGTGATCCGGCGGATCGCGCCGCCCTTCCCCGCGGCGTCCCACCCCTCGAACACCAGGATCGTGGACCGGCCACGCTCCCGGGCGACCCGGTACAGCCGATTGAGTCGGGCCTGCAGCCGGATCAGCTCATCCCGGTACACCTTCTTGTCGATGGTCCTGTCGGTATCGAGGGCGGACAGCACGGTGACCGGTCGGACGGCGGTGCGCACCGGCTCACTGGCTTCTCCCGCCTGCTCCGCGCCGCTCTCGCCCGCCGCCGCAGCCGACTCCTCCAATCGTTCCGTGATTCGATCTAGCAGCGCCTCGCCCACCGTCAGACTGCGGTAGTTGGCATCGGCTCCCTCGACGATGAGCCACGGAGCCCATTCCGTATCCGTGCGCTGAATGATGTGTCCGGAGTAGCGAATGAACCGGTCGTACATCGTCCAGTGCTCCCAGTCCTTCCGCGTCACCCGCCATCGCTGCAGGGGATCCGACTCCAGTTGCTCGAAGCGCTCCTTCTGCGCCTCCCGTCCCAGGTGCATCCAGAACTTCAGGAACAGGTATCCGTCGTCGGCCAGGGTCTTCTCGAACGCGTTGATCTCATCCAGCTGAGCCTCCAGCTGCGCATCCGTGGTTTCCCCGTACACTCGATCCAGAAGCGGATCCGTATACCAGGCGCTGAGGAACAGCCCGATGTCGCCACGCGGTGGAAGATCTCGCCAGAAGCGCCAGTACTTGGGGCGAGCCGCCTCCGGAACCGACGGGTCGCCGAACGCGCGCGTCGTTATCCCTCTCGGGTCCATCCACTCGTTCAGCAGGTTGGTGAGCTCGCCCTTCCCGGCCCCATCCACACCGGCGAACATCACGACCACCGGAAAATCGGCTTCCCGGAGGCTCGTCTGCGCTTCCAGGAGCTGCTGTCGGAGCTCGCTCGCCTGTGTCTTGTATTCCGACCGGGACACCGCCGCCCCCTTTTCGGCGGCCTCGAACAGGGCGTGGGCTTCGTCGAAGAAGGGAATCCCGTTCTTGTCCGTGTGGCGCGAGCTCATGCGGTCGATCCTCACCGGGCCAGGGTGACGTTGAGGTATTCGGGCTCCCCGGTGACCTCCCGCACCACGTACGGGGCGATCCACTCGGGGAGCCTGGGCTTCACGTCCTCGGACGGGAGCTCGACTTCGGCCAGCACGAGGTCCCGATCCGTAAACTCGTCCACCTCCCAGACCAGCCTTCCTTCGGGGACCCGATAGCGGCGCTTGATGACCCGACGTCCCCGGGTCAGTGGCCACAGGACCTCGAAGGTCTCCCTGTCCGTGTCCTCCTGGAGCTCGATTCTCCGGATGCCGGAGCCCACTTTCACGGTGCGCACGTACCACTCCTCTCCGTCCGTACGGATGCGCCGCACTCTCTCCTGCAGCCGCTCGCCGGGAATGTACCCCTGATCGATCTCACGGCAGGGCCGTCCCTCGAGACTGGGCGGCATCTCCGAGAGCAGGTACTTCCGCTCGATCTCGATGTCCGCGGCACC
>JBDGXI010000280.1:0-3624 GCA_039584685.1 Gemmatimonadota bacterium | reverse complement strand
CGGCGTTGGGACGATCATGAGCTTCGACCGGGGCTTCGACGCCTATCCGGCCGTGCAGAGGTTGGGAGCCTAGCTCGGTCCAGCCGCCCGTCACGTCGGCGGCGCCCGCTTCCGTTCTTCCATCTGCTGCGCCGTATACAGACCGACCAGCCGCGCCACGAGGATCACGAGATACAGCTGCCCGAGCGTCGCCTCCAGCATGGCCAGGATACGGGTCCCATCCCGCACCGGGTACATATCCCCGTACCCTAGCGTCGTAAGGGTGACGAAACTGTAGTACATCATCGTGCCCGAGGCGCTGTTCGCCCGCTCGGTCCAGGCCGGCGACATCGAGAACTCCCCTTCCGCCTCCAGCATGGCGACCCGCTCAGCCTGGATGCGTCCCAACTCGTCTTCGTCGGGGAAATGGAACGAGCCGGGATTCGTGATGGCAATCGAGTAGTAGGCGATCCCCCAGATCAGCGCCATAAGCAGGTATACGCTCACGGCCCCGTAGATCGTCTCGACGTCTACGTCCTCCTGGCTCAGCGTCCACCTGAGGATCTGGAACGTCAGGTAGACGAAGAACGCCAGGTAGAGGTACTGAGACACGAGGTAGATCAGCAGATTGCCCGTTGCGAGGCCAATCAGGTTGACAGCCACGGCCGGAACGGCCAGGGCGATGCCCACGTGGAAGACCCGCGGAGCAAGGGAGATCGCGTTCAGGCCGGAGAGCATGAGCACGAACAGGGCGACGCCCATGATCACCCTGATGATCGGCCCGTTCGGCACAACGACCGGGAGGGCGATGCTCGCCACCAGGAACCACGGTATCAGAAGTAGTACCTCAAGTCGAGCTTCATCCCTATCGTCTTGATCCTGTCGTCAAGCTGGTTCGATGGGAAGGCCGAGTACAGTATGTTGAGCCCGAGAGCCAGGTCCTTTCTTCCCGTGTACCCTATACGGAACACGATACCCCGAACCACGTCTGTGATGTCGGCTCCGCCCTCCGGAAACGAGTCCTGCTGGTAGCCTAGCGCGAGGCCGATCGGCACCCAGCCGACTCCCGCCAGGTCGAAGTCCACTGACGCGCCGAATTCGGTGAACCACTCGTCCTCGGACACACGGTCCACGGACTCTCCATACCCCGTCTCGAAGTAGCTGATGAGGCCCACCAGGGGGCTGAAGGCGTGTGTGTAGCGAAGACCCACGCCTGCGCGCACGGACGGCGTCTTCTTGACCAGTTCGGCGTTGTCTCCGTTGATGACGTCATCTACGAAGTCCGCAATGTTGATCGTCGTAAAGCTGTTGTTGCTCACGTCCAAGCTGAGGGACATGTACCCCCTGTCAGTCTCCAGCAACCGCATCAACCACCCGAGCTCGAATCCCGTACTGGCTGAGACACCGCTTGACAGGAGCGCTGCGGTGCCGGTGCCCAGACGCCCGTTGACGTTGAGCTTGGCCCGAAACGCGATCCACTCCTTGATGGTCTGCTGATACTCGATCCCGAGATTCGCGAACAGGAGGGCCCCGCGCGAGGCGAACAACGTGTCTCCGCCGATGATACCGAGCGGAATGTCGACGTCGGCCGTCTGAGAGATCCCGAGGTTGTTCCTGATGTAGGAGCGCACGAACGCGTCCGGGATACCCTCGGCCGGGCTGAACGTGTGCCCGTTCTTGTGCGGCACCTTCCACTCACGGTCGCCCGAGTCCTGGGCCAGGACTGGTGTCGATGATGCGGCGACGGCCGCGAGGACGAGCAGGAAGAGCCGTCTCGAGGTTCTCATTGTCCACCTCCCAACGGCAGCAGTATTCCGGCAAGCAACTGAAGCCCTTTCGAGCGGAGCCGCGACTGGAGCGCGTCCTCGTTGATCACATCCTCCATGATGTTCACCAGCCCCTGCTCGTACCGGGCCTCGAGCATGATCTTGACCGGTCCGGCCGGCAGTTGACCGCCCACCCCGAAGTCCACCGCGACGTCGAAGCTCTTGAAGGAGTCCTTGACGTCGATCTCTTCGGCGCTGTCCTCCACGCCCGTGATATTGGCACTGGTCAGGAAGGACACGTTTACCCCGCTGATCACGTAGACCTTGCCACCCACCGTCACGAACTTGGCCAGTATCGGCACCGCGAAATAGCTGAGGTTGAGGGTGGCGAAGTCCACCGGATCCTCGTCGTCGTCCACCTCCAGCTGGAGACCGGCTCCCCTCGGCAGGATCATGGGTTGAAAGCTCAGCCACACGTCGTCCGTGAGATGGAATTCGCCGATCAGGCCGAAGCCGAAGCCGGTGTTCCCGCTGTACGCGAAGTCCTCCGGGACGTCACCGCTGACCTTCGCGAGATTCAGGTTACCGAAGGCACCGATCGTGACCTGGGCGGAAGCCGGAGGGGCCAGGACGAACAGGAGCAGGATGAGCGGGGAAAGATAGCGGGCTTTTTTCATCGTAACTCACTCGATAGGGCCCGGATCGCTCAGCGCAGTCTGCCGAGCCGGAGCGCCCTCAATCTGGCCGCATCCAGCAAGGAATGGCAACCGTGGGACTGTCATTCAGCGGAGGCCGGGGTACATTCCCGTCATGAACACACGTGAGAATCTGTTTCGTCCGATGCTCGTGGGCCTGCCACTCGCAGCAGCCCTCTTCGTTCTCCCGTTCGGGGGGTGCGACGACCTGGCCGATACGCCTGAACGTCCCCTGGTCCAGGAGTTCCCGCCCGGCTGGCGCTATCCGCCGGTGGACTCTCCCCTGCGGGCGGTCCATGGGATGGTGGTCAGCACCGATTCGTTGGCCAGCGCGGCCGGTATCAGCATGCTGCAGGCGGGCGGCAACGCGGTGGATGCGGCGGTGGCGACGCATTTCGCGCTCGCAGTGGTGAACCCGGAAGCCGGGAACATAGGCGGGGGCGGCTTCATGGTCGCCCGCATGGCAGACGACACGCGTGCCGCTCTCGACTTCAGGGAGAAGGCTCCGCTGGCGGCCTCGGCGGACATGTATCTGGACGCCGAGGGCCGGGTAACAGACGCCGGCGTCATCGGACACCTCGCGTCGGGAGTGCCTGGCTCGGTGGCCGGGATGCGGGAGGCGTGGGACCGGTTCGGCACGATGCCGTGGTCTGATCTTCTGCAACCCGCGATCCGCCTGGCCCGCGACGGGTTCGTGCTCGGGTCGCGTCACCTGGCGTCTGTTGGCCCCCGATCCGAGGATATTCTGCGCTTCCCGAGCACGGCGGCCGTGTTTCTCCCCGGCGGTCAGGCACCCCAGCAGGAATCCGTGTTCCGGCAGCCGGACCTGGCACGCGCTCTCGAGAGCATCGCCCTGGACGGCGCGGCCGCCTTCTACACGGGCTGGATCGCCGATTCCACCGTAGCCGAAATGGAGCGCGGCGGGGGGATCATCACACACGAGGACCTGGCCAGCTACGAGGCCGTTTGGCGGGACCCGGTGGTGCTCGGATATCGCGGCTACGAGATCATCACCATGCCGCCGCCGTCCTCCGGCGGCGTGACCATGGGGCAGATCCTCAACATCGTCGAGAGTTTCGACCTGGAATCGTTCGGCTGGCTGTCCGCCGACCACGTGCACGTGGCGGTCGAGGCGATGCGACGCGCCTACGCGGACCGGAACTTCTTCCTCGGCGATCCCGACT
>JBDGXI010000279.1:0-3034 GCA_039584685.1 Gemmatimonadota bacterium | reverse complement strand
GAAGACCTGCCAGGCGTAGTCGGAGCTGATTCCGAAGCCCCCGTAGTCTCCGGCGATGCCCAGGTGCCAACTGCTCTCCAGCGGGGCCGTCAGGCGGACCGCGATCACTGGATCGAACCACGTCTTGGTCTGGGAGACGTCGAGTCCTGGCAGGATTTAGCCCTCGGCGACCCTCAGGCCACCCTCGATGCTGTTGACCCGCCCTCCGAGCCCGATCTCCGCCCAGGGCGCGAGGCGCCACAGGAAGTTGACCTGGCCGAGGATCTGCTTCATGTCGACTTCGGTCTCGCGCCCCGTGACCGGCGTGAGACCCTTCTCCCCCAGGTTCATGTAGAGCCCGTCGAGGGTGATTGCGAACTTCGGCGTGGCCGCCTCCAAAAACAGCATGGCCCCGAAGTCGAGCTTCTCGAAGATGTCGCTGGGCGATGCATCTACGTCGGCCGCAATCCCGCGGATCGTCGCAGACCCGTTCATGTTCGGGAACAGGAGATACGGGGCAACCTTGAAGCCCCACGGATCAGCATCTTCCGATTCCTGCTGTGCCACGGCGGGCCGCACCGAGAACACCGTCAGGAGAAGCGCGGCGACGGCCAGTCCGATTGACTTCGTTAACATCCGCGATGGCATCCCTACCGCTTGCGTCGGCCGCCTAGAGCCGCAGAACGAACCCTCCGTTGAGCTCCCACTGGTTGGCATACTGGGGGTCCTCGGTCAGGTAGCAGCCCCAGTAGCCGCACCACCAGCCGCCGGGATCAGACTTGATGTAGGTCGGGGTGAAGCGGACTTCGGCGCGCAGGCCGAACTTCGGGCTCGCAAACGGAAACAGCTTGACTCCCCCGGCCAGCGTCCCGGAGAACTCCGTGCTGCCGCCGATGCTCAACTGAAATTGGTGGCCCCGAGGCCGATGAGGAGATAGGGGCGAGCCACGGCGTCGATGTCGAGGAAGGTATAGGTGTAGTAGGCGTGGTAGTTGAAGATGTTGATGTCCCCCAGGGTGGCGGTCCCCGTCCCGCTCAGCTCGAGCTCTGTCGGCTGCATGTCGAACAGAGCTCCGATCTCGTGATTCTCGGTCAGCAGGTAGCCGAAGCGCAGCCCCCACGAGAAGGAGTCCTTCGGATTCCGTCCACGCCGTCGCTGAACGTCCAGCCGGCAACGGCGGAGATCTCGAACTTCGCATTCTGTGCCTGTGCCGAAGACACCGCAGCAAGGCCCACAGCCAGTGCCACGAGAAGTGACTTGCGGAACATAGATGCAACCCTCGCTTCCGTTTCGATGATCCCACTGGGCGGCCGACATATGCCGCCCTTCCTGATCCGCTCGACCCCAGCGCCCGACGGCTCAGTTTGGGCGTCGGTGCCCCTGCACCGCTCCGGGGCCGCGGCTTGATGGTACGCCTTCGTGACACGGGCCCGTATACGACCAAGGTGGTATGCCGCAACTTTGGCTCCCGTATACCAATAGGAGGGAATGACGCTACGTGGTACCCGGCCGTCCAGGGTTTGGCTGGAGAACCGTGGTCCGGGTATCTTTGCAGGAACGGCGAGACAGTCTGGGTCAATTCGACCTTGTCACTGTTCGGCGACGAAGCCGGTGAGCCGGCATGGCGGGAATCGGTGGTAGACGACATCGAGGGCATCAACGATCGCGAGCAGATGGAAGCGAAGCTGCGAGAGAGCGAGCAGCGCTTTCGCGGTCTCATGGAGCAGGCTCCCATGGCTATTTCGCTCTTTACGCCCGACGGAAAGCTCGCTCAGGTGAATCCGGCGTGGGTGAAGGACTGGGGCTTCGACGAATCGGAAACAGCCCGAGTGATGGCGGAATACAACTTCCTCACGGACGAGCAGATCGCGGAGGCCGGCGTTTTGCCACTGGTCCAAAAGGCCTTTGCGGGAGACCCCGTAGTCTTGCCCTTGATCGAGTACAGCGGAATCCGCTCGGCGGGGGAGATTGGGCTGGAGGATGTTGAGCCAGCGACCCTCTGGCTCCAGATTCACCTGTACCCGATCAAGGATGCGCAGGGAGCGGTCGAACGGGTCGTCGCGATTAACGTGGACATCACGGAGCTCAAGCGTGCCGAGGGCGACGCACGTGCGCAAAGGGAAACGCTGGCTCGCCTGGATCGTGCCGCGAGATTGGGTCAGCTGAGAGGATCGATAGCGCATGAGCTGAACCAACCGCTCACCGGTATCTTGAGCAATGCGCAGGCCGCAGAGCTGATGCTCGAGAGCGATCGGTGGACGCGAGACGAGTTGGCCAGGGTCATGAGCGAGATCGTGGCTGACGCGAAACGCGCGGGAGACATCATCCGCGGCCTGCGTGAGCTGTATCGTGAGCACAAAGAGGATTACTCCCCAATCGACATCAGCACCCTGGTAGCCGAAACGACCCGGCTGCTGCACAGTGAAATGGTGCTGCAGCAGGTCGAGCTCACCTCCGAACGCGCCGCATCGCTTCCCAGGGTGAACGGCAACAACGTCCAGATCCAGCAGGTTCTGTTCAACCTCATCATGAACAGCGTTCAGGCTATGGAGTCGGTGCCGCGGGGTGGACGGCTTGTGCGTGTCGCGACGGCGCTCCGTGAGAACGAGGTCATGGTCTGGGTGGAGGACCGCGGTCCTGGTATCGACCGTGACAAGATCGACAGGATCTTCGAGCCGCTGGCAACGTGGAAGCCGGGAGGCACGGGCATGGGCCTGGCTGTCAGCCACTCGATCATCGTAGCGCACGGTGGTCGGATGTGGGCCGAAAACGTACCCGACGGTGGCGCCCGCGTTGGTTTTGCCATCCCGGTGCCCCAGTGAGGTGACCGATATGATCGAGCCGATCGTCCATATCGTCGACGACGATCCGTCGGCCCGGCGCGGCCTCACGCGTTTGATACGCGCGGCAGGATGGAGAGCCGAGCCGTTCGCGTCCGCCAGGGACTTCCTGGATTCGGGCAAGCGCGACGGGCCCGGGTGCATAGTGTTGGACGTGCAAATGCCCGAAATGACGGGACCGGAGCTGCAGGAAGAATTGTGCAAGTCCGACTACT
>JBDGXI010000103.1:0-7900 GCA_039584685.1 Gemmatimonadota bacterium | reverse complement strand
ATCACCGTCGATCAGCCTGCGAGCGCCGAGCTTTCCCCGCTCCAGGAAGCCGGGAACGTAGTCATCCACGCCTCGGAAAGAGAACGAGGGGCCGTCGAGTCAGTGCTCCGCTTCCACGATTCTCCGCGCGTGAGGGAGGCGATACGGATGTGGAGCGTACGGCTCGCGGAGCTGGAGACATCGATCGCGATGGGCCTGGCCCTGGACGCCCGGGCCGCGGGATTGGAGCTCCCGGATCTTCCTGGACCGGGCGATCAGCGGGTGCCGGTTCGCCTCACGCGGGGTCCGCTCGACTTCGGCCTTCCGGCCAGCGGGCTGGAACCGGAAGCAGCCGCGTGGTACGGGGAGCCCGACTTCCCGCTCGGCGGGAACGCGCGATTCGAGCTGGTGAACTTCATCGATGGCCGGCGCACGATCACTGAGATACGAAACGCGCTCAGCGCCGAGTTCGGTCCGGTGCATACGGGAGATGTGGCCCGCTACGTGGAGGACCTGGTCGAGGTCGGAGTCGTCGAGTGGACGGGGTCCGACTAGAGCCGGGTCAGCCCCGGCGGGCCCGCTCCCGCAGACGGCCCAGAAGCCGCAGTGAAATATCTCCCGGTCGGCCGGGGCCAACGGCCCTGCCGTCGAGATCCGTGACCGGAGTGACCTCGGCCGTCGTGCCCGCGATGAAGATCTCGTCCGCCCGGTACAGGTCCTCGATCGGGATCGGGGCCTCGTCCACCTCGTAACCCGCGTCGGCGCACAACTCGAGCACCACGGCCCGCGTCACGCCGGGCAGGATGTAGTTGGTCAGCGGAGGCGTTCGAACCACGCCCCGGAAGACGGCGAACAGGTTCGTGTGCGTACCCTCGAGGGCGATTCCGTCCCGCACGAAGATCGCTTCCGCTGCCGCCGCCTCGTGCGCCGCCTGGCTCGCCATGCAGTTGGGTATCAGGCCGACCGTCTTGATGTCGCAGCGGGCCCACCTCTGGTCCGGCACCGTGATCGCTCTGACCCCTTCCTCCGGTTCGCCCGCCGCAGGGTACGCCCAGGCGTACCCGTACATCGTCGGCTCGACGGCAGGGTCCGGAAAGCGGTGAGTGCGGGGCGCGGACCCGCGGGTGACCTGCAGGTAGACGAGAGCGTCGCTCGCTTCGAGCCCGTTGCGGACGAGCAGCTCCTGTAACACGGGGCCTATCCGGCTCGGGGCGACTCCCCGGACGCGGAGCGCGTGCAGGCTTCGTTCCAGGCGGCCGAGGTGTCGATCCAACTCGAACAGGCGCCCGCCATACGCGCGCACCACTTCGTACACTCCGTCCGAGAACAGGAAGCCGCGGTCGTCCGGCGAGATCGCCGCCTCTTCTCGCGGCAGGAAGTCACCGTTGAGGAATACGGTCTGCATGGCCAGTCGCCGGGTTGGGTGGATTCGGGTATCCGACGCGCCTCACGCCGCCGGCTGCTCGACACACGTTATCCTTTTCCATCTCGTGGCGCGATTGTAAGATCTTCACCGATTTCCGGGTCTTCCGGGGTCCGCGATGTTACCTCCATCGAGACAGGATGATCGATGTCCTACCAGTCCGGGTGCCAGGGCCGAGTCGTCCTCGGGGAGCTGCCACACAACCTCGGCCGACGCCTGGCCCGTCTTCCGGGGGAATGGCTCGAGTTCGACCCGGCATCGGGCGCGATCGTGATCGGACACGTGCAGCCGTCCACCGGGCCGGTCCTGCCTACGGTGACCGTGGAGCTGGTGCGCCTGCTGTCGGAAATCCCGTACGAGCTGCAATCGGAGATACGGGGCGGCGACCTATTCGTGCACACCGAGGAGCCGGCTACTCAGCTCGTCCGCCTCAGGGTGGAGCCGGGTGGGGCGCTTCACATCCAGTGGGCGCACCCCGAGTACGCGGGTGCGGCGACCCGGTCTTACGAAGGCAAGGAAGACCTCCCGACGCCCGAATGGGAACAGCGGATCAACGGAAGCGTGAAGCTCGAGGCCGACGATCCGGTCGCGGCAGCCACGTCGCTCCAGAACCTGGCCGACACCTACGAAGGTCTGTATCCCGAGGGCGACTTCGTGGCAACGGCTACCGGTGATGGGAAAGAGGTCACGGTCGCGATGGCGGAAGTAAACCTGGACGCCGCACTGCTGGTGGACAGGCTCCGGGATGTATCCCGTCCCGGAAGCCTCGAAGGACGGTTCGAGGTCGGATCCTTCGCCGATTTCGTTCCCGAGAACCTGGTTCGATTGGTGTTCGACAGCGGCGAGGTCCGGATTCAGAGACCCCTGCTGTGGTCCTGATTCGCAGGGCCCTTCCGACGTTCGGACACCATACGGCGGCGTCACCGGACGCCGCCTCACTTCGATAGGAGACCCCCCGTGCTGGACTATCAGCTTACCGAGGAGCAACAGATGATCCGGGATCTCGCCCGGACCATCGCCGACAACGAGATCCGGCCGGTGGCGGCGGAGTACGACCGGTCGGGCGAGTTCCCGTGGCCGGTGGTGGAGAAGATCGCCGAGGCCGGGCTGTTCGGCGTGTTCATCGACGAAGCCTACGGGGGGCTGGCCGGCGATTCCCGCACCATGAACATGGTGCTGGTGACGGAGGAGCTGTCCAAGGCATGCGGCGGAATCTCGCTGGCCTTCGCGAGCACGGCCCTCGGGGCTCTCCCGATCATCGTGTCCGCCAGCGAGGAAGTGAAGCAGCGTTTCCTGCCGGCGATCGCGGCGGGTGAGCGGCTGGCAGCGTTCGCCCTCACCGAGCCACAGGCCGGGTCGGACGCGGCCGGGATCCGGACGACGGCAGTCCGGGACGGTGACCACTACGTGGTGAACGGACTCAAGCAGTGGATCACGAATGGCGGTGACGCAGAGATCTACACGGTCGTCGTGATGACGAACCCGGAGAAGGGTGCCCGCGGAGCCAGCGCGCTGGTCATCGAGAAGGACACGCCGGGGTTCAGCTTCGGGAAGAAAGAAGACAAGATGGGGATCCGCGCGTCGTCCACGCGCGAGCTGGTGTTCGAGGACTGCCGGGTCCCGGTCGAAAACCTGATCGGGCGGGAAGGTACCGGGTTCATCACGGCGATGAAGACGTTCGACGCATCACGCCCAGGGGTAGGGGCGCAGGCGCTCGGCATCGCGCAGGGCGCCCTCGACCTCGCGGTGGACTGGTCGATCTCAAGGCGCCAGTTCGGCTCACCCGTTTCCTCGTTCCAGGGCCTCCGTTTCCTGCTGGCCGACATGGCGACGAAAGTAGAGGCTTCACGGGCCCTGATCTATGCCACGGCAAAGCACATCGATGCCAACCCGAAGGCACGCTCCACTATATATTCCGCTATGTCCAAGTGCTTCGCTTCCGACGTCGCCATGTCAGTGACCACGGACGCGGTGCAGGTATACGGCGGTTCGGGCTACATGCGGGATTACCCGATAGAGAAGTACATGCGCGACGCCAAGATCACGCAGATCTACGAGGGTACGAACCAGATCCAGCGCGAAGAGATAGGCAAGATCCTGATCGGCGAGCACATCCAGGCGCAGGACGCCTAGGGCCCGTGCCATGAACGTGCGCTACGCCCCGGGCGGGAGGTGTTCCATGGTTCGAAGAATGCGGAGCGTACGACTCCACATCGTCCCGCTCACGGGCCTCGCCGCCGCGCTGCTCCTCCCGGCGAGCGGGTATGGCCAGGGCGTGTTCGGCCAGAGCCAGCCGGCCCAGGCTGCGCCGCAGCCCCAGGACACGACCGCCGCCACGCCGCAGGCCATTCCGGTTTCCGAGATTCCGCTCCGATCCAAGGCGGCGACCGCCCGGCTGCAGGCCATCGAAACCCAGCTCAGCTTCGACCCCGACCTCGCCCTCATCGAAGAGGAGTTTCCGGCGGAGCAGGCCGCGATCTCCCGCGCGCACCAGCGGCTCGGCCGAATCGTCCTGGAGGAGCAGTCCGGACGCGAGCTGGGGGTGCTGGAGTCCGTCTGGCGGTCGCACGAGGGCCGGCTGGCGAACTGGCTGAGAACCTTCGAAGACGAGCTGGAGGAACTGCAGGACGCGTCGGAGTCGACTCGGGATATCCGAGATCGATGGCAGCTCACCCTCGACTCGCTGGATGACGAGGATGTGGCGGAGGCGGTGGCGGAACGCACGCGGAGCGTACTCGACTCCGCGGTTGCCCTGAGGCGCACTCAGCGCGAGCTGCTCGACTACGTGCTCGGCGTCAAGTATCGGATCGACGACGAACTCGCGGGTGTGCGTCACGTGCTGCGCGAGCTCGAGACCGCCCGGGCCAGCGTCCGGGGGCGGACGTTCAGCCGCACGGCCCCGCCAATCTGGCGCGTCAGGTCGATGCCGGAGTCGTCAACCGCGGGGACGGACGCGCGGGCATGGGGCGACGAATGGCTCGCGTTCACCGCATTCGTCTCCGACAACTCCAGTCGCCTGCTGCTGAACGCGGTCCTGTTCCTCCTGCTCGCTCTCTTCGCGGTCCGATTGCGGGACCGTTTCGAGGTCGAACTCGATGCCGAGGACGAATCGCTTACCGGGGCCTCCGAGACGCTTCGCAGGCCGTTTTCGGCGGCGCTGCTCGTGTCGCTTTTTCTGGCAAATGGGCTGTATCCCAGGGCCCCGATCCTGGCCCTGCAGCTGTTCGCGATCGCCGCGATCGTGCCTTTGTATCGCCTGCTGCCGCGTTCCCGAAGCGCGAGGGTCAACCGCACGATGCGCGTCGTCCTCGTCCTGTTCGGCGTCGCCGTCGTGGCCGAGTTGCTGGTGCCTCCCTCGTTCGAATATCGGCTGCTCAACCTGGGCCTCGCCTTAGCCCTGGCCATCGGCGCCGGGTGGTTGCTCCGTGGCAGTGGTGTGGACGAAGGTCAGAAGCCGGGTTGGGGTCTCGTCGTTTGGCGCATTCTCAAGGGCGTTCTGGGAGTGGGTATCGTTGCCGTCGCGGCGAACATCCTGGGCTTCACGATGCTGTCGGAGCGTCTCGTCACCGGTGTGCTGTACACGGCGTACTTCAGCCTCGCCGTGGTCATCGGGTATCGCGTTCTGGCCGGCGTGATCCGCCTCCTTCCCCGCACGGCGTTGGGACAGGCGTCCCACATCATGCGGGAACACGGAGATGTGGTGACGTCGCGCGCCATCACGGTATTGAAGGTGGCCGCACTGCTGACCTGGGTCATGCTCGCTCTCGAGTCGTTCGAGATCGGCGGTGTGATCCGGGAGTGGGCGTCGGGAGTCCTGATCGGACAGGTCCGGATCGGCGCCATCGAGTTCTCCCTCGACCGCGTTTTCTCGTTTGCGGTGATCGTGTTGCTCTCGATCTGGATCGCCCGCTTCGTCGCGTTCGTGCTCGACGTGGAGATTCTCCCGCGGTTCAAGTTGAAGCGCGGTGTGTCGAGCGCCGTTTCCACCGTCGTGCAGTGGTCGATCCTGGGAGCCGGTCTCCTGACCGCGGCCAGTGCACTCGGCCTGCAGGCAGGTCAGCTCGCGATCGTATTTGGAGCTCTCAGCGTCGGAATCGGGTTCGGGCTCCAGAACATCGTGAGCAACTTCGTTTCCGGTCTCATACTGATCTTCGAGCAGCCCGTGAAGGTGGGAGACAAGGTCGAGATCACGTCCCTCGCGCTCGTCGGCGAAGTGCGGCGGATCGGTATCCGGGCCTCCGTCGTACGCACGTTCGACGGCGCAGAGGTGATCGTTCCAAACGGGAACCTGATCTCATCCGAGGTGGTCAACTGGACCTTGTCGGACCAGAAGCGCAGAGTCCGGGTCGAAGTGGGCGTCGCCTACGGGACGGATCCCCAGCGAGTGATCGAGGTTCTCAAGACGGCAGCCCGCGAACACCCGGAGGTGCTCAGGTACCCCGAGCCTCAGGTGATCTTCCTCGAGTTCGGGCCGAGTTCGCTGAACTTCCGCCTCATGTTCTGGACGGCCACGTTCGACGACTTCTTCAGGGTCCGGAGCGAGATGAACGTGGCGGTGAACGAGGCGCTCAAGGAAGCTGGAATCACGATCCCGTTCCCGCAGAGAGACCTTCACGTGAAGGGTCTACCAACCGGCCTGAGCTCGGTCTGAATCCGGCCTATCGCATCCTCCGGGCGCGGGTGCTAGTATGAGCATCAGCCACCGCCATCACGCCCCGAATGTGTTGGATTGATGCAACAGGAAGTCGAGTCGGTGCAACGTTGGACGCCCTTCCATTATACCTCAGATCGATGTACGTAAGTGTCGGTTTAACAGATAAATACCAACTTCACGGCGGGGTAGTGCTTCACGGCACGACTCTCGCGGGTCTGAGGGTTTCATCGGAGTCTCCACGGGGACGAAATAACCCAAAGGAATACCCATGAAATCTCCGGTTAGTTTGGGGTATGTCATCGCCGTCGCGTTGCTCGCGGTTTCGGCCGCGGTCCTCTCGTACATGGCGCCACAGCCGGCGTTGAACCTGGCGTCGCTGCTGCTGGGGATCTACGCGCTCCACCTGGTCAGCCTGCGGATCGTGCTGCGGCAGTTCGCGGGCGTTGCGCCGGTGACTCGTGCTCGACGGACTCGACGGAGCCGGACGACCGAAGCGCAAGAGGACATCAGGCGAATCAAGGAAGAGCTGGATCTGGAGCGCCGCGAGCTCGACAATCGGAAGACCGAGCTGCAGGAGCGGATCGTCGCCGCGGAGCAGCAGTGGGAGCTCCTCCGGCAGATGATCCGGGAGCGGGTGGAAGGAGGAGCCACTGTTCCCGAGACGGTCGAGGCGGGTTCACAGGAAGCGTGGACCTCCACACCGATTCCCGCGACCGGCCCGACAAAAGGCTCCGCCGAGACTCCGCGCATACACGGCAGGTGGTGACCGACGCGGGTTCCGGCCCTGTCTGGGAGATTATAGAGATATGCGAAGTAGGCCGTACGGGACGTTTACCGAGGAGCATGACGTGATGAAGACGCAGGCCAGCCGAACCGGAATCCGAGCGATCCTAGCCGACCAGCGAGGGCTGGCGTTCGTGCTTCTCGTAGTCAGCATGGTGGCCGTGGCATCGGCCGCGGCGCTGGCGATCGATATCGGTATGCTCGTCACGGCCAGGACCGAATCACAGCGAGCGGCCGATGCATCGGCGCTTGCCGGAGCGTCCGCTCTGCTAGTCGATCCGGACGACTCGCTAGGGGCCGTGGCTCGGGCCACGGACTTCGCTGCGCGCAATACCGTTCGCGGCGTGCCTGCTTTGGTGCCGAGCGTCATGGGAGGCTGGGCCCAGGACGATGTCATCGTCATGCTCGACGAGTCGAAGGTGCGAGTGTACGTCCAGAACACTCGGGCCTACAACAACCCGATCTCGACCTTCTTCTCGCGCATCTTCGGGGTGGGCCGGGTGAATGTCCGCACCATGGCCACAGCGGAGGCCGCGCCGGCGGGCGGGGTCGAGCCGACCGGTGCGATCGAGGACTGCCTGCTGCCAATAGGTCTTCTCGACTACTACGACGCCAACGGGAACGGTACTTTCGACACGGGCGAGCCGTCTCTCGGTTTCGGACAGAATGATCACCACGGGAAGCTGATCAAGATGACGTATTCCGGATCCACTCCGGCGGGTCCACCGGCCTGCCAGGGCGAACCCACACCACCGGTCTTCAACGCCAATCCGGATGTCGACTACTGCAATGGTTATGAGGACAGCTGGTCGTGCTGGTGGAGAGAAAACGAACACGACGGTGGCGGTGCCACAGATCTCGGTCAGGCGATCCTGGGCAACAACTGCGCCAGCGTTGCGGTGGGGGATCAGATCTGGCAGGCGTCCGCAGGGGGCGAGAAGCAAAGCCTGATCCAGTCGGACTATGAGTCGGGTGGGCCCGGCTCATTCCGCGACCTGATCGAGTACGACCTCGCCGATCCGGACAACAATGGTGAAGACCTGATGTGGTGTGATTCGGGG
>JBDGXI010000102.1:0-7909 GCA_039584685.1 Gemmatimonadota bacterium | reverse complement strand
CCTGATGGTCTTTCCCGCCGTGAGTCTGTGCCTGATCAACGGGCAGAGCGGACTGTTCCTGGCGGCGCTGCTCGGCGGCGGGCTGGTACTCCTGGATCGCCGGCCGTGGCTCGCCGGCGTTCTCCTCGGCGCGGCGACGGTCAAACCGCAGCTCCTCCTCCTGGTGGTTCCCTGCCTGCTCCTCGGTCGGCACTGGCGAGCGCTGGCGGGTCTGGGCGGCGCGTTCCTCGCCCTGGCGATCCTGTCGGTCGGCGCATTCGGGGCCGGGACGTGGACCGCGTTCCTGACACACGTCATTGGCGGCGTGAACATCCTCGAGCAGGTCCGTCCCCTCGAGCGAATGCCATCGGTGTTCGTGGCGGGCTCGCTGGCCGGGCTGAGTCGGAACGCGGCGGCGGCACTCCAGGCAGCGGTGGCGGTCCTGATGCTCGTGATAGTGGGTCGATCGTGGCTTCGTCGATCGCCGATCGCGATTCGCGGCAGCGCACTGCTGTTCGCCGCGCCGCTCGTCACGCCGTACTCGTTCGACTACGACCTGTCCGTTCTCACGGTCGCCCTCGGGTGGTTGGCCATCGAGGTGTGTCGATGCGGCTGGCTCCGTGGAGAGAAGGTGCTGATCGTGCTGCTCTGGGTATCGCCGATCGCCGGCTGGCTGATAGCGCTGCGCACCGGCCTTCTTCTCACTCCGCTCGTTCTCCTGGCCTGCGTGTGGAGCGTCGTGCGCGCTTCTCGAGCGGAAGCGCCGGGCCATGAGTGAAGTCACGATCCGTGGCATCCGGCCGGAGGACGACCCGATCATCGAGCGCGTGCTCGTCGAGGTGCTTACCGAGTTGGGAGCGACGGGCGAGGGATTCTCGGACCAGGACGAAGAACTCGCGGCCATGTCCAGTGCCTATGCGGACCCGCGGGCGGCGTACTTCGTGGCCGTGTCGGACGGTGAGATCCTGGGTGGAGCCGGAGTCGGCCCGCTTCCTCGAGCCCAGCCGCACGTCTGCGAGCTCCGCAAGATGTACCTGCTGCCCGCCGCGCGCGGACGCGGAGTCGGACACCGTCTGCTCCAGGCCTGTGTCCAGGCAGCGCGCGAGATCGGCTACACGGAATGCTATCTCGAGACACTGGCGCAGATGGATCGGGCACGAGACCTTTACGAGCGATTCGGCTTCCTCCCCCTCGAGGCACCCATGGGCCACACCGGACATTTCGGCTGTAACCGGTGGTACGCGCTGAGCCTTTGATACCTCCGCGCAGGACACGCGACCCCGGGACGATGGCGTCACTTCTCGAGCTGGGCTTCGAGCCTGCCCGCCCCGAGCCGGAGCATCTCGAGGACACCATCCTCCCGACAGGCGATCACAAGCTCGTCATGGACAGGCGGGCCATGAGCACGCGCGTGTCGGTCGCGGCGATTCACCACTCGCGACCCCTGCTGGAGGACGCGGCGGGAAGGGCGTTCGAGGAGATGGATCGCCTCATCGGGGTTCTCAACCGCTTCGACTCCGCCTCGGCCGTCGGCGTGCTCAACGCGGAGGGACGGATCGCCGGCCCACCCCCGGAGCTGACCCGGCTGCTCGACCGGTCGGCCGCGGTGCACCAGGCCAGTGGCGGTGCGTTCGATGTCACGGTTCAGCCTCTCGTGGACCTTCTGCACGATCCCGATTCCCTGGCCGGCGGGGGCGCGCTCGACTCGAGCGAGTGGCGCGAGGCTCTCGAGCGGGTCGGTTTCGACGCGGTACGGATCTCGGACCGGAGGGTCGCCCTGGAGCGGGACGGGATGGGGATCACACTGGACGGGATCGCCAAGGGGTACATCGTCGATGCGATGGCGGCCGTCCTCCAGGCGCACGGACTGAAGAGGTTCCTCATCGATGCGGGTGGAGACATCCGGGCGGAGGGACTCCGGGAGGACGCAAGCGGTTGGATGGTGGCCGTCCGCGACCCGCGGCACGGGGGGATTCTCCCGGGCGTTCTCCGACTCACGCGGGGAGCCGTCGCTACCTCGGGTGGATACGAAGCGCGCTTCGACCCGGAGGGTTCGTGGCACCATATCGTGAGTGCCCGCACGGGACGCTCTCCGGAGGATGTGCTGAGCGTCACCGTCATCGGTCCCACCGTTTTCGCGGCCGATGCGCTGGCCACCGCGACGTCGCTGCTGTCTCCCCGGGAGGGGGTCGGCTTGATGGATTCCCTTCCCGGATTCGAATGCATGGTGATCGACGCCGAGGGCCGGTCCGCGGTCTCGGCCGGATGGACTGAACAGACCGTCACTTCCCAAGAGGAAGGTGCAAGATGAGATCGGATTACTCGGGCGCGCAGACCACCGCCCTGGTAGCCCTCCGGTTCGGAATCGGGTGGCATTTCTTCTACGAGGGCGTCGCCAAGCTCGTGAATCCGCACTGGACGGCCGCCGGCTACCTGGAAGCATCGCAGGGTTTCATGGCGGACTTCTTCGTCGACCTGGCTTCGAACCCCTCGACTCTGGCGACGATCGACTTCCTGAACGAATGGGGGCTGATTCTCGTCGGCCTCGGCCTGATGCTGGGCATCCTGACGCGGACGGCCACGTTTTTCGGGATCGTGATGCTGCTGCTGTATTACCTGGCGACGCCACCGTGGCCCGGACTCGTCTACTCGATCCCGGCCGAGGGTGCCTACCTGTTCATCAACAAGACCTTCATCGAGCTGTGCGCGTTGTTCGTGACCCTGGTCTTCCCGACGGGGCACATCGTCGGACTGGACCGGCTGCTGCGGCTAGCCCGCACTCGCGGCTCGGCCCAGGAATCCAACGCCTGACGCCCACTCGAAATCGCACGGAGGATGAACGATGAGTGACGAGATTCGAAACGGCGACGACGAGGTCTTCGACGACGCCAGCACGCCCGAGGAAGAACCGCAGGTAGAAGAACCCGCGGAGGAGCAGTCGACCGGTTCCGCCGACCCGCCGCCGGCTGGTTCGGGGGCGGGCGGAGTCGGACGACGGGATGTAGTGAAGGCTCTGGCCACGGTTCCGGTGCTCGGGGCCCTGGGGTTCACGGCGCTGCGCAGACGCGGGTTGGAGGCCGACGAGCGCAAGCGTCTCCTGGCCGAGCTGGGAATCGAGGATGACACCGGCGCCCAGTTCTCGGAACTCGAGAGGCGCACGTACGCAAATACGATCCGGATCGGGATCGTCGGGTACGGCGGCGAGGGAGAGTCGCTGGTACGCAGCCTGGGCTTCGCACACCCCGACTGGATCCAGGCCCGCCGCGAGGCGAAGCTCGAGGACCCGCGAGACACGTGGCTCGACGAGTGGCTCGACCAGGAAGATCTGAACGTAGAGATCACAGCCGTGTGTGACGTGTTCGACGTACGGGCCGAACGGGCGATCGCGGCGTCCACGCAACCGATTCGCCCCGGGGGTGACACCCGCCAGCTGAAACCGGCCAGGCGGTACCGCCACTTCGAGGAGCTGGTCGCGGCTCCCGACGTGGACGCCGTGATCATCGCCACGCCCGACCACTGGCACTCGCGCATTACCGTCGCGGCCGCCCGGATGGGCAAGCACGTGTACTGCGAGAAATGCATGACCCGCACCGAAGAAGAGGTGTGGCCGATGGCGGATGCCGTGCGGAGCAACGGCATCGTGTTCCAGCTCGGGCACCAGAACCGTCAGATGGAGAGCCACGCGAGGGCGCGGGACGTGATCGCCCGGGGCATCCTGGGTCCGATCACGCTGGTCGAGACCACCACGAACCGGAACGACCCTTGGGGCGCCTGGGTGTGGGACATCCACGAGGACGGCAACCCGCGCACGATCGACTGGGAACTGTTCCAGGAAGCGGCGGCCAACCAGGGACCGTTCAGCCTGGAGCGCTTCTTCCGCTGGCGCTGCTGGTACGACTACGGCACCGGGTTGTCGGGGGATCTTCTGTCGCACGAGTACGACGCGATCAACCAGATCCTCGACCTCGGAATCCCGCACTCGGCGTCGGCCTCGGGCGGCATCTACTTCTTCAAGGACGGGCGCGACGTGCCCGACGTGTGGCAGGCCGTGCTGGAGTACCCCGATCGCGACCTCACGTTGATGTACAGCGCGACGCTGGCCAACGGCCGCAACCGCGGGATCACGATGATGGGACACGACGCCTCGATGGAGGTCGGCACGCGGCTCAAGGTCACGGCGGACGGTTCTTCGACCCGTTTCGGTGACATGCTCGAAGAGGGACTGGTGAGGACGGACCGTCCGATGCTCACGTATCAGAGTGGATTCAAGGGAGTGAACGCCGTCACCACCGCGACCCAGGAGTACTTCGCGAGCCGCGGTCTCCTGTTCACGTACCGCGGTGGAAAGCGCGTCAGCACGTACTACCTGCACCTGCGCGAGTGGCTGAACGTCATTCGCGACGGAGGCGAGACGAGCTGCAACATCGATCGCGGGATCGAGGAAGCCATCACCTGCCACATGGCCACGAAGTCGTATCTCGAGGGTCGGCGAGTGTATTGGGATCCGGTCCAGAAGCTGATCGTGTGAGGCCCGCGTGAACCAGGCAGCTTCACTCCAGGCCGGCGGATCGGCCAGGGGCCGCAAGGTCCAGCTCGGCGCGATGATGTTCCTGCAGTACGCCATCTGGGGCGCGTGGGCCCCGGTCCTGTCCTCGCACCTGCTCGGCGACCTCGGGTTCAGCGGGAGCCAGGTCGGATGGATCTACGCCCTGCTCCCTCTGGCCACCATCATCGCCCCCATCGTCGGGGGGCAGGTAGCCGACCGGTATTTCGCGACCGAGAGGGTGATCGGGTTCCTTGCGTTCACCGGCGGAATCGTGCTGATGGTCGTGGCGCGCACGGCCGACTTCGACACCATGTTCGCGCTGATGCTGGTGTACTGTCTCCTGTACGCTCCGACCCTGGCCCTCACCAACTCGATCGCCATGGCCAACATGGACGACTCCGAGAAGGAGTTCGGGGCCATCCGCGTGTGGGGCACGCTGGGCTGGATCGCCGCCGGGTGGATGCTCACCGGGTGGCGATGGTTCGGCGAGATCGACGTGCTGCCCGCGATGCAGGGCGACATGCTGTTCCTGGCCGGGATCCTGTCGATCGTCATGGGGCTGCAGTCGTTCCTGCTTCCGCACACGCCGCCGCAGAGGGAAGGCGTGAGCCCGTGGGCGTTCTTCGAATCGGTGAAGATGCTGAAGGTCAAGGACTTCGCCGTCTTCGTGGCTATCACGTTCGTGGTCGCCACGGAACTGGAGTTCTACTACATCCTCACCGCCCCCTTCCTCGAATCCGCGGCCATCGGGGTGTCGAGCCGGAACATCCCGGCCGTTATGACCATCGCGCAGTTCGCCGAGATATTCGTGATGGCGTTCCTGCTGTCGTGGGCGCTCAAGAAGTACGGTATGCGGAAGACACTGGCGATCGGGGTGGTCGCGTGGCCCGTCCGCTACATCATCTTCGCGATCGGGAGCCCGGCGTGGCTCGTCATCGGGTCCCTGATGCTGCACGGATTCTGCTACGTGTTCTTTTTCGTCGCGGCCTTCATCTACGTGGACAAGGTCGCGCCTCCCGATATCCGGGCCTCGGCCCAGAGCCTGATCGCGATCATCGCGCTAGGCCTCGGGCGGTTCCTGGGGAGCCTGTTCGCCGGCGGAGTGCGCGACTGGTTCACAACGGACGGCGTCACCAACTGGACCAACGTGTTCCTGGTACCGTGCGCACTGACCATCGTGTGCGCGGTGGCATTCCTGTTGTTCTTCCGAGAGGAATCGGGGCCGGCGGCGGGCGAGGCCTGAACGAGAAAGTGAGATCCGTCGAATGAGTCGAGATAGACTGGGGGTCGGATTCGTGGGTGCCGGCTTCAATGCGCAATTCCACATCCGTTCCTGGGTGGGGGTTCGGGGCGCGGATGTCCTCGGCGTGGTCTCCAGGGACCGTGCGGAGGAGGCGGCGGCCCTGGCGCGCTCGCTTGGCGTGGGGGACGCGCAGGCGTACGCCTCCATCACGGACATGGTGGCCGACCCGGCGATCGATGCGCTGTGGATCTGCGCCCCGAACTTCACTCGCGTCGAAGTCATGGAAGAGATCGTCGAGGCGATCGAGAACGGCAAGGGTGAGCTGATCGGCGTGGCGTGCGAAAAACCGCTCGGCCGGAACGTCGCCGAGGCCCGGCGAATGCTGGAACTGGTCGAACGCGCGGGACTGCTGCATGGCTACCTGGAAAACCAGCTGTTCACTCCGGGGGTGGTGCGCGGTCGGGACATCGTATGGTCCCGCGGGGCGGCGCTGACCGGACCTCCCTACCTGGCGCGGTCGGCCGAGGAGCACAGCGGACCGCACATGCCCTGGTTCTGGGATGGCGAACTCCAGGGCGGCGGCGTGCTGAATGACATGATGTGCCATTCGGTGGAGGTGGCCCGTTTCCTCCTCACACCACCGGGAGAGCCGCGCGACGTCCTCACCCCCGTCAAGGTGACGGCGCACACCAACTGCCTGAAGTGGCAGCGCCCCCGCTACGAGGCGCAGCTGGCTGACATGAGCGGCGGCAAGCTGGACTACGCGAATCGACCGGCGGAGGACTATGCGCGCGGGGTGGTGGAGTATCGAGCGGCCGACGGTACTCCACGCATCGTCGAGGTCAGCACTTCCTGGTGCTACGTGGGTGCCGGTCTGCGGCTGAGCATGGAGCTGCTCGGCCCCGAGTACGCCATGGAGATCAATTCACTCGACCCCGGACTCAAGGTCTTCCTGAGCCGCGAGGTCACGGGCGACACGGGTGAGGATCTGGTAGAGAAGCAAAACGCCGAGACCGGCGTGATGCCGATCGTGGCCGACGAGGAAGCGGAGTACGGGTACACGGGAGAGAACAGGCACATGGTGCAGGCGTTCCGCGAGGGACGCATGCCGGACGAGACCTTCGCTGACGGCCTGGCGGTCACCGGGCTCCTGATGACCGCGTACATGAGCGCCGAACAGGAACGTACGATTCCCTTCCCGCCGCCTGACCTGGAGACGTTCGTACCGGCAGTGGCGCGCGGCGAGTGGAACCCGGGGAGAGACTAGATGAACGCTCAAAGGCTGATCATCCTTCTCGTGGCCATAGGCGCCGCGGTGTTCGGGGTGATGAACTGGTCACAGGATCGCTCGAGCGATGCGGCCGAGGACCGGACAGCAGATCCGCAGGAGCTACGGGAGGCGCAGGAGGCACAGGAGGCGCAGGTGGCGAAGCCATCCGGCGGGCCGGTGGCCCGCATCACCGAGCAGGAACTGGCCGACGGGTTCGTTCCCCTGATCGGAGAATGGGAGAACGGCGGCTTCAACAAGCACGGGTGGAACCACTACGGACCGGGCTGGTTCACCCTGGACCACGAGACGGGCATTCTCACCTCACACGGCGGCATGGGCCTGCTGTGGTATGCGGCGGAGATGTTCGGAGATTTCACGCTCCGGCTCGAGTTCATGACCTCGGTTCCGGAGTCGAATTCGGGGATCTTCCTGCGCGTACCGGATGTTCCGATCAGCGACGACTACATCTATCGCAGCTTCGAGATCCAGATATGTTCGGCCGGCGAGCCGTGCGCCGAGGCAGTTCACCGCACCGCGGCCGTGTACGACGCGGAACCTCCGACCGAGCACGTCGAGCGACCGCCCGGGGAATGGAATGTGATGGAGATCTCGTTCATAGGAGATCGAATCACGGTCGTCCTGAACGGCGCACAGGTCGTGGACTGGGTCGCCGAGCCGCGCGGCAAAGTGGCGGATTTCGCGGAACGCGGGTTCATCGGCCTCCAGAATCACGACTGGGATACCAGCGTGTACTTCCGGAACATCCGCGTGAAGAAGCTGGACTAGTCGAAAGGTGCCTCAGTGCGTGCCGGAGGAGTCTCTCTCCTCCCGCAGCACCTGAAGCTCGGCCACCGTCTCGAAGTCTCTCGGA
>JBDGXI010000101.1:0-13083 GCA_039584685.1 Gemmatimonadota bacterium | reverse complement strand
GGATGAATCCGCTCAGATCTTCGTTGACGGCCATGGCTCGTCCTCCGGTTCCAGATCAGTATGTTAACGATGTCAACATACAGTATACGGATTATGTTGACGTTGTCAACACCTGGCGCTATATTGAGGCATGAACAATCCAACGCGGGCGTATCATCACGGGGACCTTCAGGCGGCGCTGCTGCACGAAGCGGCAGCCATGATCGCCGAGGGGGGAACCGAGAGCGTGACGATGCGTGCTCTGGGCGAGCGCCTCGGTGTTTCGCGCGCCGCGCCGTATCGGCACTTCGAGGACAAGACCTCTCTGCTCGTCGCGGTCGCGGCAGCCGGGTTCCGCCAACTGAGCGAACGCCTTGAGGAGATCGAGGCGGGCGCCCCGCGATCGAGCGTGGAGCGGGTCCGGCGCATGGGCGAGGAGTACGTGCGCTTCGCGCTCGAGAACCCGGCCCACTACCGCCTCATGTACGGCAGGGAGGCGATGGGGCGCCAGAACCTCCCCGAGCTGCGGCAGGCGGGAAGTGACCTCTTCAAACAGCTGGTCGACGTCATTAGAGCTTACCAGGACAGCGGTGGGATCAAGCGCGAGGACCCCCGCGCGCAGGCCTACGTGGCATGGAGCGCCGTGCACGGGCTCGCATCACTGCTGATCGAAGGACAGATCATTTCCACGGTCGATGTGGACGCGCTGATCCGGCAGACCACTCAGACCGTCCTGGACGGCATGCGCGCCTGACCGTCGTCCGTCCCACCTTCCATTCGCAGCAGATTTGGCTTTCTTAGGCCTCGTCCGAGGTGCAATCGATCAAAAGGGAGAAGTCAGAATGTCGGTGGTGAAGATGTGGCGGACAACGATAGAGGTGGCAGCGCTCGGACTCCTGGTTGCGGCCAGCAGCCTGCCTGCCCAGGTGCCGGTTCAGGAAGCGTCATCGGAAGATGACATACGGGCTGCGCTCACTGGCGGTGTCCCAATGGGGCGTTGGAACGAAGGGCTGCTCTTTGAGGGGATCAAGCCGTCACCGTGGATGAAGAGCGCGTCGAACTGGTTCCCGCGAACCGAGGAGGTCCAGCCCAACGAGATGCGCATCATCTTCATGGGAACGGCGCCGTTCATTCGGCCTGGCCAGATGAACACGTCGATGTTCGTCCAGCTCGGCAACGGCGACAACTTCGTATTCGACATCGGCGAGGGCTCTCCCGCGAACTACGTCGCGGCGGGTTTCGCGCTCAACGAGATCAAGCATGTGTTCATTACGCACCTCCATGTCGACCACTTCGGTGGACTGCCCTACCTGTGGATGTTTGGAACGTGGGCGGGAGGCTGGCACCAGCCCCTCACCGTGCACGGCCCGTCGGGCCGCACGCCCGAGTACGGCACTGCGACGATGGTCGAGGGCATGAAGATGATGCTCGGGTGGCACCGGGACGCGTTCAGCGTGTTCCCCGTCGGCGAGGGTTGGGACATTCAGGTCAACGAGTTCGACTTCCGTGACAACGGGGGTGTGGTATACGAGAAGGACGGCGTCCGCGTCATCCACTGGCAGCGTTCGCACGCCAAGGACGGTGCCTCGGGCTATCGCCTGGATTGGAACGGGCTGTGCTTCGTGTGGACGGGTGACGGCCGCCCCAGCAAGCTGGACGAAAAGTATGCCAAGGGCTGCGACGTCTACGTGACGGAGATGCAGCCGGAGCTCGTAGAGATCAGCTCTGGGGTTCAGGGCGTGCCGCCATTCCTGGGGCGCTACACCATCGACACGCACCACACGCCCGGGTATGCGGCCGGCTATCTGGCCAACCGGGTGCAGCCTCGTCTGTTCATGACCACGCACATGCCGTTCGACCCCTATGTCAACGAGGAGTCCGTAGCCGAGATCCGGGAGCATTGGAAGGGCCCGTTCCATTTCGGCGCTCCGGACGGGATTGTCGTGAACGTGACCAGGGACCAGATCTGGGTGCGCGAGGGCATTTTGCCGGACTTTCCGAACAGCCGCGCGCCGCAGTTCGACTTCACCAACGGGCAGCTCGTCGTTCCTCACCCGCCCACGAGCCGGGAGGAGATCCAGGAGCCGTTCGTTCGCGAGCAGCAGATCGATCCCGCGGAGTACTATCCACCGGGCTACATGCCGGAACTGCTCGAGGACTGGCCGGTTGACGGCGACCTGGTCGTGCCCGTCGAGGCGCTTCCCGAGAACCTGAAGGAGAGCATGGGCGCGGAGTGGCGTCTGCGGACGAAGAACCGCAAGGCGCTCGAGGAGCAGGGCGAGGGCTAGTTGGCGATTGACCTGCCAGCGTGAATTGGCGTACCGGTCAGAAACGTGACCGGCGCGCCCGCTCTCCCTCCCCTGACTTACGACGTCGGGCTCTCGGATGGATCGGGGTTGCCCTCTCTGGGCAAGCGACTCGAAGTGCTTGCGGGAAACGGGTCACGAGACGAGAGAGCACTCGAACTCCCCTTGCCAGGCAGGACGGCGGCGACCCTGGTGGCGCTCCCGAACTAAGTCCTCCTGAGCGTTAGTCGGCCGTGCTTCCCTGGTTTCAGTGGCAAGAAGACACCCTGCAACACGATATAAAGTTTGATTATGCTAGTTAAACTCGAAGCTCATTCGAACGAGGAGACGCTCCGTGGACAGGCGCCAGTTTTGCAGGACGTCTTTCGCTGCCAGCCTGGTGGTTGGCTCCCCGTTCCTTGCGGGTTGTGGCAGACGAGCGAGAACCGATGCGAGCATTCCCGCGGTGTCGCTCGATGGCGCGGAGATTGAACTCGAGAATGCGGCTATCCAGGAGCTCAGTGAGGCGTTCGACGGACCGCTGATTCTCTCGGGGCACCCGGACTACGATCGCGCACGCACCATATGGAACGGCATGCACGATAGACGACCCGCCCTCATCGCGCTGCCTGCCAACAGCGACGATGTCAGCCATGCGGTGTCGTTCGCACGGGACAACAACCTGCTCGTGGCGGTGCGTGGGGGAGGCCACAGTTGGCCGGGCAAGTCCGTCTGTGATGGCGGTCTCATGATCAACCTGTCGCAGATGAACGGGGTGACGGCCGATCGCGACACTCAGCGTGCTCGCGCCCAGGGGGGCGCATTGCTGGGCACGCTCGACGCCGCATCGCTGGAGCAGGGCATGGTCACTACGGCCGGAGTCGTGTCGCACACGGGTGTAGGTGGCTACACGCTCGGAGGGGGCTTCGGCCGCCTCAACCGCAAGTACGGACTCACCGTGGACAACGTCCGCGCCGCCGAGATCGTTACGGCCGACGGCGAGGTACGCCGGATCAGCGCGGATCGAGAACCGGACCTCTTCTGGGCGATCCGGGGCGGTGGCGGCAACTTCGGCGTCGTCACGGGATTCGAATACCAGCTATATCCGTTTGACCGAAACGTGCTGTCCGGTTCCATCGTGTGGCCTATGGAGAGCGCCAGAGACGTGCTCGAGTACTACGCCGAGGCGGCCGCAGGTTTCTCGGACGAGATGTATATCGGCCCTGTCATGGCGCGGAATCCAGATCTCGGGGACGTGATCGTCATGGACGTCGTCTACAACGGCAACCCATCCGATGGCGAGAGGGAACTGGCGCCGCTGCGGGCAGTCGCAGAGCCTCTCGTGGATGGCGTGATCGTACAGGATTACATGGTCATGCAGACCATCAACGACGTCGCCTTCGGCCACGGAATTCGCTCATACGCCAAGAACGGGATGGTCAAGGAATGGTCTCAGGGGCTGGTAGACGCCCTGATCGATGCGTACGACCCGCGAGTGTTCCTCGCGAACCATGTCGCGGGTGGAGCCGTAAAACGAGTCGGCGAAACCGACACGGCGTTTCCGCACCGCAACGCGGAGATCATGCTCGTATTCGCGAGCGGTTGGCAGGAAGCAGAAAGGGATGACGAGTTCATCGCGGCGACCCGAGCCTACTACAACGCGATCGAACCGTTCATGGGCGGCTACTACGACAACATCGACTTTGATGGGGCTGAGGCCGCCGGCAACTATGGGCCGGCGTACGCGCGTCTTGCGAGGATCAAGGGTCAGTACGACCCGGGCAACCTGTTCCGGCTCAACAGCAACATAGAACCGGCTGTATAGGTGAGGGCACGCGCAATTTCTTCCCACCGTGCCGGGTCCACGTGGAGAGATCAGTCGTCGCCTCTGGGCAACTCCCTCGCCTCGCCCTTGGTAAGCCCCGCCTCAGCTGCATCCGCGCTGGCGTCGAGCAAGTCACGGTCCTCTGCCATTCTCGCCAGGGCCAGCGATCCCGCAGCGGAGGCCGCGCTCGACAGTGCGAACACGGGGCCTAACACCAAAATGAGGTCGCCTCCAAGGCCCGCGGCCAGGACGAAGGCCCCGGACAGTAGAAGACCCCCGACGGCCCCCCACCCCGCAAAGCGTGGAAGCGACATCTGATCAAACCTGCGACGACCCTCGGCAATCCCGAGGACGACTGAGAACGTGGCACCGGCAAGAAAACCGAACATGGCAAACCCGAGGGGAAACGGGACGTCGGCGGCGCCAAAGCCGACTATCAGCAGGAGGATGAGACCCGCAGCGAACCAGGCTATTGCCCACGTCAGGCCCATTCCGAGCGCACCGCGGATGCGTCTCAGCCACTTCTTTATCACTACCTCCCTGTGCACTTGGACCTGTAGCAGGCGTTCTGCCGCGCGGGCTCAGGTTGACACGACCGCCTAGCTCGATTCGACGCAGTACCCGGTCGCGACGATCTTCTCTTGCTGGCCGATGATCACCCAGGCTGTCTGCGTCCCTATGGTGACACCGGTTAGACCTTCGCCACCACATTGCTCAAGGAGGTCCTCGATCAACTGGCCCGATGTCTCCGGTGGCAACGGGGCGAACCAGAAAGGGTTGAACTTCGAGGCTTCGGCAGTGACTTGTGTTCCGGGTCGGGTGACGTCGGTCGCTGAGACGGGAAGTGATACGCACGCCACCAGTATGGTGACTGCGGCCAACGCGGCCGTGTTGAGAATTCTCCTCATAGCTGCCTCCCATGGGGACGCTACGTCGGCGTCGAGACGCCCCACGCATTGGTCCCGTCACTGGTGATTCGACGCGGAATCCCTTCCCCGGTGCCATATTGAGAACAGCTCAGGGCGGTTGGTCGTTGAGGCGAACGTAGATCACGAGAGACATCGAGATGACCAGAAGAAGATGGACGAGCGAGAAGATACCGGATCAAACCGGGCGAGTCGCGATCGTGACGGGTGCGAACAGCGGAATCGGCTTCGAGACTGCCAAAGCTCTGGCCGGCAAAGGCGCCACTGTTGTGGTCGCGAGCCGCAGCGGAGAGAAGGGAAACAGGGCCGTCGATGACATTCGAAGGAAGACGCCGGAGGCCAAGATCGAGTTCATGCAACTGGACCTCGCGAACCTGACGTCCGTGCGGGGTTTTGCCCAGGCGTTCAAGGCAAGGCACGATCGGCTCGATCTTCTGATCAACAACGCCGGTGTCATGATGCCGCAGATGCGCGAAGAGACGGAGGATGGCTTCGAACTCCAGTTCGGCACGAACCACCTGGGCCACTTCGCGCTGACACTGCTCTTGATCGACCGACTGATCGCCACCGAGGACTCCAGGGTCGTCAACGTGGCAAGCTCCGCACAGAACTTCGGCGGTCTAGACCTCGATGATCCGCAGTGGACCACGCGCCCGTACCAGCGCATGCCGTCGTACGCCGCGAGCAAGATCGCCAACATGCTGTTCACGCTCGAGCTGCAGCGACGGTTGGACGAGGCAGGGGTCCACACGTTCGCCACGTCGGCCCACCCCGGATGGACGGCCACCAACCTTCAGCGGTCGACTCCGACGTTTCGGTTCTTCAACCCGATCCTCGCGATGAAGCCCTGGCAGGGTGCTCTGCCGACGCTGTACGCAGCCGTAGCGGAAGAAGCGGAGCCGGGCGGGTACTACGGACCGGACGGGTTTGCGAACTGGCGCGGCTATCCGGCGCCGAATGAACCGGCGGAGGCGAGTGCGGATGCGGAGATGGCGAAACGGTTGTGGGAGCTCTCCGAGGAGCTCGTGGATCTCCCATGTCCGCCGCTGAACCCGTCGGCCAATCCCGGGGAACAGGCGCTGTCGTGACTACTCTTTCGCTGGCGCTGCCGTCTTCCCGGGTTTCGATCGCCCCGTGGTCTGGCCTCCAGCGGCCGGGGATCGAGGTGACTTTGATCTGCCCGCCGCGGACGGCACGGGTGAAGGCTTCACCGACTCGCCTCGCCGGTCGGCTGACGAACTGGAGCCTGACCTGAGCTCGGACTCCTTCCACGACCGCGCTGCCGTTGGCGAGGGGCGGTCGTCGACGGTCGGCGACAGGTAACGCTTGCGGCTCGTCGGATCACCCGATTGGCCTTCCATCTCCTGGAGCTCGCTCCGTCCGCCCGCGCTTTCGGCGCCGGGTTCGAGCGGGGGGCCGAGGCGAATACGACCGGAAGCACCGCCGTCCTCATCGTCCAGGCTCAGCCTCACGATCGTTCCGCTACTGGCAGGATCGACCTGAGCCTCCGTACGGTCGCGTGTGTGGGTACCGCTGGTGGAGGTGGCCTGACGTCGCTGCTCATCCTGGTGTGCCGGGATGTACCTCGGAACGGTGGGTGCCATGTTCAGGTCACCGGGCCAACCGGTGAGGAAGAGCGACGAGAACCGGGGACCGAATCCGTATGCCCCTCCGTATGCCCCGAACCCGTGCCTCGGGCCAAGGAACCAGAGGTTCCAGGCTCCGTAGAATCGCTGACCCGGGAACCACATCCAGCCGGCTGGAACGAGATTCCACCTTCCATAATCGCCGCCCCCCCAGATCCACAACAAATGCGAGTTCAAACCGATTCCCCCACATCCATAGCCCGCCTCGCACCTGAAGTACGCATTCCAATCGTAACGCACGGTCGGCCGCCAGGCCCACATGCCTTCGTGCCGGACCCAGATTCCGTAGCGGGTCAACCAACTGTTCGAATGCAGCGCAGACAGATGGTAGCTGAGAGGTCTATCGGCCGACAATCCGGGCCGATCAGGTTCCTGAGACGCTCCGATGCTGGGAGCCGTGAGGAGAAATGCGAGGCTGACCAGCGAAACGCCGATCGCGTGTCCAGTTCGATGCAAACGCATCCTTGTCCTCCAGGCAGGTCCGCCGCCCGGACGGAAGCAGACGTCACATACGGATACCCGCTGGCGCACGGCATCGTTCCGGGCGTCACGGAACCCGGCCACGCGTGGGAGGCCATCCATAGGTTAATCGATTTCCGGTGACTGTCCACCTGAATCGGACCTGGTTCACCAGTCAGCAGCACCCCAAGTCGATGTCCAGCTATGACTTCGAGTTCGGGTTGCCGACGCACTTCTCTCGGCCACGGCGCGATATACCCTCTAGCCCTTGTGCGAACACGAAGTCTGATCATGTTTGTTGTTCGGGGGCGGGACATTCGCCCGTAGGCACTGACTATCGCGGAGGTAGGAACCATGCCCGTCAAGAGGCCGGCAGCCAGGAAGCCCGCTGCCAAGAAGCCGGCGGCGAAGAAGAAGCCAGCTGCCAGGAAACCTGCGGCGAAGACGTCCGCTGCCAAGAAGCTCGCTGCGGAGAAGGCCGCGTTGAAGAAGTGGATCGCGGCGGAGAAGAAGAAACTGGCGGCCGAGAAGGCGGCGGCGAAAAAGAAGATCGCGGCAGACAAGGCCGCTGCGAAGAAGTGGATCGCGGCGGAAAAGAAGAAGATTTCGGCCAAGAAGAAGCCGGCAGCCAAGAAGAAGCCTGCGGCCAAGAAGCCGGCAGCCAGGAAGAAGCCGGCCGCCAAGAAGCCGGCAGCCAGGAAGAAGCCTGCGGCCAGGAAACCGGCAGCCAAGCCTGCGGCCAGGAAGCCGGCAGCCAAGAAGAAGTAACGGAATCGAGATTCGATTCTCAAACCGGCGTGACACTCGAAGGGGCGGATCCGGCCAGTTTCCGGGTCCGCCTTCTTCGTCAGGACGATCTTGCCGCACCCCACGCGTCCGTGCTTGCCTGAGCACCCACGCCCGGACCTCCCCTGTAGCCGGTGCTCGACACATGCCGAACTGACGCAACATGATTCGGGACTTCCCGGCCTGCAGCCTGGCGCTCTAAGTGACCGTGCAATAATCGGATACGAGATATACTTCGATCCCTTGCTCGCGGCACGGTGTTCGCAGCGAACGAACCGCAGACCGGAAACATCTCTTGATCGCGGTGAACATTCATGCCCACTGTCAGCCTGTCGTTCCTGCTCATGATCAGTGCTATTGCCGCAGCAGCGGGCGTGTACGGTCTCAGCGTCCCCAATCCGGTCTTCAGCATAGTAGCTCTGCTTCTGGGCCTGTACGCGGTGCACGGCCTGGGCCTTCGTCTCTTGCTGAGAGAGCAGGGCGATCCGGCGGAGATTCAGAAACAGGTCGACGATCTTCAGGGTGAGCTGGAGCAGGAGAAGGCGAGACTCGAGGCAGAGCGGGCAGAGCGCTCAGAACTGGAACAACAGTGGATCGGCCTGGCGGCCGATGGTGGAGGCTGATTCCAGACGACAGCCGTCGGCCCGAAGCACCCTCACACAAGCATCACAGCTCACCGCACAACAAACTCGCTAGGCGGCTGCCGTAGCCTCGGGCAGCACAGGCTCCGGGATCCGCCGCGTGCGTTCCTTGAGGAGGGCGACGATCTCCTCTTTGCTGCGCTCGCGGTCGTCCAGCGGTACGAAGTGCTCGGCCAGGACGTCGTATCGCTTCAGCATCAGGTTCAGCCATACCATGAAGTAGTCCAGCTTCCTGAACACGATGGCGTCGACTTCGGCGTACTTCTCGATGTTGTCCTGCAGCTCCTGCGGATGCTCGGTCCAGTGCCGCGTGGGGTTCCAGTGGTGGCTGATGTGGTAGCCGTCGTTGAAGCAGCGGCGGTTGTAGACGGAGTTGATGCAGGTGAGGCTGTTCACGTAGCAGTTCCCGGGTTGGCTCGCATCGATGAATGCGTGCTGTGCCCAGTTGCCGGACATCATGGCGACACGGGTGATGAGGAGGGTAGCGACGAACACCAGCAAGGTCGCCTTCCAGCTCACAAAAGCCAGACCGATGACGATCGCGTACCACAGGGCTGTTCCGCGGCGCAGCCGCCACCGGATCTTGTCGCGATTCCGGTCGCGCAGATAGATGCCCAGGTCGTGATTGCCCAGGAAGAGAAACCGAGCCAGGTACCGGAAGAAGAAATCCCTTGCGCTGTCGCGCTGCAGATGCATGGTCGTGCTCAGGTCATCGTCCAGGTTGTTCTCGGGATGATGCATGGCTACGTGGTGTGCGAAATAGGTGTTGGGGGCATGTCCGAAGAACATCCCGAGGACCTTGACGAAGGGCCACTCGAGCCACGAGGTCTCGCTGCGGAAATACGGTCGATGCGACACGTTGTGCAGCATCAGCGTGTACGGTCCGAGTTGCCGAATGTACCACGCAAGGAACAGCAGCGAGTTCCAGATATTGAAATCGACGTACAGCCAGATGACCAGGCCCAGCATGACGGTGAGATTCAGCAGTTGTACGCGCGCGAAGGGAAGGTCGCGAGGGTCGCGAATCAACTTGAGGAAGAAGCGGTCGAGTGGCCCTGCGGGTGGCGGCGCCTCCATCGGATCCGTAAACGCGAGCTTGCTCATGGCACCTCCCGGGTAGCCTGAATACCCCCGAATCTAGCCCCGCGAGAGGAGTTCCGCACCTTTCTGATCAGGTTCCCAGGTACCTGCCTTCGTCTTTCAGCCTCCCCCACGTGTCCACGCCGGCCAGCCCATACCCATCGATGAAGTCCCTGAATTCAGGTCGGAAGGTCTCCTTCCTCCTCTTCCAATAAGCCTGGAAGCCGGGAGCCTTGGCATACGTGGCGTACAGCTTCTCGTAACCCCTCCAGATGTCGGCATCCAGAGCACCCTGCTGATGCTGGTAGTGCGCGTCCTCGAACATCCTGAACAGCGAGAAACAGAGCTCGATGAAGCGCGCCTGTTCCTTCTCGTCGAGCTTCGTCGGGTCTTCCGTCCCCACCTGAAACGTCCAGGCCAGCTCCGGGTCGAGAAGAAGGGGCCGGTTCCAGTCTCGCGCGGCCGCAGAGACCGACTGAGCGGTGGCCAACCGCGTGGCCCTCGTGTTCTGACGGATCTGCCGCGCCAGGTAGATGAGCGTGATGATGACGCCTACCGCGCCGAGGATTTCTCCCATCGCACCGATAGCGTTCCAGTTCATGGGTCCCCCTGGTTCCTTGAGTCGTGACCTCTGGCGCTGACGACAAGATACCAGCACAGTTCGGTCGTCGCCGTATGGTGCCGAGGGCGATCCGCACGTTCGCCACAGAGGACTACCAGCACCATTCGATGCGCGACATCCAGACCCTTCCCCGGATCCTCGCCGAGCACGGGTACGCGACCTGGCAGGGGAGAGATGAACGGGTATTGGTTGCGGAGCGGACCGTGGTTCTTCAGTTGGGACGTGGACACCCGGGAGACCAGGCTGTTCAACGTGGTCGTCGATCCGCGGAGCGAGCAGGACCTATCCCGCGATCGGCCTAACCTGGTCGAGGTATTTGAGGACCGCATCGACGACTGGAGAGCTGTCTACCAACATTGACGGGCCCCCGCGTTGAGACGAAGGGGCCCGCCTGTCGTACTGTCAGATTCTGGATCCGGCCGTCAGCTGCCCGGCGGGAAGGCACTCATCATCTTGTTGACCGCGTCGTCGATCACCTTCTGGCGATCCGCCGGCGAGCGGCTGGGATCGAGATCGGTCGTCGCCGTGCCCGTCCAAACCAGGTTCTTCGTGCCGGCGTCAAAGATGCCGAGGACCAGGGAGCCTTCCTGCCACGTCTGCTCGGTCGTCTGGCTGGTTCCCATGCCCATTCCCCAGCCACCGCCCCAGCCGTATCCGCCGCCCCAGCCGGTGTTGACCGTGGTGAACGAGCTGCGCTGGGCGGTCGTGACCTGGTAGCTCACGGCCACGTCCGGATTGCTCGCTGACTCCGACCAGCCCTTCGACGTCAATGCCGCGTCGACCGATTGGCGTATGCGGCTGCTGGTAATGTTGTCGACCTCGCCCTGGCTGTCGATCCAGGTGTACGTCGAAAAGGTCGTGAAATCGACGGCCGGGTCGTAGTCCGTACTGGTCGAGATTCCGCTGCAAGCGCCGGCCAGCAATGCCGCGCCGATTCCCATCAACATACGAGACTTCATTCGCATCCTCCTGGCCGTCGTGCGACCGTTGATACCCCTCATTGTTGGCTGACACACAATATGCACCAGTATCATTCCGACGGCGAATACCGCCATGGATGACGGGTCTGGATCTTGCCTCTTTGGACCCCGTTGTCAGTGACCCGTCATCGCGGGGATAGCCGTGATTACGGGCCTTTTCGCCTATTCTTGCGTCCCTGGCCTGTCGCGCCAGGCGGACGAATCGGAGTGTCGATGTGGCGTAGACGCTACACGGGAACGGACGCGTTCGCGCTCGGGGCGGTCCTGGCCCTCGTCCTGGCGGCCGGGTGCACGCCGGACGGTCCGGGGGACGGGATTCCGACTCATCCCACTGACACGTACTCGATCACTCTCGAGTGGGATGCACCCACGACCGACGCGGTGGGCCGGCCTCTGGAGGACCTGTCCGGGTACCGCCTCTACTATCGCGAGACGGACTCCGCCCCTGGATCTGAGACGATGATCGAGCTGGGACCCGAGACCCGGGTGACCGTGTCAGGACTCCCGGCTGGAGACTACCTGTTCGCCGTGACAGCGCTCGACACGCTGGGGAACGAGAGCGACCTGTCGGATACCCTTCCCGTGCAGGCGGGCCAGTGAGATCTGCCCGGTATGCCTTCGCGGCCTTGCTCCTCCTTGCGGCGGGCACTCTGGCCCAGCCGCACGGCGCCTTCGATCCCGGTAAGCCGAAGAACCTGGAGGCGACCGCCGACGGCCCCTACGCCGTCGATCTCGACTGGAAGAGGGTCAAGGGCTCCGAAGGATACTACGTGTACCGGGACGGAGACCGGGTCGCCGAGACGGGTAGAAGCGACTATCGGGATGAGGGGCTCCAGCCGGCGACGACATACGAGTACCGGGTCAGCGCGTTCGACGACGACGGAGACGAAGGAGACCTGAGCGATCCGGTGAAGGTCACGACCGAGGCGCTTCCCGGCCCCACGACACCCACCGACCTGGTGGCCGCGGCCGTCAGTCCGTTCCGCATCGACCTGGAGTGGTCACCGTCTGAGAGTGAGTCCGGAGTCGCATTCTACCGGGTCCTTCGCGACGGCGAGCAGGTGGACACCCCGGCCGGGACGAGCTACCAGGACTCGGAGCTCGACCCCGAGACCAGGTACGAATACCGCGTGTCGGCCGTGGATGGGAACGGGCTCGAGAGCGACCTCAGCAAGCCAGCGTCGGCCACCACCCTCGCCGAGCCGGGACCACCTCCACCCGAGGGGCTTACGGTGACGGAGACGTGGCCCACGCAGATCAACCTCTCGTGGAGCCCGCCGTCAGGGTCGGGATTCGTGATCACCGGATACAACGTCTACCGGGAAGGCAGCTTCGTCGGATTCGTGGTGGCCACGACTTTCACGGACACCGGCCTTTCGCCGGAGACCACCTATCGGTACGCCGTGTCCACCGTGGACGACCGGGGAGTCGAGGGCGAGCGGAGCGAAGAGGTGTCGGCCACGACGGAAGTCCCGCCGGACGTGATCCCGCCGGCGGCACCCACCGGGCTCAGGCTGGTCGGTAGCTAGACCAGCCCGCAGCTACCGGCCCGCGGGGAGCACATGGGCGGAGTCGGCGAAGTACTCCCGCCTGAGAGTTTGCACCGCCTGCTGCACGGAGCTCGCCACGGGGGCCGACAAACCGGGGCACACCTCCTCCGGAATGCGGGCTACCTGGCAGGCGAGCACACGGACCTCGACGCCTCCAAGATCCCTCAATTCTCTGAGCAGATTGGAGGTGGGCACCTGGTGCATGGAAAAGTCATCGACCTTGTGGGTCGGATAGTCGTCGAGATCGAGCTCGAAGATCTCGCCTGGCTGCCGGCCGCAGTCGATCGCGTCCAGGATGACGATC
>JBDGXI010000021.1:0-30329 GCA_039584685.1 Gemmatimonadota bacterium | reverse complement strand
GGAGATCCGGGAGCGCGCCGAAATCCTGGAGGTGTGCGGCGAGTTCGTCCAACTCAAACGATCCGGCAAGACGTACCGAGGCCCCTGTCCCCTGCACGGCGGAGAGGGGCCGAACTTCTCGGTGGACCCTGCCCGCGGGATATTCAAGTGCTTCGTATGCGGTGAAGGCGGCGACGTCTTCTCTTTTCTCATGAAGCACCTGGGCCTCGATTTTCCATCAGCGGTTCGGCAGGTAGCTGCTCGGGTGGGCATCGAGGTCCCGGAGGATTCCGATCGTCGGGAAGACCCGTTCGCACACCTGCGGGAGGCCACGGCGTTCGCGGAAGAGTGGTTCCGGTCGATGCTTTTCGATCCCGATATCGGCCGCGCTTGCCGCGAGTACCTTTCGGTGAGGGGAGTCGGGGCGGAGACCGCCGAGGAATACGGGCTCGGTTTCGCACCGGACGGCTGGCGTCAGCTCCGGGAAGCGGGCCACGCGCGCGGAATCAGCGACGATGATCTACTCGAGGCCGGGCTGCTCGCTACGAGCGAAAGAGCTGACGAGCCTTACGATCGATTCCGTAGGCGAGTGATGTTCTCGATCCGCGATCTGCGAGATCGTCCGATCGCGTTCGGTGGAAGAACGCTGGGTGCCACCGATGAACACACTCCGAAGTACATCAACTCCCCGGAAACGCCGATCTTCCACAAGAGCCGCACACTGTACGGATTGAACCGGGCGAGGCACGCCATCCGGCGTGAAGAGCACTCGCTGGTGACAGAGGGCTTCATGGATGCCCTGTCGCTGCACATTGGCGGCTTCCCGACCGCCGTCGCACCCCTGGGAACGGCGCTCACGTCCGAGCAGGCTGATCTCCTGAAGCGGTACGCCAACCGGGTCTACCTTCTGTACGACAGTGATTCGGCCGGGCTGCGAGCGACGTTCAGGGCTGGAGACGTGTTGCTCGCCGCCGGATGCCACCCGATGGTGGTGACCTTCCCGGACGGAGAGGATCCGGACTCCGTCATCCGGAGCGAGGGGGCGGAGGGTTTGCAGCGGTATCTGGGGGACGCCGTCGACGTCCTGGAGCGCAAGCTTCAAATACTCGAGCGCCAGGGGTACCTGGATAGCATCGAGGGAAAGCGTCGAGCGGTAGACGGCCTGCTCAGCACACTCCGTTCGGTGAAGGACCCGGCATTGCTGGACATCTACCTCGGGCGTGCAGCCGAGCGCACCGGTGTGAGGCGTGACACGCTGGTCAGCGAGGTCGCTCGTGAGCGACTGGTGCCACGAGCCCGGCCGGGGACCGTCGGACGAGGCGGGCCCGAGTCCGGTTCGCCAGAGGAGGAAGGGCCGGCACGTGTGGACCCGGTGGAGCGCTTTCTCATGCTACTGCTGGCCAGGGACCGCGACCTCCTGGAGGTCGCCGTAGAGAGCGGACTCGAGGATCGGCACTTTCGTGACGACGCCTTCCGAAGCATCTACCGGTCTCTCCGGGTGTCGGGGGTCGGCGAGCTCGCGCTCACCGACGAGGTGTCCCCGCTGTGGCGCGAGTTGCAGGAAGACGAGACGGAAGTCGTGCATCCGCGGGAGGCGTTCGAAGAGACGGTCCGCCGGATTGCCCACCGGGCCAAGCTGGACCGCCTGGAGCAGATCGACCGGGAACTGGACCTGGCTGAGGAAGATCAGGCGAGACGCCTGCTGGTGGAGAAGGAGCAAGTGGCACGAGAGCTCAGGGGAGCCGGTGTTCCCTTGAGTTTCATGAGACGATATTCGGAAAAGGCTCGCACCTGAGGGCCGAACCACGCTATTCGCGGGAGACAGGGGGGACATGGAAGGCAACACGGTGGAGAGTCTTCTCCAGCTTCAGGAAATGGATGCCCTGATCGGAGACAGGCAGCAAAGAGTAGCCGCTCTGCGGGCCGAGTCCGAGCGGCTGGTCAGCGAGCTGGAGGCACTGGAGAAGGAAACGGTGGCGCTCGAGGCGCGACTCGAGTCGGCCGACGCGAACCTTCGGCACAGCGAGCGGACCGTGCAGGCCGGCCGGGCGACGCTCAAGCGGCTGCAGGTGCGTGCACAGGAAGTCCATAACATGAGGGAGCACGCGGCGGCACGGGCCGAGGTGGATGCCGCGAGGCAGAACCTCGAGGCGGCCGAGGATGATCTCCTGGACGCGATGCAGGATCAGGAGACGGCCCGTTCCGCGCTGACCGACCTCGAGGGGGATATCGCGAGCCGCCAGGAGGAGTATGGGGATCGCCTCGGCGAGCTGGACGAGGAGCGCCGGCGGCTGGAAGAGGAAATCGCGATCGATCTCGACAAGCGGAGCAACCGGGCGCTGCGCATCGATGAGCGGGCCAGAAGTCTTTACGATACCGTGCGCAGGGGAAGGGCGGACAACCCACTGGCTCCATTGGTGGACGGAGTATGCGGCCATTGCTATACGGCGATTCCGCTTCAGACGCAGCAGGTGATTCGAGCGGGGCGGGTGCTGGTCGTATGCGAGACCTGCGGCGTCATCCTCCATATCGCGGATTGATCTCCCGCGGCCGGGATCCTGGAACGCGTTCCAGGACCCTCGCGGGGAAGGCGGTGCTGTGAGCCGCAGTCGCGGGGGAGCGCGCCGCTGGATCATGCCGCTTCCTCTTCCGGAAGATCAGGTCACGGCCCTGGCCGGGTCGCTGGGGCTGCCGGGTGAGGTGTGTCGGGTGCTCCTGCGCCGCGGCGTGGAATCCACGGACGAGGCGCGCGCATTTCTGCGTCCTCATCTCGCCGCCGTTCATTCTCCGTGGGAGCTTCCGGACATGGATCGGGCGGTGCAGCGTATCGAACGGGCCCTGTCGAGCGGTGAGACGATCCTGGTCCACGGAGACTACGACGCCGATGGGATGTCTGCCGCGGCGCTGCTGACCCTCGGTCTGCGGGAGATCGGGGGGAGGGCCGAGGCCTTCGTTCCCCATCGGACGCGTGATGGCTACGACCTATCCGATCCAGGGCTACACAAGGCAGCGGAGCTCGGGGCGTCGCTGATCGTGACGGCGGACTGTGGAGTGACGGCGACGGATGCGGTCCTCAAGGCAGCGTCGATGGGAATCGACGTCGTCGTCACGGACCACCACAGGCCGGGGAGCGGCATACTTGCGGCCGTGGCCGTCGTGAACCCGATGCTGCCGGCCAGCCGCTACCCGTTCCGCGACCTGGCGGGGGTGGGCGTGGCCTTCAAGCTCCTGTCCGGGCTGTACGAGAGAGCAGGCGTCGAGTCTCCGCGCCTGAATCAGCACCTGGACCTGGTAGCCCTCGGCACGGTGGCCGACCAGATGCCGCTGACGGGTGAGAATCGGATTCTCGTACGTGCCGGCCTGCGTGTGCTCGAACGTACGCGAAAGCCAGGGCTTCGCTCGCTGCTGACCAACGCCGGGATCGAGGCGGATCGAGGCATTGAAGCCGAGGACATTTCGTTCCGGATTGCCCCGCGGCTCAACTCCGTGGGCCGGATGGCCGAGGCGGACACCGGGCTCCAGCTCCTTCTCTCGACCGATCCCCACGAGTCTCAGCGCCTGGCGGATCACCTGGAGCGCCAGAACGCGGAACGCCGGTTGACGGATACGAGGGTCTACGAGGACGCGAAGAAGCAGCTCCGAACACGCCTTCGGAAAGAGGACCGTGCCGTGGTCCTGTGGGGAGACGACTGGCACCCGGGGGTGATCGGGATCGTGGCTTCTCGCCTCGTGGAAAGCTGCCACCGGCCTTCGATAGTCATCTCCTTCGATGGCGATGTCGGGCGAGGCTCGGGAAGGTCGATCGAGGGATTCCACCTGTTCAACGCTCTCCAGGAATGCGAGCCCATGCTGGAGCGATTCGGCGGGCATCGAATGGCCGCGGGCCTCACGGTCCGGAGGGAGCGGGTAGAGGAGCTGGCGGCGCGCCTGCGCGACCTGGCCCAGCGCGATTTGTCCGATCGAGAGCCGGTGCACGAGCTGCGTCTGGACCTGGAGGTTCCGCTCAACCGGGTTGGGCCTGATCTCCTTCGCTGGCTTGGCCACCTGGCTCCGTTCGGCTCCGGGAATCCGAACCCGGTCCTCCTGGTGCGCGGCGTGAAGCTGGATCGGGTGGAGCGGGTCGGCAACGATGGGGGACACCTCAAGTTTCAGCTGGTGGGGGAAGGCCAGAGAGTGCCGGCGATTGCCTTCCGTATGGGGCGCCGCCTCAAGGAAGCTCGATCCGCCGCGCAGGCGGACGTCGCGCTCGAGATCGCGGAAAACAGTTGGAACGGACGGCGGGAGGTGCAGGCGCGCGTGATGGACTTCCGGTCGGCCGGGTCGTGAGCCTGCGGATCATCGCCGGCGAGCTGCGGGGTCGCCGCATACGCGCTCCGGCCGGCCGCTCGACGCGCCCGACACGCGAGGCCGTGCGAGAAGCATGGTTCAGCGTTCTCGGCGATCGAATCGTGTCCAGCCGGGTGCTGGACCTGTTTGCCGGTTCGGGGGCACTCGGTCTCGAGGCTCTGTCGCGAGGTGCGGCCCGGGTATGTTTTGTCGAGTCGAATCGGGATGTTCTCGTGGTGCTGGAGGGTAATATCGAGGCGCTCGGGGTCGGTCCGCGTGCGGAGGTGCGCTCCGCGGACGCCCACCGTGTGGTTGCCGACCTGACCCGGGGTGCGGCGGCCGACTGGGACATAGCACTTGCCGACCCGCCATACTCGGGCGACGGAGCCGTGCGGCTCGTCTCGACCTTCAGTCGCGCACCTTTCGCGAGTATCCTGTGTGTGGAGCACGCTTCCGGCGTACATTTCCCGAGTGCGCCCGACTGGCAGCGGCGCTACGGAGAGACCGTCCTTTCGATCTTCCTGGATCCGACCGAAGGAGCCATTCATGGATGACGAGCGGATCGCCATCTACCCGGGGTCATTCGATCCATTGACTTTCGGGCACGACGACATCATCCGGCGCAGCCTGAGACTCGTGGACCGGGTTCTGGTGGCGATCGCGGCGAGCGCCACGCATGTGAAGGACCCGGCCTTCTCGCTCGACGAGCGCGTCGCGCTCATACGAGAGGTATACGCGGACGAGCCGAGGGTGGAGGTCGTCAACTTCGAGGGGCTCCTGGTGGACTTCGCGCGTCGAAGTGGCGCTCGCCTGATCGTGCGCGGTCTGAGGGCCGTGAGCGACTTCGAGTACGAGTTTCAGATGGCGCTGATGAACCGGTCGCTGTGGCCCGAAATCGAGGTGATCTTCATGGCTCCCGCGAGCAGCTACACCTTCCTCAGCTCTTCGCTGGTCCGCGAGGTGGCCCGACTCGGAGGCGACGTTTCGGACTTCGTGCCCGGGGAGGTGCTCAGAGAGCTCGCCAGGATCTACGGGACGACGGTGACGGGCGAGTGAGCTTTCTCGCCACCCTCCGGGATCGGGCGGCGGGTACCGGTGCCCGGATCGGGTTTCCCGAAGCGGCCGAATCGAGAACGGCCGCTTCGATCCGGCGCCTGGCTGAGGAGGGGGCGATCCGGCCCGTCATCGTCGAATCGGCAGCGGGGCTCGACGGCGAGTTGCTCGCGGCCGGGGTCGAGGTCCTGGATCCGTATGCACCGGGCAGGCGAGGCGAGGTGGTCGACTTGCTTCCCGAGATCAGCGCGGGAGGGCCCGTCGACCCTCTCCGTTTCGCGGTCGCCCAGCTCTCGAGAGGAAACCTGGACGGAGTCGTCGCTGGAGCGAAGAACTCCACCGCCGACGTGCTGCGCGCCGGCCTGCGCATCCTGGGGACGGCTCCCGGCATCAGCACGGTATCGAGCTCCTTCTACATGGTGCCCCCACAGGGAGGCCCGGATGAGGTGCTCACGTTCACGGATCCGGCCGTCGTTCCGAGCCCTACTGCAGAGCAGCTGGCTGAGATCGCCGAGTCCGCGTGCAGGGCGCGACGCCTGGTCGTGGGAGACGAGCCCAGGGCGGCGTTTCTCTCGTATTCCACCCTCGGATCCGCTGACGGCGACTCGGTCCGGACCGTCAGGGAGGGCCTGCGTCAGTTTCGCGAGCGCGCACCCGACGTCATTTGTGACGGCGAGCTGCAAGTGGATGCGGCGTTGGTGCCCGGTGTGGCGCGGAGAAAGGCTCCCGGGTCCAGTGTTGCGGGGCGCGCGAACGTTCTGGTGTTTCCGTGCCTGGACGCCGGCAACATAGGCTACAAGCTGGTGCAGCGGATGGCGGGGGCCCATGCCCTGGGGCCCATCCTGCAGGGACTCGCCCGTCCGCTCAACGACCTGTCGCGCGGAGCGTCAACGGATGACATCGTACATGTGGCGTACATCACGGCATTGCTGTCGGCTGCGCCGCAATCGCCGAACGATGGATCACCCTGAAGGCAGAGGGATGCAATGTTTTCGATCACCGAAATGAATGGTGTCACGATCGTAGAAGTCGGCGGCGAGTTGATCGTGGGGAACCGCCACCAGCTCAAGGAAACGGTGCTCGGGCGACTGGATGCCGGCGATCGTCGGTTTCTGATCGACTTCACGAGCTCCAGCTACATCGACTCGAGTGGCCTAGGAGTGCTCGTGAGCCTTTCCAAGAAGATCCGGGAGTCGGGTGGCGCGCTGCGTCTCGCGGGCTTGAACGAAGATCTTCGGACCCTGTTCGAGCTTACGAAGCTGGACACCCTGTTCCAGATTGCGGACACGCGCGCCCGGGCCATCGGCGAGTTCTGAGCCGTGTCCGGTTCTCCAGCTACGGCCCTCATTTGCTCCGGACGCCCAGAGGTGACCGAGAGTCTGTATGCCGAGCTGCATCCCCTGGGTGCGTCCTGCTTCGTTGCCTCGGACCGCACTGAGTGGCCCGAGAAGGCGCCCGGGATTGTATTCATCGATCTGGCGGATATCGGCCAGTCGGTGCGCGACGCGCGGCTCGCTTTTGGCAGGGACACCGAACTCGTGGCCATCGTCGACAACGTGTCGGTGGAAGGCCTGATCCCCGCTCTGGCCGCCGGCTGCGGCGATTATCTCTTCTATCCCATCAACGCGGACGAGCTGCGCCTCAAATGGGCCAGGCACGTCGCCGGGGAAGGCGGGACCCGGGCGAGGCGCCCGGGCGGACTGACGGGAAGTCTTCAGTTCGAGTTTCCTTCCAGCGTGCGGTTCGTGCGCGAGGTGGTAGCCGAGGTCGTCGAGGCGTGCGAACGCCTGGCATTCTCGGGATCGCGAGCGACCCTCAACCTGCGGATTGCCGTGGGTGAGGCTCTTTCCAATGCCATTCTATACGGGAATCGGGAGAATCCGGAGAAGCTGGTGCGGGTGTTGGCGGAGCTCAGACCAGGCTCCGCGGAAGTCACGGTCACCGACGAGGGCCCGGGATTCGATCCACAGTCGGTGCTGGATCCGACGCGCCCCGAGAACCGGGAGCGGAGCCACGGCCGCGGCCTGTTTCTGCTGCGGTCCCTGGCCGACGACGTCCGGTTCAACGAGCGCGGTAACTCCATCACCCTGACCCTGAGAGATTGAGGCGGTGGAAGCCGAGTTCGAAGCGAAGCCGGAGTCCGCGGGAGCGCTGGAGTCCGCCTCGGATCCCCCGGGCAGTCGGCCGGTAGACGTCCAGGGGCCTCTCCGCAGTGACCGCCTGGAGGAGTACCTGGCTGCCTGCCACCGCCTGACTGGGGTCAGGTTCCGCCTCGTGATCGAGTCCGATGCTGGCGCGGTGACGGCACACGACTCCCTCGGCAATTCGCCCGGCGCTGCGTTCACCGAATCCACCTGGCCGATCATGCCTTCCGTGCGCATCAGGCTGGTGACTGCCCCGGCCACGAGCGACGAAGATCGACGGCACGTGGCTCTGCTCCGGGAATCGGCCAGCCGCCTCGTGGCGTCAGAGACTGAAGCCCGGTTCTTCTCGGCCGAGCTCACCGATCGGTACGAGGAACTCGATCTGCTGACGTCCGTTGGAGAAACACTCGGGTCCGTCATTCACCTGGAGCGGGCAGCAGGCCGGCTGCTGGACCGACTGGCCCACGTCCTCGCCGCCGACCGTGCTGCGATCTGGGTGCAGGAGAGCGATTCGAAGCTGCGCCGACTCGCTGTCGGCGGCAGTGCCGCGCCGAAGCTGGCCGCGCCTCCCTCGCCCGACACCGGCGAGTGGATCGACAGGGCCCTGCGCCTGCAGGTGGCCCAGGTTCGCTCGAGTCGGGGCAGCGCCGCGGATGAGGGAGACCGAACGTTCCTCGCGGTGCCGCTCAGGCACTCGGCGCTTCACGGCAGCACGCTTCCCGTAGGAGTTCTTTCGGTCCGGGGCGTCGAGAGCAGGAAGACCTTCTCCCAGGCGGATGCGAATCTGGCCGCTACGGTGGCGGCTCACCTGGCGGCGGCGATCGAGAACGACAGGCTGGTGCGAGAGGGCCTGGTGCAGGAACGGATGCTGGTGGAGCTGGAGCTCGCGCATCACCTGCAAATGAAACTCCTGCCCGACCTTGGTGACTTCGTCGGTGTAGCAGATGTGGCCGGCAGGTGCGAGCCCGCAGAGTCGGTCGGCGGTGACTTCTATCACCTGTTCCGGCTGCCCGGAGATCGACTCGGCGTGATGCTGGGAGACGTGAGCTCGCACGGGTATTCCGCTGGCCTGATCATGGCCCTGACTATGAGCGCGGCGTCGATTACGGTTCGCGAAAGAGAGGATCCGGCCGAGGTACTGCGCGGCATCCACCATGAACTGGTGCGCAAGCTCGAATCCACCGAGATGTACATGACCCTGTGTTACGCCGTGGTGGATCCCGGGGCCGGGCGGCTGCACTACGCGAACGCCGGACATCCGCATGCGTTTCGCGTGAATTCGACCGGGGTGCAGCGTCTCGAGGCGCTGAACCCGCCGCTGGGCATAGCCGAGTTCGACGCCTATTCACAGCGGGAAGTGGAGTGGGTGCCGGGCGAGGACATGCTTCTCATGTTCACCGACGGCATCAGCGAGTGCCTCGAGAGCGACCGGATGTGGTCCGACGAGCGTCTCACCATGATGGCCATGGAGCGGTCCAGGGCCAGCGCTCAGGACGTCCTGGACCGGGTGTTCGAGCTGGCGCAGCCGCCCGGTGGCATGGCCGCTGACGATCGCACGGCTCTTGTGGTCAAGTAGCCCATGGTTCGAGCCAAGCGGTCTCTGAGTCAGAATTTCCTGATCGACCACAACATCCGGCGCAAGATCGTCGCGGGGCTCGGAGCTGGACCGGACGACACGGTGCTCGAGGTCGGGCCAGGGCATGGCGAGCTCACCGATCTGCTGTCAGGCAGCGTCGCTCGCCTGGTGCTGGTCGAGAAGGACGACCGGTTGGCCGCGGATCTGGCTCGTCGTTTCGAGGACCGGAGCGACGTTCGCGTGGTTCACGGGGACGCGCTCGAGGTCAACCTCGCCGAGCTTCTCGGATCGGCCGGAGGTTTGCTGATTTCCAACGTGCCCTATGGGATCACCTCGCCGCTCATCTTCCGATTCCTCGAGATGGAGCCGATGCCGCGGCGGATGATCCTGCTGGTCCAGCGCGAAGTGGCCGAGCGCATCGCCGCGAGCGAAGGGAGCAAGGTCTACGGAGCGTTGTCCATCGGAGTGCAGGCCCGCGCCACCGTGCGGGTCGCTTTTCAGGTCGGCCGGCGCGCGTTCCGGCCCGTTCCAGACGTCGATTCGGCCGTGATCGTGGTGGAGCCGAGGCCGGACGGGGTGTGTAAGGAACGGCAGGAGGACCTTCGTGTTCTCACCCGCGTGGCGTTCTCGCGCCGCCGCAAACAGCTGGGACGGATTCTGAGGTCAGCCCCGGAGTATGACCTGGAGGCCGACGCCATCGAGAGCATACTGGAAGCCGAGGGAGTGGACCCGCGGGCGCGTCCCGAGACGCTCACGCCGGATCAGTTCGTGGACCTGGCGTCCCGCCTGGCCCGGACGAGTTGAGAAGGCCCGTAAAGTCACCTATGTTCTTGTGATCTCCTTCACAAGCGAGACCATGGCACGCAAGATTTCCGACTCGACCGTACGGCGCCTGTCACGATATCTGCGTCGGCTCAGGGCGCTCGACCGCCGCGAGCAGGAGGTCGTTTCGAGCCGTGGGCTGGCAGAGTCCACCGGCACGACCGCCGCGCAGGTGCGTAAGGATCTCAGTCACTTCGGGTCGTTCGGCAAGCGCGGGCAGGGGTACGACGTCCATGACCTGCGCGTGCAGCTCGAGGAGATCCTCGGGTTGACCCGGCGCTGGAGTGTCGCCGTGCTCGGCGTCGGCAAGATCGGCTCCGCTCTCCTGGGCTACGGTCTGTTCAGGCAGAGGGGATTCGATGTCGCGGCTGCCTTCGACGCGGACCCGGCCAAGATCGGACTCGAGCTGGGAGGGATCCGCATTCAGCCATTGAGCGAACTCGAGCAAACGTTCTCGGATCGCGGGGTATCCATTGCCATCATCGCCACGCCCGTCGAGGCGGCCCAGGAGATGGCCACTAGAGCCGTACGGGCCGGCGCGAGCGCGGTGCTCAACTTCGCTCCGGTCAAGCTCGATGTGCCGCCCGGCGTGGCGATGCGGGAGATGGACGTGACGCTGGAGCTCGAGGGCCTGTGCTACATGGTGACGGCGGCGGGGCAGGCAGCGGACCGACCGCCGGACGGCAACGAATGATCGGCATCCACAGCGAGATCGGTCGGCTGAGGACAGTCATCTGCCACACGCCGGGACCCGAGCTCGCGGTGGTGACGCCCGGAAATCGCGCGGACTACCTGTTCGACGACATTCTGGATCTCCAGTTCGCCCGGCGCGAGCACAGCCGGTTCGCGGCGATTCTCTCCCGGTTCGCCGAGGTGTACGAGATCGCTGACCTCCTGGCCGATGTCCTTCGCGTCCCGGAGGCCAGGGATTACCTGTTCGACCAGTCCGATGGTGCTCTCGGGACCCGGGCCGGCGGGGCCAGGCCGGAGGAGGTCGCGCGTTTGTTCATCGAGGGGGAGGAGACTTCGGGAGGCGTGCTGGCCCGACTCGTCAACGAGGCCGGGTATACGCTTCCACCTCTCCCGAACCTGTTCTTCACCCGCGACGCTGCGGCCGTGATCGGTGATCACGTGATGGTGGCCTCGATGAAGCACGAGGTCCGGTGGAGCGAGGAGATACTCGCCTGGACCCTGTTCCGGACACACCCCGAGTTGGCCAACGCCGGGATTCTGTTCGACGGGGCGCACGAGCGGAGGCTCAACGTGCGAGTCGAGGGGGGAGATGTGCACGTGCTCCGTCGGGATCTGTTGGCCGTGGGAATGTCTGAGCGTACGACGGCCGCGGGCATCGACGCCCTGGCCGAGGAGGTGTTCCGGACGACGGAGATCACCGACATCGTAGTCGTTCTCATGCCGGAGCACAGAGCCGCGATCCACCTGGACATGATCTTCACCATGCTGGACCGTGACCTGTGCTGCGTGTTCCCGCCCTATTTCACGGGACCGACCCGCCTGCCGGTGCTCAGGATCCGAAAGGGGGCCGCTGGAGTGAGCGAGGCCCCCAGCCTGTTCGGGGCGCTCAAGGACCTGGATTTGCCCCTGACGCCGATCCCGTGCGGTGGTGACCGGCGTACAATGCAGGAGCGCGAACAGTGGGCCAGCGGATGCAACTTCTTCGCGGTCGGACCCGGCCAGGTACTCGCGTACGATCGCAACGAGCATACGCTTCAAGCGCTACATGAGGAAGGCGGATTCAAGATAGTACGCAGTTTTGACTTCCTTACGGGCGACGTGGAGTTGCAGGCCGACGAACGATTCGTTATCGGCTTCGAGGGATCGGAGCTGGTGCGGGGTGGCGGAGGTCCCCGCTGCATGACGATGCCGATCCTGCGAGACGAACTGTGAGTACCGAGGGTCTCCGGTTCACTCATCACACTCCCCTCGTCCAGCGAGCCCTGGAGACGGTGAGCCGGGAGCCCATCGAGACCCCCGCGCTGGCACGGGAGGTGTTCGGCCTGATGCAGGCTCCTCCTGGACTTGCGTCACGCCTGGTGTTCGATCTGCTCGGCGAGGATGGGCGTTTCACTGTCGATGCGGAAGGCGTGTGGAGGCTGGTCGAGCAGCCGGTGTACAACGGTCGCACCAAGCTGTCCGACACGAAGTTCGCGGTCGTCGATGTGGAGACCACCGGCAGCTCCCCCGCCCGGGGGGCACGGATCGTCGAGTACTCGGCCGTGTTCGTGGAGGATGGAGAGATCCACGGCGAATACACGACGCTGGTGAATCCGGAGGCGTGGATCCCGCGCTGGGTGACCCGACTGACCGGGATCGAGCCTGAGATGGTGGAGCGGGCTCCGCGGTTCCGGGACATCGTGCAGAGGGTGCGAGGGTCTCTCGAGGGCAGGGTCTTCGTGGCCCACAACGTAGGCTTCGACTGGCGATTCGTGGCGGAGGAGCTGCGAATGGCAGACTCGGTAATGCCGGAGGGGCCTCGGCTGTGCACGGTGCGGATGGCCCGCCGGGCCCTGCCCGGACTGCGCCGCCGGGGGCTGGATTCGCTGTCGCGCTACTATGATGTGAGCATCGTCAACCGGCACCGCGCCGGCGATGACGCCCGGGCCACGGCGGTGATCCTCCTTCGTATGCTCGAGGCAGCTGATCGGCAGGGCATCGTGTACTGGGATCAGCTGGAAGACTGGGTCGGCGGAAGACCGGTCCCGCCCGGTCCGCCGATGGCGTCCAGGGAGGGATGGAGTGCCTGAATCGATGCACGTCGAGGGGGACCGGGCACGCGTGAGGCCAGTCGATGGAGGCTCCTTGTGGCTCGATGGCGGGGCGATGTTCGGGGTGGTTCCGAAGCCCCTGTGGGCTCGGCGCACTCCCGCCGACGATCGGAACCGCATCCCGCTCGCGATGCGGTGCCTGCTGGTGGAGACCGACGAGGCAACCGTGTTGGTCGACACGGGACTGGGCAACAAGGAAAGTGACAAGTTCAAGTCGATATATGGCGTGTCCAACGAGGGCGATCCGACACGCCTGGAGTCCTCGCTGGGAGGCCTGGGGCTGGAGCCCGGCGATATCGATTTCGTGGTAGCGACTCATCTGCACTTCGATCACGCGGGTGGCGGTACCGTTCGCGACCCGGATGGGACCATTCGGCCGTCCTTCCCGAACGCCCGATACGTGGTCAATCGAGGAGAGTACGCGTTCGCGCGCCTCGACAACGAGAGAGTCCGGGCCAGCTACATGCCCGAGAACTTCGAGCCCCTCGCCGCGGCGGGGTGCCTGGAGCTGGTCGCCGGGGATACGGAGGTGGTGCCCGGGGTCCGCATGGTACACGCACCGGGGCACACTCCGCACCACCAGTCGGTTCGAATCGACCTCGGAGGCGAAGTGCTCCTGTACCTGGCCGATCTGGTACCGACGACGGCGCACCTGCCGCTGCCGTGGATCATGGGCTACGACGTAGAGCCGCTGGTGACGCTCGAGAGCAAGCGGGTCCTGCTGACCCGGGCAGCCGAGGAAGGGCTGCTGCTGGCCTTCGAGCATGATCCGTTCGTCGCCTGGGGGCGGGCCGTGGTTCCACCAGGCGGCGGAGTCGGTTGTGCTTTGACGGACGTGCGGGAGCACGCGATCGTGCCGGAGGCGGTGCGGGGCGAGAACAAGGGACTGGTTCGATGAATGCGGGCATCTGCACGCCTTCGCCGGGCGGGTCCTACTGGGAGGAGACAGGATGAGACGAATCGCGATCGTGACACTGGTGGTGGGGATGGTCTTTGGCGGATTCGCGACGCCAGTTCTGGCGCAAAGCGCGGAAGACGAGGTGCGGGCGGTGGTGGATGCCCTGTTCGATGCGATGCGGGCGGCGGATTCCGCGGCCGTCCGGAAGCTGTTCCACCCGGAAATGGACAGGATGGCGAGCTCAGGCGTTCGGGACGGGGTCGCCGGGGTCGGATTCGGGGCTATCGACAGATTCATCGAGACGGTCGGGGGAGCCGAGCCGGGTGCGTTGGACGAGAGGATTGGCCCTGCCGAGATCCGGATCGACGACAATCTCGCGACGGTGGTTACCCCCTTCGCTTTTCATTACAACGGCGACCTGTCACACTGCGGCGTGAACGTGTTCCTGATCGCCAGGGTGGGAGAAGCCTGGCAAATCGTGGGACTGGCGGACACGCGGCGCCGACAGGGATGCGAGGAGTGGCTGAAATGAGCGATATGGAGCGGACGGCCGTGATCGTAGGCGCCGCTAGGCTGCCGACCGGGAGATTCCTGGGCGGGCTGTCGCGGCTCACCGCGGCCGAGCTGGGTGCGCGGGCGATCGCCGGCGTGGTCGAGCGATCGGGTGTCGAGCCGGCAGACATCGAGGAAGTCATCATGGGCAACGTCGTGCAGGCCGGGGTGGGGCAGGCCCCGGCGCGGCAGGCGGCCATCGGTGCGGGACTCCCCGACGAGATTCCGGCCATGACGATCAACAAGGTGTGCGGCTCGGGCCTCAAGGCCGTGATGCTCGCCTCACAGGCCATCCGGGCGGGCGACCAGCAGGTGGCTGTCGCCGGGGGGATGGAGTCCATGTCCAACGCGCCGTACCTCGTGCAGGGGTATCGCGGGGGCGTCAAATTCGGCGATCGCTCGCTGGTCGACGCCCTGATCCATGACGGCCTTTGGTGTTCGTTCGGCCACTGCCACATGGGAGGACACGCGGAGTACACCGCGATGAAGGCGGGCGTGAGCCGGGCGGACCAGGACCAATTCGCCTACGAGAGTCACATGAAGGCCGTCTCGGCCATCGACGGCGGAGAGTTTGAGGCGGAGGTCATACCGGTGGAGATCGTGAGTCGTAAGGGAACGACGGTCGTCGATACGGACGAGCCCCCCCGGCGTGACACTACGGTGGAGGCTCTGGGTAAGCTGCGGCCGGCGTTTGGTGGCGACGCGCCGCCCGAGGTGGAAGAGCACTCGGTGACGGCAGGGAACGCTCCCGGCTTGAACGACGGAGCGGCTGCGACTGTCGTCACATCAGAGGCTTACGCCCGGGCCAATGGTCTGGACATCCTGGGCAGAATCACGGCATATTCGGTCGGTGCGACGGCCCCACGAGACCTGTTCTTCGCGCCGGTGGACGCGGTCCAACGGCTGATGACCCTCGAAGGCACGACGATCGATGACTACGGTCTGATCGAAGCCAACGAGGCGTTCGCGGTGCAGGCGATCGCGGATGCGAGGGCGCTGGAGATGGACATGGATCGGGTCAACGTCCGGGGTGGCGCCATAGCCCTCGGGCATCCGATCGGGGCTTCCGGAGCCAAGATACTGACGACGCTCCTGTACGCGATGCGCGACAGGGATGTGGACAAGGGCCTCGCCACCCTGTGTCTGGGAGGCGGGAACGCGGTGGCCCTCAGCGTGGAGAGCGTATGAGTCGAGAGGCAGCACGTTCCGTCCAGCCGACGCTCACCGGCGCCGCGACGCGCGCTCCGGGGGTAGTCCTGGGAATCTTCGGCTTCGCGGTGCTGACGGCCGTCGCCGCGCGGCTGAGCGTGCCGCTGCCGGGCACGGCGGTTCCGATGACCATGCAGCCGGTGGCCGTATTGCTCGCGGGCGCCCTGCTCGGGTCGCGGGCCGGAGCTGCGAGCCAGGTTGCCTACCTGACCGCGGGCCTCATCGGGCTGCCCGTCTTCGCGGCAGGCGGGGGTGCGGCGTACCTCCTGGGACCGACCGGCGGGTACCTGCTGGCGTTCCCTGTCGCTGCCGCGATCGCCGGTATGGCCCACTCCGGGGCTCGGAAGTGGTTCAGCTCGGCGCTGTGGCTGGCGGTGGCGCTCGGCGTGATCCATCTCGGAGGCCTGGCCTGGCTGGGAATCCTGGGAGGAAAGGCCCTGATCGCATCGACGGGCGTGAGCCCCTTCCTGCTGGGCGACGCTCTGAAGGTACTCCTGGTGCTGGCGATCGTGCGTGGGAGCCGGGCGCGCCGCACCGACTGAGCGATGCGCCGTGTGGCCCCGGGAGGTGGCAGCGCCAGCGTAGAATAGCGCCGCGTCCCCGGCGACGCAGCTCCGCGGCTTGGGTCATGATGTCCGGGGTGGAGCCGAGAGCGCCCGCTTCCCTCGGCCTCGCCTCGACGCCCAGAGCCGCACGCAACTTCATGTGGGGCGCGGGGTCCGGTTTCGTCCGCAGGATTGCAGTCGTCGGGACCACGATGCTCGCGCGGTAGCTGTCTGTCTCCCGCACGGGTCCACCAGGGGAAATGACTCCCTGCTCGATGCTCTATGTGACGATCTTGTGTATTCTTGCGGCATTCGTCGAAGAGTCATCACTGAGAGGCTATCCGTTTTAGATCATCGGGTACGCTCGATGGCCGGCGGTGGCGATCGGTGCCACGGAGCTCGTTTTCGCGGGGTTCCGAGGGTGCGAATTTGGGGTCGCCAGGGTGGCTACGGATGACACCCTGCTGGCCGGGATCTTGCTCGGACTGTGGCACCGGAAGACGTTGAGTCGGGCAGTCGCGGCTGATGGACCAACCCGGCGGCGAATCGAATCGGAGGGAGCATGAATACCGGTCAGGTGAAGGCAATGGGGGTGGTGGGTGCCGGGACTATGGGCAACGGCATTGCGCACGTGTTCGCGCTCGCCGGGATCGACGTCATCCTGGTGGACGCCGTCCCGGAGGCGCTGGAGCGCGCCCGGGCCGGCATCGAGAAGAACCTCAGCCGGCAGCTGGCGAAGAACCGCATCGAAGCGGCAGACGCGCGCGCGGCCCTCGAGCGCATCGGAGCCGAGACGGATCTTGATTCTCTAGCTTCCGTGCCGTTGGTGGTGGAAGCGGTTCCCGAGAACCGTGACCTCAAGCTGGAGATCTTCGGTCGCCTCGACGAGCTGTGCGACGAACAGGCGGTCCTCGCTTCGAACACGAGCTCCATTTCGATAACGGAAATCGCGGGGTCGGTCAGCCGGCCGCAGCGATTCATAGGCATGCACTTCATGAATCCGGTGCCGATGATGCAGCTGGTGGAGGTGATTCGAGGACTGGAAACGGATGACGAGACCACGGAGTTCACCGTGGCGCTGTGTCAGCGCGTGGGGAAGACCCCGGTCGAGGTGAACGACTTTCCGGGTTTCGTCTCGAACCGGATCCTCATGCCGATGATAAACGAAGCGGTGTACTGCCTGATGGAGGGCGTCGCTGAGGCCGAGGCGATCGACACCGTGATGAAGCTCGGCATGAACCACCCGATGGGACCGCTGGCTCTCGCCGACCTCATCGGCCTCGACACGTGCCTGTTCATCATGCAGGTCCTCCACAGGGACCTTGGCGACGACAAGTACCGGCCGTGCCCGCTCCTCTCCAAGTACGTGGCCGCCGGACGGCTGGGCCGAAAGAGCGGGAGAGGGTTCTACCGGTACGGCGATGCGTAGATCGCACGCCGGTGCGCGGCTCACCGAAGAGCAGCGCGAGATCCTGCTTCTGGCCCGGACGTTCGCTCGGAACGAGGTGCGACCGGGCGCCGAGTCCCGCGACGCGAACGAAGACTCGTTCGACCTGCGACCGGTCCAGATGCTTGGGGAGCTGGGTTTCCTGGGCATGCTCATCCCGGAGGAGTACGACGGACTGGGCCTCGACATGCTGACGTACCTGTACGTGCTGGAGGAGATCGCCTGGGGGGACGCTTCGGTGGCGGTGTCGATGAGCGTCCACAACTCACTCCCGACGCAGACGCTGCTTCGCTACGGAACCGACGAGCAGAAGGAGCGCTGGCTCAAGCCCATGGCCCGTGGAGAGCTCCTCGGCGCGTTCTCGCTCTCCGAGGCGGACGCCGGAAGCGACGCCTCGGCCATCACGGCGCAGGCCACGCGCGATGGTGACGGGTGGCGGCTGAACGGGTCCAAGATGTGGGTCACCAACGGCGCGTCTGCGGACGTCGTCCTGATGATGGTCCGGACGGACGAGCCGACCGATCGGCGTGGATCGAAGGGCATCGGGGCGTTCCTCGTGCCGACGGACACCGACGGCTACATTCCAGGTAAGAAAGAACGCAAAATGGGCCTGCGCGGGTCGGAGACGGTCGCGGTCACGCTGCAGGATCTCTACCTGGGACCCGAGCACCTGCTTGGTGAGCCGGGCCGGGGATTCAAGTATGCCCTCGAGGCGCTCGAGGGCGGCCGGCTCGGCATCGCGGCACAGGCGATAGGCATTGCCGAGGCGGCCCTCGACTACGCGCGGGACTACGCCGAGGAGAGGGTCCAGTTCGGGCGGCCTCTCTCCAAGTTTCAGGGCATCCAGTTCAAGCTGGCGGACATGGCCACGCGGGTCGAGGCGGCCAGGGGGCTGCTGTACCGGGCCGCTCTGGCCTACGACGCGGACGAGGCCCGCAAGCGCAAGCTGTCCAGCATGGCCAAACTGAATGCCAGCGAGGCGGCGACCTGGGTCACCCGCCAGGCGGTCCAGATCTTTGGCGGCTACGGATACAGCAGGGAGTATCCGGTCGAAAAACTGTTCCGGGACGCGAAGGTGACCGAGATTTACGAGGGGACCAGCGAGATTCACCGAATTATCATAGCGCGGGAACTGTACCTGGAGAGAGGAAACGACAAGTGAGCACCCAAACCAGCGACGTGGACAAGGTCGTGGAGACGGCGGAGGACAGGGCCGAATTGTTCGATCTCATGTCCCGGCACGACCACGAGCAGGTGGTCTTCACGTATGACCCGTCCAGCGGGTACAAGGGAATCATCGCCATACACAACACCGCTCTGGGGCCGGCTCTCGGCGGTACCCGGTTCTGGAGCTACGAGTCCGACTACGCTGCGCTCATCGACGTGCTGCGCCTGTCGCGCGGTATGACGTACAAGGCGGCCGTTGCCGGGCTGAACCTCGGCGGTGGGAAGGCCGTCATCATCGGGGACAACCGAACGCAGCAGCGTGAGATGATCATGCGCGCACACGGGCGGGCCGTGGAGTCACTGGCCGGGCGGTACTACACGGCCGAGGACGTGGGCACATCCGTGGCGGACATGGATTACATCCACATGGAGACGGAGCACGTCGTGGGAATGGCTGGCAAGTCGGGCGATCCGTCGCCGGTCACGGCGTACGGAACGTACCGCGGTATCAAGGCGTGCTCACTGAAGAAGTTCGGCACCGACGACCTGGCCGGACGGTCCGTCATGGTCCAGGGTGCGGGACATGTCGGCTATTTCCTTGCCGAGGACCTTCGCGGAGAAGGGGCGAAAGTGTTCGTGGCCGATATCGACGCCGACCGCGTCCAACGCTGTGTGGACGAGCTCGGATGCGAGGCGGTGGGCGTGGACGAGGTGTACGACGTCGATGCCGACGTGTTCGCGCCGTGCGCTCTCGGAGCGATCCTGAACGACGATACGATTCCCAGGCTGCGGGTCCAGATCGTGGCCGGCGCGGCGAATAACCAGCTGGCCAAGGCGCGCCACGCTCCGATGCTCGAAGGAGAAGGAATCCTGTACGCACCAGACTACGTGATCAACGCTGGCGGTTTGATCAACGTGTACTCGGAGCTCGCGGGGTGGACTCTCGAGCGCTCGAAGCGGAAGGCTGGAGAAATATACTCCACGCTGCTGGCGATCTTCGACGTGGCTGAGGCGGACGGGATCACGAGTGCGGAGGCCGCCGACGAGGTCGCGTTTCGGCGGATTCATGCCGTCACGCAACTGCATCGCACTTACGTGTGAGCGAGATGGCAGAAGACACGATTCGCCCCGGAGAGACGGACGTTGCTCCCGCCTGCGACCACCTCGAGGTCGTGGATCCGGAGATATTCACGGCAATCAAGGCGGAGGCGGTCAGGCAGCACGAGGGTTTCGAGCTCATCGCGAGCGAGAACTTCGTATCTGGAGCGGTGCTGGAGGCCATGGGCTCGGTTCTCACGAACAAGTATGCCGAGGGCTATCCGGCAAAGCGCTACTACGGCGGATGCGAGTACGTCGACGTCGTGGAAGACCTGGCCCGTGAGCGCGCGAAAGAGCTGTTCGGGGCGGATCACGCGAACGTCCAGCCGCATAGCGGCGCGCAAGCGAACATGGCAGCCTACTTCGCGTTCCTGCAGCCGGGAGACAAGCTGCTCGGAATGGATCTGTCTCACGGAGGTCACCTGACGCACGGCTCACCCGTCAACTTCAGCGGGCGGTTGTACGATGTGGTTCCGTACGGCGTGCGGGAGGAGGACGGGCGGGTGGACATGGCCGCGCTGGCCGCGCTGGCCAGTCGGGAGCGGCCGGCTATGATCGTGGCGGGCGCCAGCGCGTACCCGAGGACGCTTCCGTTCGAGGAATTCGCCAGCATTGCCCGAGAGGTCGGCGCGATGCTGTTGGTGGACATGGCGCACATCGCGGGATTGGTGGCGGCCGGAGTTCACCCGTCGCCGGTTCCGTGGGCGGACATCGTCACCACGACCACGCACAAGACGCTGCGCGGACCGCGGGGCGGCCTGATACTGTGCAAGGAAGAGCACGCGAAGGCGATCGACAAATCGGTCTTTCCGGGAATGCAGGGCGGTCCCCTGGAGCACGTCATCGCCGCCAAGGCCGTCGCGTTGCTCGAGGCGCAGTCGAAAGCGTTCGTACGCTACTCCGGCCGCGTCGTCGAGAACGCCAGGACCCTGGCGGATGGGTTGATGGAGCGGGGCTGGAAGCTCGTCTCCGACGGCACGGACACCCACCTCATGCTGGTGGACCTGCGTGAAACAGAGCTCTCGGGCAAGGACGCCGAAGAGTTTCTGGGACGAGCGGATATCACGGTGAACAAGAACACGGTCCCCGGGGAGACGCGTTCGCCCTTCGTCACGTCGGGGATCCGTATCGGGACGCCGGCCCTCACGACCAGGGGCATGGGCCCCTCGGACATGCGCGACATCGCCGCCCTGATCGACCGCGTCCTCCGCTCGGGTGGAGACGAGGGCACTCTCGATTCGATTCGCGCGGAGGTGCACGAGCGGGCACGCCAGTTCCCGCTGGTTGCCGACGCCGAGGTGGGAGCTGCGGGAGCCGTTTGAACGGCAGTCGCGCGATCCGGGCGAATAGGGGAGGGCGGTGAGCGCGGTGGAGGGCTTCCGGGTGGCCGTGGGCTCCTCCGAGGCGGAATACCGGGTGAAGGGTTCCCGCTTCGTCGCGGTGACGAGCCCGATCGCCAACCTCGCGGCCGCCACGGAAGCTCGGGATGCAGAGCGCCGGCGCTTCCATGACGCCACGCACCACATCTACGCGGCTCTGCTTCGCGACGGCGACCGGCGCTTCGACGACGACGGTGAGCCGGCCGGCACCGCGGGCCGTCCGACACTGGCCGCCATCGAGCGGGCAGGGCTCGTCGATATAGCGGTGATCGTGACCCGCTACTACGGCGGCACGAAACTGGGCGCAGGTGGTCTCGCACGGGCCTACGCCGCCGCCGCCGATCTGGCTCTCGATCGAGTCCCGGACCGCGTGGTCGTTCCCGGACGGCGGATCGTCCTGCTGTATTCCTACGGTGACACGGGCGCGGTGGCTCGCTCGACCCAGGCCGTCGGGGCCGTGCGGCTGGATGAACGGTACGGAGATCAGGCGGAGCTCGAAGTGGCGGTTCCGGAGTCGCTGGTGGCCCGGCTACGCGTGGAGGTGACTGACGCGACGGCCGGTCGAGCCGAGCTCGTGGAGCTCCCGGGCGAAATGTTGCTCCCCGTCGACACTTGACGCCGTTTTCGAGCGATTTCTAGATTCACGACCCGTGCGGAAGCGCGGGCATCCGTTCAATGCGACTTCTGCGGAGACAGGATAAGGCTGGTCGATGGAAGCACCGACGCTGCATGAGACGCTGGGTCAACTGCAGAGGCGCAACCCACGGTTCGCCGTGGAGGCCTACCTGTTCGTGCTCGGGGGGTTGCACCGCAGGCTCGGTGAGCTCGACCGACCGCGGCACATTTCGGGCGCCGAGCTGGCCGGCGCTGTGCGTGACCTGGCCATCGACCGCTTTGGGTTGCTGGCCCGCGTGGTGTTGGAGCATTGGGGAGTGCACTCGACCGAGGACATAGGCGAGATCGTGTTTCTCCTGGTGGATCACGGCGTGCTCGCCAAGCAGGAGACGGATCGGCGCGAGGACTTCGCCGATGTCTTCTCGTTCGAGGAAGTGTTTGAGTCGGAGTATCCATGGGGTGCGCCCGGGCGGTAGCGCGTCCCCAATCACGGCACGCCTTAGGGATCCGGGCGTGTCGGACAATCCATTCTTGCAGCAGTGCCGCCTGCCCGACTGACTGGGGAGAGGGGTGAGACGTGGAGAACGCGACGCGGTTTCCGAAGTGCCTGAGGTGTGACGGCGGGCAGCTCCTGCCATTGTCCGATTATGGTCGGGACGGAGCGCCGATCCGTTTCAAGGCCTGGGTGTGCTCGAACCCGGAGTGCGGCTACAATATCCGGATCGACAACGGCGAGATCAGCTTCGGGCGGAGCATCAGCCAGTCCTTGAAGTGATGGTGTAGCGCTTCGGGACGCCGTGAAGGGGGTGCCGGGGCGGTGAGGACGGGAGCCGATGCCTTACGAGCGAGATACAGCCGTGCCCACCGAGCTAGAAGCCTGGGTGTTCGGAGCCGAGACCGTCTGGTTGCCGACAGCCGGCGAGATGGGTGCCCTCGATCAAGAAGCCGTGGCCAGCGGTGCCACCACGGAGCGAGCCCTCATCGAGACGGCGGGTCGAGAGGTCGCCCGGCGGGTGCAGGCGCATTGGCCTGAGGGACGAGTGGTGGCGATCGCCGGCAGGGGCCATAACGGGGCGGACGCCCTCGTCGCCCTGCGCACCCTGCGCGCGTGGGGCCGGGAAGTCAGGGCGATTCTGGCTTCCGGCGCTCCCCCCGATCCTGACGTCCTGGTCGGGTGGGACATCCCCCTCCTACCGCCCTCCGATCTGGCCGCTGCGTGCGCAGGAGCCGCAGTGGTGGTCGACGGGATTCTGGGCACAGGCGTAACCGGTCCGCCTCGAGAGCCACAGGCTTCGCTCATCGAGGATCTCAATCGTCTCGGGGTGTCCGTAGCGGCGGTGGATGGGCCGAGCGGGGCTGATTTTTCGACCGGAGCCGTGCCCGGTGCGTGCGTCAGGGCCTCTCACACGATCGGCCTGGGGTGGCCCAACCTGGGCCTGCTCCGTCATCCGGCCCGGGACTACTGCGGCCGGATCGAGTGCGTGGAGATCGGGTTTCCGCCGCCGTCGTCGCCGATGGGCGCGCGGGCGATCACCGGCCGATGGGTGGCTCGTACGTTGATCGCCAGGCCGAGGAACGCTCATAAGGGAAGAGCGGGCTACCTGACCCTCGTCGCGGGTCAGGCGGGAATGGCCGGGGCCGCGGTGCTCGGAGCTCGTGCCGCCCTGCGCGGGGGAGTCGGGATACTCAAGGTCCTGGGGGACTCAGCCAACCGGGAGATTCTGCAGCGGGCCTGTCCGGGGGCGATCTTCGTTCCGTGGGACGACCAGCCTGAGCGGGCCGAAGCGGTGCAGTGGGCCGGAGCGCTGGCCGTCGGACCCGGCCTGGGGCGATCGGGCGAGCGGCGTGAGATCGTCGAGGAAGCTCTTAACACCCGGGGCTCCCGCCCCGCCGTACTCGATGCCGATGGACTGAGTGTATTCGAGGGGCGGATGGGTGAGCTCGCCGGGCTCCTCGGTCCCGCAGACATCGTGACCCCGCATCCCGGGGAGCTGGCGAGGCTCGGCGCGGCGTCTCTCGAAGATATTCTCGAGGATCCGCCCGCGGCAGCGAGGGCTGCGGCGCACGAACTCGGCTGTGCCGTGCTGCTGAAGGGGTCGCCCTCCTTCGTGGCCGTGGACGGTCAGCCGCTGCGAGTCAGCACGACAGGCGGGCCGGAGGTCGCTTCGGGCGGCACCGGAGACGTGCTCACCGGGCTGATCGGCGCGTATCTCGCCGCAGGCATGTCAGCCGCCGACGCGGGTTCGGCGGCGCTCCTGCTGACGGGCGTCGCGGCCGCCCGCTCGGTGGAGCCCGCCGGGCATCTCGCGTCCGATATCCCGGATCGTCTGCCGGCTGCCCGGGCTCGGGTCTCGGAATTGGGCGCTCCCCGCGGACCCGTGATTTTCGTGTCTGAGGCGTGAGGGTGAGGGCTCCGTCCCGCTCGATCGCGGCGCACCTCATACTACTCGGCGGGTTGCTGGTCGCCGTCCGGCCCCTCGCCGCGCAGACGGGCGGCTGGCGGCCGGATGAGCGCGTTCTCATCACGGACTTCGGCTTCGTGACGGCGCTCGCCAGGTCGCCAAGCACGGTGTTCGCCGCCACTGCCGGAGGCCTGATCATCGTGGACGAGGCGCGCGGGCGTTCCGAGCCTCCGATCACGGTCGAGGACGGCTATCCCCCGGTCGCACCCACCGCGATGGCCTACGATCACCGCGACCGAACCTTGTGGCTGGCCGCTGCGGGCGACCTCGTTCAGTTCGATCCGTTCAGCCGGCGGTTCCGCGACCGCATACGCGTGGGCCGGGGCGTGACCGGCCTCGTGCCGGCCGAATCCTCCGGGTCGGAGCTGTTCGTGCGGATCGGTGCGGAGTGGTGGAGAGTCGACACGTTCAGCCGCGACCTCCGGAGGGCCGATCCGGCGGCCGTTCGCAGAGCGATCGATTCCCGATCCGATCTAAGGGATCGAGACGAAGCGCTGCGCGATCCGTTCTTCCTGGATGGAGCGGAGCAAGCCGCTCGGCCCTGGAGCGGCCAGCGGGTGCGCATATTGGATATCACCCCCGCCCGCGATGCTTACGGCTGGTGGCTGGGTACGGCCGGGGCATTCCTCCTTCGGTACGATGCCATCGGACGCTCCGTGGCCCGCAATGCCATCGGTCCGGCGGGCGTCGGGATGGCATCAGTCGTCGCGACCGAAGACGGAGTTTGGTTCGCCCCCGAACGAGGCCTGGAAGGCCGTTACGGAGTGGCCACGGCGACGGCTGACCTTCAGCAGTGGCGCGTGTGGCGGGCCGACTCGGCTCGCACCGTTCCCGACATGGTCAACGACATGCTCCGGGTCCCGGGAGTGACGTGGGCGGGCGGAGAGTCGGGCCTGCACTGGATGAAAGACGGGCAGTCGGAATGGCGTCGGGAGCTTGACGTGGACCTCTCGTTCCTTCCCGTGCTCGGTCTGGCCTCGGCGTCCGGGTCGGCCGCCGAGGCCGTGTGGGTCGGCACGGCCCGCGGGCTCCTGCGGGTGAGGGCGGCCGGAGGAGGGATCGACCTGTCCGTCATGCCATCCGTGGCCGTCGGATCGGTCGTCGAGGTGGACCGGCGCGTGTGGATCGGCACCACGTACGGCCTCTACTCCATGCTCATACCCGACTCGATCGGTCAGACGGTGTCGCCGGCTCGAGCGAGCGGGCCGGCCGCACTCCGGTCGCCCGTCGGGGCACTAACCGCCTCCGGCGACACGGTGTACGCCGGCATCGAGCGGGAGGTGTGGTGGAAACGAGGAAGCGAAGCCCGCTGGACCCGACTGGACCCGGCGGGACGGGCGCGGGGGGTCGTGTCGGCGCTGGCGATACGGGACGGAGTGCTGTGGGTCGGCTCAGCGGCCGAGCTTGCCGTGGTAGAGGTGGCTGGCGGTGCGCTCGCACATTACTCGTTCGGACCGGACCTCCCCCCCGGGCCTCGAGGAGAGACGGGGATATCGGACATCTCGATCGTTTCCGCCACTGAGGCGTGGGTCGCCCTTCCCGCGGGAGCCATTCGTCTGGAGGTCCAGCATTGAGTCCTCCCCCGGGTGGTGGACTCCGGTCGGGAGCGATGCGGGAGAGCCCCGAGTTTCAGCGGATCCGCTCTCTCGTGGAGGCCGTGAACGCACCCCTGGCTCGAGAGGTGGTGCTCGGCCCGGGCGACGACGCGGCGCTCCTCTCCCTGAGCGGCTCTGAGGTCATGGTCGTCAGCACCGACCTGTCGGTGGAGGGAGTTCACTTCCGCCGCGAGTGGCTGACCTGGGAAGCGATAGGATTCCGGGCGGTTGCTGCGGCGCTCAGTGATCTCGCGGCGATGGCCGCGAGGCCGATCGGTGTGCTCGTCTCTGTGGCGGTTCCACCGGAGCTGGACGCCAGGACCCTGGACGAGATGGCAGGGGGCATGGGCGCATGTCTCCGAGAGCAGGAAGCGTCACTCCTGGGGGGGGACCTGTCCCGGTCGCCCGGTCCGGCCGTGATCGACGTCACGGTCGTCGGGGCGGCCGAGAATCCGGTGCAGAGAGCCGGCGCCGCGCCGGGAGACGATCTGTGGGTAACCGGACGCCTGGGAGGGGCGGCCCTGGCCGCGACGGCGTGGTCCGGAGGTCTGGAGCCCGACCCGGCGGCCCGCCGGGCGTTCGAGAGTCCTCGCCCTCGCACTCGAGAAGCCCGGGGTCTGTGTGCGGCAGTCGACGTTCACGCTATGATCGATCTTTCGGACGGATTGGCGGCGGACGCGGCGCACATGGCGGCTGCATCCGGCGTTCGTCTGGTCCTGGAGGCGGAGCGGGTGCCACTGCACGGGGCACTGGAGAGCTGGGCCCAACCGGAGGTGGCTCTCTCGATCGCCGTGGGGGGTGGAGAGGACTACGAGCTCCTCGCCGCGGTGGCCCCCGGGATGGACACTTCCGTGGCTCGGAAGCTGGCGGGTGAGCTCGGCGTGGAGCTCACGCGGGTCGGCACGGTAGAGGCAGGAGCGGGAGTCGAGTGGGTTGGAGCACGGGGAGCGGTTCTGGAGCCGCCGGCTTCCGGCTTCGATCACTTCGCTGGTGAGGAGACGGTGTGATCAGGACGGCATGGTTCTGGATCATAACCGTGCCGGCCACCGCCTTCTTTTCGACCGTGTCCATCGTCGGGGGGCTGATTCGCGCCCCGGCGAGTCTGCATGACTGGGTGCACCGCAACTGGGGTCGCACGGAGCTGTGGGCGGCCGGTGTGCGCACCCGTGTCAGGGGCCTGGAAAACGTGAGCCACACCTCGCCGCAGATCTTCGTCGCCAACCATCAGTCCATCTTCGACATCTTCGCCATCCTCGCGCACGTACCGGCTTCGGTGCGCTTCGTAGCCAAGAAGGAGCTGGGGCGGATTCCGATCTTCGCCCTCGCCATGCGGGCCGCCGGGCATGTGTTCATCGACAGGAACGACCGTCGCGGAGCCAGCGAGGCCATGCGTGTGGCCGGAGGGCGCATGAAGCGCGACCGGCTGTCGCTCGGCCTTTTTCCGGAGGGGACGCGCTCGCCCACCGGGTCACTGCGGGAGTTCAAGAGGGGTACTTTCGCCCTGGCGATCGGGACCCAGGTCCCGATCGTTCCGCTGGCCGTGGACGGCGGATACCGGGTGTCGACGCGGGGGCGGATCCGGGCCGGGTGGATGGACGTCTCGCTGGGGGCACCGATGCCCACGGAAGGGAAGACGGCGGAGGACAGGGACGAGGTTCTCGCCGCCGTACGGCGGGAGATCGCGGGGATGTTGGAGGCGGGGAGAGTCCCCGCCTCCTCCGAATGACCTACTGGCTGTCGGGAGTGAAGAAGATCGGGACGCCGCCCTCGGTGGGGGCGATCACCAGGTTGTTGGATCCACCGCCGACCTCTCCCAGAACCTCCAGGTACCGCCAGTACAGGTAGCGCTGACCCTGCACTCCAGTGAGGCTGGTGGCGATGATTTCCTGCGCGTCGCGGATACCGGCGGCCTCGGCGCGCTTCTGATTGGCCTGCTCCTCGACGACCTGGGTTTCGTACGCCTCGGCCTGAACCTGCTGTTCGCGGGCCAGCTTGTTCTCGATCGCCTGCCGGATCGTCTCAGGTGGCTCGATCTCGCGCACGAAGAAGTCCGTGACGACGATCCCCTTGGGGGTCAGACCGATATCCATCAGAGTCTCGATGCGGTCGCCGATCGTGGCCCGATCGCTCGACAGAATGTTCGAGGCTTCGACCTCAGCGATCGCGTCGCGGACCGCCGACCGGTAGGTGTTGTAGACGTAGGAGTGAATGTCCCCGGGACTGCCTACGGTCAGGTACAGATTGACCACCGAGTCCGGATTGATCCGATACCGGTACGCGGCGTCCACACCGATCTGGAGCTGGTCGGAGGATAGAGCGGTCAGGCGCTCGGCCGCGCCTTCCCTCGGGTACTGGATCTCGCGAGTCGAGTAGTTGGTCCAGGAGCGTAGGATCGCGTGGTACAGACCCTGTCGGTATGGGGTCGGGCTCACGGCCCCGGTGACCGGATTGCGCCGCACTCCCACCTCGTACTCGTCCACCCGGTTGAATCCGAACAGGAACAGCATGATGACCACCATGACCGCGACACCCGCGCCGATCGTGCCGGCCTGCTGGAGGAGCTTCCTTATCATGGGCACCTTCCCGTGAGATGTGGTCGACACCCGCGCCGACCGCGGTATTGTCTGTCATTACGAGTCCACCCAATTTGCGACCCGCGCGGGGGATTCGACACCCCGGGATCACATCGGAAAAGAGACCATGCCCAGAATCAGCGACATTTCGGCGAGGGAGATCCTCGATTCGAGAGGAAACCCGACGGTGGAAGCGGATGTCACCCTCGAGAGCGGGGCCGTCGGACACGCGGCCGTGCCCAGCGGCGCCTCCACGGGCCAGCACGAGGCCGTCGAGCTCAGGGACGGCGACTCGTCGCGCTACGGTGGAAAGGGTGTCCTGCACGCCGTAGGCCACGTGAACGGCGAGATTCGGAATGCACTGGACGGACAGGACGCCACCGATCAGGCCGGGATCGACCGGAGCCTGATCGATCTGGACGGTACGCCCAACAAGGGCCGACTCGGGGCCAACGCCATCCTGTCGGTTTCTATGGCTGCCGCTCGGGCCGCAGCGGCCCACCTGGGCATCCCACTATACCGCCACCTCGGCGGTGTCGACGTGGGCACTCTCCCCGTCCCTATGATGAACATCCTGAATGGAGGGGCGCACGCCGACAACAGCGTGGACATCCAGGAGTTCATGGTCGTTCCGGTCGGCGCACCGACGTTCGCCGAGGCGCTGCGCGCCGGCGCGGAAGTGTTCCACGCCCTTAAGAAGCGGCTCAGCGCAGAGGGACACAACACGGCCGTGGGGGACGAGGGAGGCGTTGCCCCCAACCTGGGGTCGGACGCGGAGGCACTGGATGTCGTCATCGAGGCGATTCGGGACGCGGGCTACGAGCCGGGCGTCGACGTGGCGGTATCCCTGGATGCAGCGGCGACGGAGTTGTACGATCCGGCGAGCGGCTCCTACGTGTTCGAGGGGTCGGGTCAGCAGGTCGCGCTCTCGCCCGCCGAGATGGTGGACATGTACGCCGGATGGCTCGACCGGTATCCGATCGTTTCGATCGAGGACGGCTTGGGCGAAGATGACTGGGAGGGATGGCGTCGGATGACCGAGCAGCTCGGCGATCGCGTTCAGATCGTCGGAGATGACCTTTTCGTCACTAACGTGGATCGTCTGCGCCGAGGAATCGAAATGGGCGTGGCGAACTCGATCCTCATCAAGCTCAACCAGATCGGCACGGTGACCGAGACCCTCGATGCGATCCGGATGGGGCGTGAAGCCGGGTACACTTCGGTGATCTCACATCGCTCGGGAGAGACCGCGGACACTTTCATCGCGGACCTCGCCGTGGCCACTTCGGCTGGTCAAATAAAGACAGGATCCGCTTGCCGGTCCGAGCGGGTCGCCAAGTACAACAGGCTCCTGCGCATCGAGGAGGAGCTCGGAGCGTCGGCCACCTATCCCGGGTCATCGCTGTATGTCTGAGCGCGTCCGTCGGTGGGGCCTCCGCGGCCTCGTTGCCGGCCTGTTGCTGCTCGCGGGCTACTACGCGCTGTTCGGCGGCGTGTACAGCGTGTTCGACATGCGCCGCATGCGGGCGGATCGGGAGGATCTGGTGGACCGGCTCGACTCGCTGATCGTGCGCACCGATTCCCTCGCTCAGCGGGGCGATAGCCTGGAATCTGATCCCCTGGCGATCGAGCGGGCCGCGCGGGAGGAGCACGGCCTCATCCGTGACGGCGAGGTCGTGTTCCAGTTTCACCCGGTCGACGGAGACAGCGCTTCAGACGAGTCGAAGAAACAGTCGGAAGAACGGTGATCGGCACGAACGGCGAACCTTGACGACCCCTTCGTGTAATTCTACTTTGGCGACCCGTCGCGGGGTGGAGCAGTCTGGTAGCTCGTCGGGCTCATAACCCGAAGGTCGCAGGTTCGAATCCTGCCCCCGCTACTGCCGAGAGGCGATGCACGACTGGCCGGAGATCTTCTCCGGCCACAGTGTTTTGGGCAGGGTAGCTCAGTCTGGTCAGAGCGGGGGACTCATAAGCCCTAGGTCGCGGGTTCAAATCCCGCCCCTGCCACTCCTTTCATTGCCGAATCCTCAGGGTCATCGAGGTCGCGGGTAACTCGCACGCTTCGCGTGCTCAATGTCTCGCTTCGCTCGACTCCAAATCCCG
>JBDGXI010000278.1:0-2855 GCA_039584685.1 Gemmatimonadota bacterium | reverse complement strand
GGCGGGCAAGGCATCGCGGTCGACGCGGGGGCCCCCGCCTTGCTCTCTCGCCGTCCGGCCAGCGATCTTCGCCCCATGTCTGAAACTCCCGGATACCAGAGATTCTTTGCCGAGCTGAAGCGGCGGAAGGTCTTCCGCGTCGCGGCGGTCTATGGTGCGACCTCGTTCGTCGTGGTCCAGGCTGCCGACGTCCTGCAGGAGGCGCTCCGTCTGCCCGAGGCCTTCCTCACAGGGGTGGCGGTCCTCGCGCTTCTCGGCTTCCCGCTCGCAATCGTCCTGGCGTGGGCCTACGAGCGGACCTCCGAGGGTGTCCAGAAGACGGTGCCCGCCGCAGAAGGTGAGCTGGAGGCGATCGTGGCGGCTCCGGCGGCGAAGCGGTGGCCGCTCGGGCTGGCGGCTCTCGCGGGGGCGGTCCTGCTCGCTCTCGGCGCCTGGTGGATCCTGAAGCCCGATTCGGCCGACGTCCGAGCGTACGAGTCGATCGCGGTGCTGCCGTTCGTCAACATGACCGGAGATGCAGAGGACGAGTATCTCGCCGATGGCATGGCCGAGGAGCTGCTGAACGCACTGGTGCGGATCGAAGGTCTCAAGGTCGCGTCTCGCACGTCTGCGTTCGCGTTCAAGGGGAGCGCTATCGATGCCCGGACAATCGGAGACTCGCTTGGCGTGGAAACCGTGCTCGAGGGAAGCGTCCGCCGGTCGGACCAGGTGCTGCGGGTTACCGCCCAGCTGATCGACGCGAGTGACGGGTTCCACCTGTGGTCGGAGGCCTACGACCGGGCGCCAGCAGACCTCCTGGAGATCCAGGACGACCTGACCGAGCAGATCATGGCGGCGCTGTCGGTACAGTTCGGGTCGGACGGATCAGCTAACGTTGCGAGCCGGGGCACCGACAGCCCGGAAGCGTTCGACCACTATCTGCAGGGGCGACACTTCTGGAACAAGCGATACCCTGAGGACATGCGCATCGCCGTCGGCCTGTTCGAGGAAGCGATCGAAGCGGATTCCACCTTCGGAGCGGCCTACGCGGCGATCGCCGAGACATACGCGGTGCCGGCGGGGTGGGGGGATGACCCAAGGGCATCGATGGATGAGGCGGACCGATACGCGCGGCTGGCCCTCGCGATCGATCCCACCCTGGCGCAGGCACACGCGTCGCTTGGCTGGACCGCCATGTTCCGTGACCTGGACCTGGCGACCTCCGAACAGCACTTCGTGAGGGCGCTGGAACTCGATCCCGAGTACCCGACAACGTACCAGTGGTATTCCGAGATCCTCGCGGCGACCGACCGGAGAGCGGAGGCCGTGCGAATGGTGCGAGCGGCCGAGTCGCTCGACCCCACGTACATCATCCGATACAACGTGGCGCGCATCCTGTACCTGACGGGGCGGTACGAAGAAGCCGTGCGGAAAGCCGACGAAGTAGCCCGCGAGGCAGGCTCGTACACGGAAGCGGTTCTCTACGTGAAGGCCCAGGCTCAGTACATGCTTGCCGAGCACGAGGCTGCGCTGACCACGCTCGAGCGTGCCGGTGCAGGGGAGCAGATCGCCGCTGCGAGAGAGTCGCTGGCAGCAGGCGCACCGGTCGCGACCGGCGATTCCACCGTGAACCTCCTCCTGCGGATGGCCGACATCGGCGTAGATCCGATCATCGGAGAGCCCGTCAGCCTCTTGGCGGCACGCTTCTGGGTCCGTGTGAATCCCGACTCGGCGCTCGTTCGGCTTGACCGCATGGCGCAGGCATTCGAGGGAACAAGCCTGCGATTCAACTGGCTCGACGTGATCTCCGACGTGGCGTTCGACGAGATCCGGGACGACGTACCCCGTTGATGATGAGTTGAACGTTTCCGCGGAAACGTTTTTGTTGAGACACGGGAACTGTCCCTCTCAGCCTACCACCCTGTTGTCTGCTCTGGCCGAGGCGGCGGCTTCGCCCGCTCGCTGTGCCAGGAGCGTAACGATCAGCGTGTTGAGCGACACGCCGTCGCGCTCCGCCTCGTCCGCCAGGAGCCCGTGGAGCGACTTCGGCAGCCTGACGCGCAGCTGGCCGCTGTACTCGTGGACTCGCTTCGGTTCGGGGAGTGCCCAGCCGGACTCCCGGTAGGTGTCGATCGCCGCGCGAACGACGGACTCGAGTTGGGCCGTCGCCTCCCCGGGCGTCGCGCCGAAGGCCGAGAGGTTCTCGAACTCGGGGGACGTAGCGATGTAGCCCTCTTCTTCGTCGCTCCATACGATGCGGACGCTGTAGGTATCCACGGTCTGTTCCCTTTCAGTCGTCAAGGAGCCCGAGCTCCTCGGCTAGCGCGAGCATCTGTTTCACCTGGTAGGCAATGGCCCGTCCGTCCCTGTCCTGCAGGTTGATCAGGCCCGGAGTGCCGGGTTTCTTGAATACCCGGTGACTGCCGGCCGTCCTTCGCACCTGCTCGAAGCCGAGGCAGCGTGCCAGGCGACAGGCTTCCGCGAAGCGCAGGTTTCCCGGTGATTCCCGAGCCTTCCTGACGAGCTTGTCACACGTTCCCACCGATTCTCCTGCTTCCGCTATGGTACCGGATATGGAACCGCCTATCAAGAGGGACGGCCGACAACCCGACAGAGACAGCTCCTCCAACTCGTACCGGGACGCCCCGTTAGTCACACCCCCACTCTCACCCTCCCCCGTCATCATTCCCTCAACGCAACACGCACTACGCGGCCGCCCGGGCCTCCCGCCCGATCCCCCGCTCCGAAGCGCCCGATCTCGCGCTCCACCTTGCTCCACCCCCTCCTGAACAGCGATCTTCGCGCGATGCCTGAGACCCCGAGCCACCAGAGATTCTTCGCGGAGCTGAAGCGCCGCCGCGTGTTCCGCGTCGCCG
>JBDGXI010000020.1:0-30748 GCA_039584685.1 Gemmatimonadota bacterium | reverse complement strand
CTTCGCTGGCATGAAGATGCGGCCCGGGTGGCCGAGGCTCACAGCGCTGACATGTCGCGCCGTGACTACTTCGACCACGTGACCCCCGAGGGGACGGACCTGTCCCGGCGGCTCCTGATGGGTGGAGTCACGTGGCACGGATCGGTAGCGGAGAACCTCGCGCTGACTGCGCAGGGACCGGAGACCGTGATCGATCTCTGGGTGGACAGTCCGCCGCACCGGGCGATCCTGGAGGAATGTTCGTTCACGCACCACGGAGTCGGCCTGTTCGAGGACCGGTGGACGCAGGTCCTGATCGAGCGACCCAACTGAGACCGTTCGGGGCCGGGGCTCTCTGTAGAGCGGGCGCCACACCCAACCCAGACCTTCTTCAACCGATTCCGGAGCAGCCCGCGATCGCCGCACGGTCACTTTTCCACATCCCGGCCCGCCGATCTCACGACCGGCCGAGGAGCCTTCCTTCACACCTCGCTCGCCCGGGTGGTTGACAATCGGCCTCCATCGCCCCATTCTACAAGCCCTTTTCGGATCTTACCGGGCCAGTCGCTCGGATCTGCAATAGGCGGGGCTATTGGAGGTCGACGATGGCAATGTGGAAAACCCGGCTTCGAGCTGCGCTCGGGGGCGGCGGATTGGTGGCGCGGATACGTGCCACATATCGCGGCGGCGCAACAGATCGATTGTTGCGCGGGAGCCACGGCTCGGGAATCGTCGAATTCGCCCTGGTCCTCCCTCTCCTCCTTTCCCTGTTGTTCGGCATGTTCGAGTTCGGACGGCTCGGGCTCTCCCATCTGACGGCGAAGCACGCGGTGGCAGAGGCCACCCGGTATGCCGTCACCGGGCGGCATTTCACGGACCCGGACACGGGTGAGCCGATCCCGCGTGCCGAGTCGATCCGAAAGGTGGTGCGAAGCAAGGTCGGCCATCTGGCGATCGCCGACTCGATCGCGATCGATCCCGAAGACGGAGGGGGACCGGAAGAACTGGTCACGGTCAGCGTCTCGTTTACCCACCGGTTCTTCCTTCCCGGCCTGGAAGATGTGCTTCCTCCGGTCAGTTTCACCGTGCGGACGGCAATGAAGAATGAACCGTTCATCCCGTAGGCACAGAAGGCTCGGCACGAGTGGGCAGGCAGTGGCCGAGTTCGCGCTGGTGCTTCCGCTGCTGCTCTTCCTGTTCCTCGGCATGGTCGAGGTGGGAAACGCACTGACCGTGGCCCACACGCTTTCCAAGCTGAGTCGCGAGGGAGCCAACATCGCCTCGCGGGGAACGAGTCTGGATACCGTGCTCACCGTCGTGGCGACCAGCGGTCGGGATATTCACCTCGAGCGGCGCGGCGGATCGGTGGTATCCCGGATCGAGGTGAGGCGGGATGGGCCGATGGTCCTGGCCCAGGTGGCGTCGGCGGGTTACGAGACCCGGAGCCGGCTCGGTACCGTGGGAGCCAGCCCCATTTCGTTCGCCTCGTACGGCCTCGAACGGGGCACCACGCACTACGTCGTGGAGGTATTCTACCGGTACGAGCCGATCACCCCGTTCGCGCGCTTGTTCCAGAGCGCTCTTCCGGACCCCATCTACGAGCGCGCGGTCTTCTAGACCGCCCGTAGACACAGGTCAGAAAGGAACCACTATGCGACCCTACGCTCTTCCGGTTTCGGCCATACGCCGGCGTTGGCGTCGCCTCGTAGACAGGGCGCGCGGCGAGCGCGGAGCGGTCATCGTGTTGGTGGCCGGCGGTATGGTCGTCCTTCTCGGCATGGCCGGTCTCGTTCTCGACTCGGGTCGGGCGTTTCTGGTGAGATCACACCTGTCCCGTGCCGTGGACGCGGGCGTGCTCGCGGGTGCGCGACTGTTCAGATCCGGCGAGTCAGTCGCGCGAGATGAGGCCATCGCGGTCGCACTTGCCAACGGGGTGGCGGCCGGAGCCGATGGAACGACGGTAAGCGTGTCGTTCGGCGTCAACGAAGCGGGCGAGAAGACGGTCACGGTAACGGCGCAACGCCTCTTGCCCACGACACTCATGCGCCTCCTCGGACTGAATTTCGTAGACATCGGCTCTTCGGCTACGGCAGTAGTGCCTCCCGTCGACCTGGTGCTCGTGCTCGATCAGTCCGGCTCGCTGGGGACGCACGGCGCATGGGACGACCTGCAGAGAGCGGCGCGCGAGTTCGTCACGCATTTCGACGATGACCTGGATCAGTTTGCGCTGGTTTCCTTCCACACCAGGGCGGGCGTCCGGTACCCACTGCAGAGCAACTTCACGGTGGATACTCGGAGAATCATCGATGAGATGGGGTCGCTGGGGTGGACGAACACGGCCGAGGGCCTACGGTTGGCCGGGCAGCAAGTCAGAAGCAAGAGCGCGAGAGAGCGGGCCATCAAGGTGGTGGTCTTCTTCACCGATGGGCGTCCGACGGCGTTCCGGGGCCCGGTCGGAGGAGAGGACCGGATCCTGGCCGTCGCCGCGACGGCGAGGAAGGTGGTCCGCGGGTATTTCGATGATCCCGACGAGATCTCGATGGATCGCTGGGACCGCCCGGCAGCCGAAGCGTGCCGGAACGTCGTGAATTGCGAGGAGTGGACGGAAGGGGGGCAGCCGCCTCACGGTGAGCGGGGACGCGAGATCGCCCGGCAGCTGGGGCTCGAGGCCGCGAACCGTCTCCGGGCGGACGGCGCCTACGTCTATACGATCGGGCTCGGAAACCCGCTCGCGTCAGAGCTCGGCCGTCCGGACCTCGCTTATCTCTCTCTTCTGGCCAACGAGCACGGCTCCGTGAACCCGAACCAGCCGCAAGGGCGAATGTACTTCGCACCCTCACCGGCGGAGCTGGACGAGGTGTTCAAGCGGGTGGCGTCGGACCTGGTGATCCGACTGTCCCACTGAGTCCGGGCGATGTGGCGGGTAGGGTGCGGCGCGCGGGGCGTCGCCCCTGCCCGCCGTGTGCCCGGCCGGGTCACACCGGCCATGTCTCACCTCTCCAGCACATCTCCCAGAATCGCCATTCGTACCGACTCGACAGGACGAAGAGGTCCGTCAGGCGAGCCTTCTTCTCCGGGGACGCGCCGTCCGCCAGTCGGTCCATTTCCGACCTGAGCCAATCCGCAGCTTCCCGGAACTCGTCGGAAGCGTACTGATCTATCCAGTCGGCGTAGCGCTGATCTGAGGGACGTTCGGAGGCGGCGAGGCGCTCGGCGATGTACACGTAGCCCCACGCGCACGGCAGAAGCGCCGCCACCAGGTCGGCCATGTCGCCGTCGGCAGCTGTCCGCACCAGGAAATCGGTGTAGGCCCTGGTGGTGGGCCACATCCGCTCGGCCTCCAGCTCCTCGGGGGCTATGCCGAAACGCTCCGCGTACTGTCGGTGAAGGGCCATCTCCGTGTTGAGCGTGAGGTGCAGCGCCGCCGCGTACCAGCTCATCGCCTCGAGCCGGTCGGCCCTTGCAGCCGCCCACGCGAACACGCGGGAGAACTCGACCAGGTACAGGTAGTCCTGGCGCACCCACCGTTCGAATACCGCTCGATCCAGGGTACCGTCGGAGATTCCGGCCACGAACGGATGCTCCACCTGGGCGTCCCAGATACGTCGCGCCGCCTCGTACAGCTCGTCGGTGAACGCCACGTCCCCTCCCTGGCAACCTGGCCGTGATTCGTCTAGTCGGTGGAGGGGATCCCGGGCCAATTCTCGCCGGTCATCGCCATTTCCCAGAAGGCTACCTCGTAGCGCACGGTCGTCTCGAACGCTTCAATCATCCGATGGAGGCGTTCGGGACCCGCCTCCCGGGCGAGCTTGTCCAGCTCCACCTGCAAGTACGCCACGTAGGCTCCGAACTCCGGACCTGCCCAGTTTTCGACGAACGGCCACCACGGTGACGTCCGGTCCAGTCCGTCACGGACCATCCTCCAGGAATCGTGATAGGCCTTCTCGGCCGCGTACAGCACGGTATAGGCCTCCTCGTACGACGCGTTCTGCGCCGTGGCGAGGAGGAACTGGATGTAGGCGTGCGTGGTGAAGGAGGGCTGCGTGCCCCTGATTTCCACTCCCACCGCCTCCGCGCGTTCTTCAAACAACCGCAACTCCCTGATCAATGCCCCGATCGCCTGCGTCATGGGCTCCCAGTGGCTGGCAGGACCCTTGGGAATCAAGGCCGCCAGGAAGGGAATCGCCGCCTCTACGAACAGGTAGTCCTGCCTCATCCACGAGGCGAACGTGTCGTGCGGAATGGTGCCGTCGCGCGTCTGCACGAGGAACGGGTGGCTCAGCATTCGCTCCCACAGCGGTGCGAGTCGGTCCAGCTGAGTCTCGCAAAAACTCACTTCAGCTCGCCTTCAGGAGTGCCTTCATATAGTCGCGGTTCAGCATCGCGATCACATCGATCTTGATCTCCTTCGGGCAGGCATTCTCGCATGCACCGTGGTTCGTGCACGAGCCGAACTGCTCGGCCTCCATCGTCAGGATCATGTTCAGCACGCGGCCGTTGCGTTCCGGCTGCCCCTGCGGGAGCAGGTTCAGATGGGCGGCCTTGGCCGATGTGAACAGCATCGCCGAGGCGTTGGGGCACGCCGCCACGCAGGCGCCGCACCCGATGCAGGAAGCCGCGTCCATCGACTTCTCGGCGTTGTTCTGTTCGACCAGGATGGCATTGGCCTCAGGCACGCTGCCCGTGCGCACGCTGATGTAACCACCCGCCGCCACGATTCGATCGAAAGCGGACCGGTCCACGAACAGGTCCTTCTGCAAGGGGAAGCCGTCCGCCCGCCACGGCTCGATCCAGATCTGGTCGCCGTCCCTGTACTCGCGCATGTGGAGTTGGCATACGGTCGTGCGCTTCCAGGGCCCGTGCGGGCGGCCATTGATCACCATGCCGCAGGTGCCGCAGATCCCCTCGCGGCAGTCGCTGTCGAACGCGATCGGCTCCTCGCCCCTGGACTCGAGGTCCTCGTTCACCACATCGAGCATCTCGAGGAAGGACATGTGCTCGCTGGCATCGGTCTCATACGTGACGAAGCGGCCCTTTGCCGACGGACCGGCCTGTCGCCACACGTGAAGTTTGAGTTTCATTACTTGTAGCTCCTCTGCGTGGGAGGAACGTATTCGAACTCCAGGGGCTCCCTGTGTTCCCGGGGAGCCGTGTCAGCGCCGGCGTACTCCCACACGGTCACGTGTGTGAAGTTCTCGTCGTCGCGCCGTGCCTCGCCCTCCGGCGTCTGGTGCTCCTCACGGAAATGGCCGCCGCACGATTCCTCGCGCACCAACGCGTCGAGGCACATGACCTCGGCCAGCTCGAGGAAGTCGGCTACGCGGCCGGCTCTCTCCAGGGTCTGGTTGATCGACTCTCCGTCGCCCACCACCTTGGCGTTCTCCCAGAACTCCTCGCGGAGGACCGGGATCTTCTGCAGGGCTTCCTTCAGGCCCGCGGCGCTGCGACCCATGCCGCAATAGTCCCAGACGATTCGGCCGAGTTCCTTGTGGAAGCTGTTGATCGTCCGGTCTCCATCGAGGGCCAGCAGGCGGTCGTTTCGCGACTGTACCTCCTCGAGCGCACCTCGGACTTCGACGTGGTCCGCAGCCACCGGATCCAGCTTTGCCTGCGCCAGGTAGTCGGCGATCGTGTACGGCAGGACGAAGTACCCGTCCGCCACACCCTGCATGAGAGCGCTCGCGCCCAGCCGGTTGGCCCCGTGATCCGAGAAGTTGGCTTCTCCGATCGCGTACAGTCCCGGTACGGTGGTCATGAGGTTGTAGTCCACCCACAGCCCGCCCATCGTATAGTGCGGGGCCGGGTAGATCCGCATCGGGACTTTGTACGGGTCCTCGCCGGTGATCCGTTCGTACATCTCGAACAGGTTTCCGTACCGCGCCTCGATCACCTCGGCGCCCAGTCTTTGGATCGCGTCCTCGAAGTCCAGGTATACCCCCAGCTTCGTGTCGCCGACGCCCTTCCCCTGGTCGCACATGTCCTTGGCACGCCGGGACGCGAGATCCCGCGGCACGAGGTTTCCGAATGCCGGATACATGCGCTCCAGGTAGTAGTCCCGCTGGTCCTCCGGGATGTCCCCCGGAGCCCGGTCGTCATCCACCTGCTGCGACACCCAGATGCGACCGTCGTTGCGCAGGGACTCGCTCATCAGGGTGAGCTTGGACTGATAGTCGCCAGCCACCGGGATGCAGGTCGGGTGGATCTGCGTGTAGCAGGGATTGGCGAATCCGGCCCCTCGTCGATAAGCCCGCCAGGCAGCCGTGACATTGCAGTACATGGCATTGGTGGACAGGTAGAACGCGTTCGAGTACCCACCCGTGCCGAGGGCCACCGCATCGGCGAGATGGACCTCGATCTTCCCCGTCACCAGGTGCCGGGTCACGATCCCACGGGCCTGCCCGTCCACCAGGACAACATCCAGCATCTCGCACTGATTATATAACTTAACCTGTCCTCTATGAACCTCTTTCATAAGAGCCTGGTAGGCCCCGAGGAGCAGCTGCTGACCGGTCTGGCCGCGCGCGTAGAACGTGCGCGAAACCTGGGCGCCGCCGAACGAACGGTTCGCCAGCAGGCCACCGTACTCGCGCGCGAACGGTATGCCCTGGGCCACGCACTGGTCGATGATCTCGTTCGAGACTTCGGCCAGACGGTACACGTTGGCCTCACGAGCGCGGAAGTCGCCGCCCTTCACCGTGTCGTAGAACAGGCGGAAGATGCTGTCACCATCTCCCTGGTAGTTCTTCGCCGCGTTGATTCCGCCTTGCGCGGCGATGCTGTGCGCCCGCCGCGGGCTGTCGTGGTAGGTGAAGCAGCTCACGTGATACCCGAGCTCTGCCAGCGTCGCGGAAGCGGACGCGCCGGCGAGTCCGGAGCCCACCACGATCACATGGTATTTCCGCTTGTTAGCCGGGTTCACCAGCTTCATGTCGAACTTGTGCTTCGTCCACTTCTGGTCGATAGGACCGGAGGGGACCTTCGAGCGCAGCTCCATGTCTCCCTCCCTTCTACGGTATGATCCCGGTGAAGACGGCCACCGGGAATGACAGGTTCACAAGCACTACCACGAGGGCCACGCCAAGAGCGGTCGGCTCGCGCCACTTCTTGATGCGGGGTCCGTCCAAGCCCATGGTCTGGAAGGCGCTCCAGACCCCGTGGTACAGGTGCAGGCCCAGCGCGATCATGGCCACGCCATACACGGCCACGACGGGCAGGGAGCGGAATCCGGTGACGAAGTTGTGGTACGCATCCCCGGGAATGAAGTCCGGGTGCAGCGTTCCGGTGGTCAGGTGGAGAATGTGGTACACGGCGAAGAGCAGGAGGGCCACGCCGCCCCAGCGCATGGTGCGCGACGCGTAGTGGAACACGAGGTCGTCCTTCTTCTTGTATTTCCGCCCCCGAGCGGCCCAGCTCTGCCTGGACGTTTGCCACGCGGCTACGGTGTGAATCAGCAGAAAGACGGCGAGGCCGGCCCGGAAGACCCACAGGAACCACTCGTAGCCCAGGAAGGGCTGTCCGAACTCGCGCAGTCCCTCCGCGTAGTGATTGAAGGCCTCGGGTCCGAGATAGACCTTGAGGTTGCCGAACATGTGAACGATCACGAACAACACGAAGATCGCACCCGATACAGCCATCGTGTACTTCTTGCCGACCGAGGTGCTGTACAGGGAGTAAACCCGTCTCATAGGTCACTCCTCAGATCGAGGATCGGTGAGGATAACTCCGCATGATATCGACACGTGAACGCTGTCACAAGGCACGTATACGCCCGTCTCTCAGGTCCGATATTCGCGCCATTCCGGCAGGTGTTGTTGCCCTCCGATCGGGGGAGTAGACTGTGGCTCGGATTCGCATCTACCCGCTCCGGGAGAGCACGATGAGGAAATGGATCGCGGTCGCCGGTCTCGGACTCGCCGCCGCCGGCTGCTCCGGCATCTCGACGACGTCGGACTGGGACCAATCCTACGATTTCAGTGGTCTCTCGACGTACGCCTGGATGGAGCAGGGCCTCGAAGGAGGCGTGAGCGAGATCATGCTGCGCCGAATGTACGTCGCCATCGACGAAGACCTCACCGCCAAGGGACTCAGGAAGGCCGATCGTCCGACCTCGGCCGACGTCCTCATCGCCTATCACACGGGGACGCAAGACCGGCAACAGTACGATACGTACGGATACGGAGCCGGCGGATGGTGGGGCGGCTACTGGGGTGGCGGCATGACGACTACTACAGTCCGCACGTACAGCGAAGGCACGTTGATCCTCGACGTGATCGATCGCGAGTCGAACGAGCTCGTATGGCGCGGCAGCGCTTCGAAGACGATCGACGATATGGACTCGCCGGAGCAGCGAGTGAAGACGGTCCAGGACGCCGTCGCCAAGCTGCTGAAAGACTTTCCGCCCGGCTGAGCGCCAGGTTCGGATCTCAGCGTTCCCAGTACCTGGCCTTGTGAGGCAGGATTCCGCGCAGACCTCCGGTCGGATCGGCCACGTCGCCCAGGTGACGCGGGATGACGTGCACGTGCGCATGGGCGACTGTCTGCCCGGCAGCGAGCCCGTCGTTGATGCCTACGGTGAAGCCGTCCGGCCGATGCAGCGACTGCAACTCGTCGCGCACCGTCGAGACCAGATCCCACAACTCGTCCCACTCGTCGTCCTCGAGGGCGAACACGCTCTGGACGTGACGGCGCGGCAGGACCAGTGTGTGGCCTTCAGCGGCCGGGAACATGTCGGGCGTCGCGATCGTCAGGTCGTGGCCGATCCAGACGCGGTCGGGTGGAGGATCGCAGAACGGGCAGTCGGGATCCACGGGTGGCTCCTCGAATGGGGTATCGCAAGGTACGACGGCGGCGGGACGATGGCACGTGGCTCCACGGTCGAGCGCGTCGTGTTCAGGGAAGAGTGAGGTGGCGTGACGGTAGCCGATGACGCGAGTAGGGTGACGACGCGTATGAGGGCCTGCTGGGAGCCTCACGCCCGGGCGCTGCTCTCGTTCGAGAGGGGTAACAAGGACGCGAGCATCCTCGTGGTGGACGACCTGGGGAATTCCGACCTCCTGCCGGCCGCGTGGTTCTTCCGGCGAGAGGAAGGGCTTCCGCTCCTGGAACGCTCGGCCCTTGACCTGTGCACCGGCCGGGTGCTCGACGTGGGCGCAGGGGCCGGTTGCCATGCACTGGCCCTGCAGGAACGTGGGTATTCGACCTGTGCGGTCGAGGTCCTTCCCGAACTCGTGGAGCTGCTGCGCCGCCGGGGCGTGACCGACGCCCGGCATGGTAACGTATTCCAACTGCCGGCGGAAAGATGGGATACGGTGTTGATGCTCATGAACGGATGGGGACTGCCCGAGACACTGGCGGGGCTCGAACGATTCCTCGCGGGCCTTGACGACCTCATAGCCCCGGGCGGCCAGGTCATCGCTGATTCTTCGGACATGCGGCGTTTCGCATCCGACTGGCGCGCCTCGGATGGGGTGCGGGTGGCCAGCCGGGAGGACGGCCGGTACGTGGGCGAGATTCAGTTCCAGCTCGAGTTCGACGGTCAGCGGGGCGACCCGTTCAGCCAGCTGTATGTCGACCCCCGGACACTGTCGATTCTGGCCTCGCGAGCGGGCTGGGAGGTCGAGATCGTGTACCGCGGCGAGGACGGGACCTTCCTGTCGCGCCTTCGTCGCTCTGGAGAGCGCGCCGCAACCGGCTTACCTTCCGACACACGGCGAAAGCGAGGAAAGACAGCATGACGGAACCAGACGGCGGCGACAACGGGGCGAAGCGGCTCCAGGCGCTGCGTATCGAGACTCCGGCCCTTTCACCGGAGGCCTCCCGCCAGATGTACAAGGCGATGGAGGTGTCGCTGCGCGAGCTGTGGGGTGTCGTCGACGGCCTCGCCGCAGTCATGCCTCCGCGACCCACGTACTACCGCGTGACGATCTTCGGCTCTTCCCGGATGCATGCGGGCGACGAGCTGTACCTCGAGGTCCGCCGGCTGGCCCAGGAGCTTGCCGCGATGGGGTGCGACATCATCACGGGAGGTGGCCCCGGGTTGATGCAGGCCGCGAACGAAGGCGAGCTGCTGGGAGACGTGGCCAACCGCACTTATTCGATAGGCCTCAACGTAGAGCTTCCGCACGAGCAGGCCCCCAATCCGTTCGTCGAGAAGCTATATCACCACGGGACCTTCTTCTCGCGCCTGCACCACTTCGTCCAACTGTCCAGCGCTTTCGTGGTCATGCGCGGCGGGATAGGCACGACCCTGGAGGCGCTGATGGTCTGGCAGCTGTGCCAGGTCGGTCACCTGAAGCGTCGCCCCCTCATCATGGTGGGCGAAATGTGGAGGGACCTCGTGGAGTGGGGCCAGAAGCACTGGCTGGCGGACGACGGCAACCTGGCCGACCCCGAAGACCTCGAGATCCCGGTCTGCGTGGACACGGTGGACGAAGCGGTGGCACTCATCCGCGGCAACCTCGAAGAGTGGGCCGCCGACGGTCCGTGAGCGGGCGGACCTGGCTCAGCTCAGCTCGAACCTGCTTCCCCGCTCCGGCACCTCCACGTCGGCCGTCCCCGCCGATCGTAGATCCGCGGCAAGCGCCATAGCGCTCTCCACCTCCCCGTGTACAAGGAAGTACCGCACCACCCGTCCCCGATCTCGGACGGCTTCGGCCCAGCGGAGGAGCCCCGTGCGATCGGCGTGGGCGCTGTATGAATCGGCTCGCTCCACACGGGCGCGGACGTCGACCGGGACGCCCAGCACCCGAACCTCCCCGTTTCCCTCCAGCAGGCGCCGCCCGAGGGTGTGCTGGGCCTGATAGCCGACGAACAGAACGGTCGTGTTGGACCTGGGCAGGTAGTGGCTCAAGTGGTGCAGGATGCGACCACCTTCGCACATCCCTGACGCGGCAATGATGATCGCCGGTCCCTTGCGAGCGTCCAGGGCCTTCGATTCCTCTGCCGCGCGCACGTAGCGCAGTCGCCGGAAGCCGAGGGGATCGCCGTCCGAGTCGGTCGCCATCGTATCCAGCATCTCCCGATCGTAGCATTCCGGGTGATCGGAGTAGACTTCGGTCACGTTGATCGCCAGGGGACTGTCCACGAACACGTCCATCGGCGGCAACGCGCCGTCCTCCCACAGCTGGTTCAATCGATACACGACCTCCTGGGTCCGCCCGAGGGCGAACGCCGGGACGAGCAGCTTGCCACCCGCGGCGTAGGTGGAGGCCGCGCATTCCAGCAGGTATTCGCGTGCTTTGGACGGCGGATCGTGTTCCCGGTCGCCGTAGGTGCTCTCCATGATCACGTAGTCCGCATCCCCGGGAATCTGCGGATCGCGGAGAATCGGGAGACCCCTGCGGCCGACGTCGCCGGAGAACACGAGACGGCGCGTGCGACTTCCCTCCGTGAGGTCGAGTATCACGGAGGCGGACCCGAGGATGTGGCCGGCATCGATGAAAGTGGCCCGGATTCCGGGCGCCGGCTCGAACGCACGCCCGTAGGGCACCGGGCGAAACCTGGCGAGCGCCTTGCGAGCATCCCCTATCAGGTACAGGGGCTCGAAGGGCCTCTTGCCCTGGCGCTTGCGCCTCCGGTTCACGTACCGCACGTCCGACTTCTGGATGTGGGCGGAATCGACCAGCATGTGCCGGCACAGGTCGCGGGTCGCCGGCGTGGCGTAGATCTTCCCTTTGAAGCCTGCCCGCACCAGAGTCGGGAGATTGCCGCAATGATCGATGTGCGCGTGACTGAGCACCACCGCGTCGATCGACGACGGCTCGAACGGGAAGTCCCGGTTACGCTCGAATGCGTGCTTCCGTCGTCCCTGGTAAAGGCCGCAGTCCAGCAGAATCCGCCGGCCGCCCACCTTGAGCAGGTGCATCGAGCCGGGCACCTCCCTGGCCGCTCCCCAGAACTGTACTTCCATGCTTAGCCTCATCTGGCTGGTGATCGATCCGCTCGGCCGTCGAGTCCTCCGGATACGATTGCAGCGTGCGAACCGCACGGCTAGTGTCGGCCCCGTACCGGTCGTCTGCGCGACCGTGTCGCCGCTTCCAGGTTTTGGCCAGATACATGGGGTAGAGCTATGAGCGTCCGCGAGTTCATCGACACCCACTACCGTCACTTCAACGCCCGCACCCTGGTGGAGGCGACGGAAGCGTACGGGGCGCACGTCGAGGCCGGGGGCCGGATGATGGTCACCCTGGCCGGCGCGATGAGCACGGCCGAGCTCGGCCTGTCGCTAGCCGAGATGATCCGGCGAGGCCTGGTCCACGCCATTACCTGCACGGGCGCCAATCTGGAAGAGGACCTGTTCAACCTGGTGGCGCACGACCACTACGTCCGGGTGCCCGACTGGCGGAACCTGACGCCGCAGCGCGAGAAGGAACTGTTGGACCAGGGACTGAACCGGGTCACCGACACGTGCATACCGGAGGAGGAGGCGTTCCGGGTCCTCGAGGGAGAGGTGCTCCGCCTGTGGCGGGAAGCGGACAAGGCGGGGGAGAGTTGGTTCCCGCACGAGTACTTCTACCGCCTGATCCGAGAGGGCCGACTCGAACACGCGTACCAGATCGACCCGGCGGACTCCTGGCTCGTGGCGGCGGCGAAGAGGGACCTGCCGATCTTCGTTCCGGGCTGGGAGGATTCCACCATGGGCAACATCGTGGTGGGCCGGGCGATCGACGGCAGGCTGTCGGGGACCCATATCGTGCGGAGTGGCCTGGAGTACATGGCAGCGTTGGCGGACTGGTATACCGAGACGACCATGGGCCGGACGGTCGCGAATCTGGGAGAGACGGACGGGGATCCGGTAGTGCCTCCCGGCAATGCTCTGCGCACCGTGGGGTTCTTCCAGGTCGGCGGGGGGATCGCCGGAGACTTTCCCATCTGCGTGGTACCCATGATCCACCAGGACCTGCGGCGCCCGTGCCCGTTCTGGGGCTACTTCTGCCAGATCAGCGATTCCACGACCAGTTACGGATCCTATTCGGGAGCCATTCCCTCGGAGAAGATCACGTGGGGCAAGCTGGACGTGGACACGCCGATGTACGTGATCGAGTCGGACGCCACCATCGTGGCGCCGCTCATGTTCGCGGCGCTTCTCGACTGGTAGCAGGGTGGGCCGCTCCGATTTCCGCCAGGAAACGGTACACCAGCTTGGCGGCCGCGAAGGCGCTGGCATGGTGCCCCGCGGCCGGAAGAAGCTCCACGACATCGAAGCCCACCACCCGGCTGGCCCGGGCGACCCGTCCGAGCAGACGGTTGACCGGATACCACTCGAGTCCGCCCGGCTCCGGCGTCCCGGTGGCCGGAATCAGCGACGGATCGAACGCGTCGAGATCGATCGTCACGTACACGTTCGGCGTCAGCAGCCCGACGACCTCGTCCATCCACGAGTCGTCCGCGGCCGGTACGATGTCGTGGGCCCAGAAGACCCGGCCGGCGTCGAGGTCTGGCATCTCGGCTGCGTCCACGGCCCGGATACCCACCTGCACGATCGGACAGCGCTCGCGAGCCCTGGCCATGACGCAAGCGTGATTGTGGGTCGAGCCTTCGTAGTCTTCGCGGGTGTCGGCGTGCGCATCGATCTGCAGAACCGTCAGGTCCGCAAACCGGTCGGCGACAGCGTTCACCGCTCCAATGGTCACGGAGTGCTCACCCCCGAGGACGACCGGCAGTTCCCCTCCCTCCAGGATGGCGGCCACGGTCTCCCGAACCACGGACGACATGCCCTCCGGATCCAGCGGAATCTCCAGAGCGGCGAGGGTCCGAATCCCGTCGCGCCAGGGCTCGCGGGCCGTCTCGATGTCGTACAGCTCGACGGCGGCCGACGCTTCGAGCAGGGCCTGCGGCCCGGCGTCCGCCCCCTTGTGCCAAGTGCTGGTTCCGTCATAGGGCACGGGAACGATGACCGCCCCCGGGATGCCCTGAGTCGCGTCCGCCGACAGGCCAAGGAACATCGGATGCGGGGGGTCGATGGTCACGAGTCGGCCTCCAGATACGTGTAGCCGCTGAGCTCGGCCTGGTAGAAGCGCATCAGCTCTCGGGTCTCTGCCACCGTCATCCGCCCCTCCCTGACGGCCACTTCGCAATCGCGGGCCAGTTGCGGTTGCAGTCGTTCCGCGTCGTACTGCATGTAGCCCAGAACCTCACGCGCCGTGTCTCCCTCGACGGTCTCCTCGATCCACCAGCCTCCCTCTTCGTGCAGGCGCACGTGAACGACGTGTGTGTCGCCAAACAGGTTGTGCAGATCTCCGAGCGCCTCCTGGTACGCACCGACCAGGAAAGCGGCGAGATAGTAGTCTGAATTGGGCAGGAGTTCGTGAACGTCGATCGTGGCGCGGCCGTCCACGAAGCGGTCGATCTGTCCGTCCGAATCGCAGGTCACATCGGCAAGTACCGCCCGGTGGGTGGGACACTCGTCCAGGCGGTGAATCGGCACGATGGGAAACACCTGACCGATCGCCCAGGCGTCCGGAAGCGACTGGAACACCGAGAAGTTGCAGAAATACGTCTCACTCAGGATGTCCTCGAGCGGTTCCAGCTCTTCCGGGACGTCGTCGAGTTCGCGGGCCCCATCCTGGACGCGGGCGCAGGTTCCCCAGAACAACTGCTCGGCCAGGCCCCGGAGCTCGAGACTCAAATAGCCGAGGTTGAACAAGTTGAGGGCTTCTTCGCGGGCCCTGGTGGAGTCATGAAAGCACTCCACCAGACGTCCCTCGCCTACCGCGTCATACGCGACGACCAGGTCCCGAATGGGTTGAGGAACGTCGTCGGCTTCGGAATATTCCGCCGGAAGAGGAAACGGGGCGGGGTACGTCGTCCGCGGTCCGGCCGACCCCAGGACCTTGAAGACGAGAACGCTCTGGTAGGCCGAGATGGCGCGCCCGGACTCGCTCACGATCGTTGGGTGCGGTACGCCCCGGTCATCGCACACGCTACCGAGTCGATACACGACTTCGCGGGCGTACTCTTCGAGAGTGTAGTTGATCGAGGAATCAGAACTCGTGCGGCTTCCGTCGTAGTCCACGCCGAGGCCACCTCCGACATCCACGTACCGGATCGGAGCGCCCAGGCGAACCAGTTCCGCGTAGACATGACCGAGCTCGCCGATCGCGTCCTTGAGTCGGTCGATGTCGTGGATCTGGCTACCGGGGTGGCAGTGCACGAGCTGCAACGAGTCCAGCATGCCATGCGATGACAGCACCTCTACCATCTCGAGGATCTCGCTGACGAAGAGGCCGAACTTCGACTTCTCGCCCGCCGAACCCCTCCAACGCCCCGCCCCCTGGCTGGCCAGCTTCACACGCACTCCGATGGCGGGTCGGACGCCGTGCTTCAGGGCGTGCTTCAGGATGAGATGGAGCTCGCCCAGGTCCTCGACGATGGGAACGATTCTCCGCCCCAGCTTCGCCGCCAGGATGGCCGCCTCGATATAGCCATCGTCTTTGAACCCGTTGCACACGATGAGTCGTTCGGACGTCCCCCCCGTCAACGCCATCACCGCCAGCAGCTCCGGTTTGGAACCGACCTCGAGGCCGAAGTCGTATTCGGACCCGTAGCGAAACACTTCCTCGACCACTAGCCGCTGCTGGTTCACCTTGATGGGGTAAGCGGCGACGTAACGTCCCCGATACCCGTTTTCGGTGATGGCTCCCGCGAATGCCTCGCGCAGGCTCCGTAGACGGTGTGCCAGGATATCCGAGAACCTGATGAGCAGCGGGGGTGACAGGTCGCGCTCACCGAGCCCCTCCACAACCTCCAGGAGGTCTATCGTTTCCTCGTCTTCGCCGCCCGGTCGGACCTGCACACGGCCGTCCGGGGAGACACCGAAGTATCCCTGCCCCCAGTCGTCGATTCTGTACAGGTCCGCGCTGTGCGCGGCGGACCAGAATCCAGCTCGGTTCTCTTCGTTCATGGCTGACGAAGATACACCGGAACGATCCGCATCGGGAGCACTGAGGGTGGCGTCAACCTTTAGTACGCGTACCCTATCCATTAGGGGACGGGTCCGGTGCGACGCGTCATCACCACGGCAAATCCAGGAGGCGCACGCGATGTGGCAGTCAGAGTCAATTCAGAGAATCGTCAGGAACGGGACCCTGGTGGCAGCCGCGGTTCTGGTGGTCCCGGCGGCGCCCGCCTCGGCACAGGAGACCTACGAGCTTTCCGGCGACCCGGCGGCGGTGTGGAACCTCGCCGGCGAGGTCAACGTCACGGGGGGCGGCTCCGCACTCACGGTCGAAGTGCGGCGCGGAGGAGCGGACGCCGGGCTGCTCCAGGTGGCGTCGGGCGCCGTCGATCTCGACAGTGACGGGGTGCGACGCGTAGAGGCGCTTCGCATCGTCTATCCCGCAGATGAGATCGCGTACGCCGGAGGCGGCACCGAGCTGCACGTCCGGGACGACGGGACGTTCTATCGGGGAGGCGGCGACCGGGGTCGAAAGGTGAAGATCCGGGAGGACGGAGGGGGGCTCGACGCCTACGCCGACCTGGACATTCGGATCCCCGATGGCAGGACGGTTCTCGTTTACCTGGCCGCGGGTGAAGTTGTCGTTTCCAACGTGGACGGCGATCTCACGGTCAGCGCCGGATCCGCCGACATTTCTTCGTCCGGCACGTCCGGCCACCTGGTGCTCGATACGGGATCCGGCGACGTGTCGATAGATGGTGCGCGGGGTGACGTGACGGTGGATACGGGATCCGGCGACGTGTCGGCCGACAACGTGTCAGGCGGCGATCTCACGGCGGATACGGGTTCCGGCGACGTGAGTGGAACGGGCATCACCGTGGGTGAACTGAACGTGGACACGGGCTCCGGTGACGTCGCTGTACAGGGCGTCGAAGCCGCGGAGGTGTCTGTGGACACGGGCTCCGGCGACGTGCAAATCGCCTTCCTGTCCAGTACCTCCGAGATCTCGGTGGACACGGGCTCCGGCGACGTGACGCTCGCTCTGCCGGTTTCGTGGGAATCCAGTGTGGAGCTGGACACCAGCTCCGGCGACATTCACTCGGATTTCCCATTGACCGTCGAGGAGATGGGTGAGGATTACGTGAGGGGAAGGGTCGGAACCGGCGGGGGATCGCTCGAGGTGGACACCGGCTCTGGAGATATCGGGCTGATTCAGAACTGAGGCAGCGCTCAGGTACCGGAGATCGCCCCACCCTTCCAGGGCTTGTCTGAGGTTCCGCGCCTGGCTGCTCCCACGGCCAGCTGGGCGCGGGCCTCCTTCGTTTCCCGGATCACGACGGTCTCCGCAAGCTTGTCCTGCAGGCACTGGCGATTCCGGTCCCACAGGATCCGCAGGAAACCCTCCATGCCGGTGAACAGCGAGGCCGCGTATCCGCCGAACCTCTCGAAGGCGACCCAGTAGCTCAGGGCGGAGCCGTCGAGTCGGAGCACGCGAATCCCCAACACCCGCTTCCCGGGTGTGCGGCCACGGAAGAAGGCCGTGAGAAACGTGAAGTACAGGCCGGACCAGCCGATCCCCAGCCCCAGCTCGTCCAGGAAGCCGATGATGGTGGCGATGATGCCCTTGTCGCGCTCGGCCTCCAACCGCTGCTCGGTCTCGACCAACTGGGCGGCCAGTCCATCGCTCCGCGCCTCGAGACGTGCGATCTCCCTTTCGCTGGCGTCCCAGTCGGCCCGTGCGAGGCGCCGGCCCAGAACGGGCGCCGTGCTCTGCACGCCGGCCGTGTCGCCCGCGGCGAGGGCCGAATTATAGGCCTCGAGCAGCGAATCGAGGCTCATTTCCTCGTACTCCGGGTCCTGCGAAGCCTCCTCCGCTCCGATCGCCCGCTTTATCGCGCGGATCACGGGCTCGTTGTCGCCATCGACCGTGACATCTGCCAGCATCTCCTGGATCTGCTCCGGAGAGACCCCATCGTCTTCGAGGCGGCGCACCAGTCGGGCGGCTGCCTCCTCCGCCTGGATAGTGTCCTCGGTGAACAGCATGGATCCGAAGTCCCTCGCCGCGCCGACCGTCAGCGGCACGGCCTCTCCGCCCTCCCCTCCGATGTCGGTCAAAACCGTGTCTTCATCCAGGAACATCGTGCCCCAGATCGCGACCACGGCGACGAAGACCGTTATGGCGCCGCCGCATCCGATCGTGGCCCGCGCCAGCGTGGAACCCAGTCCGGCCTTCCGCCCCCTGAAGGCGAGCCAGAAGAGAAACGTCCCCCCGGCGAGTGCGAACAGTACGGACTTCGCGTTGGCCAGGAGGGCGATCAGCACCAGGTCGATGAGGATCGCCGCGGCCCGGCGCCACGGATGAGCGAGGGGAAGACCGAGCAGGTCCTGGGACACCGAAAAGGCGTCCGGAGTGATGATCTCGCGGGGATCCTGTCCGTTCGACATGCACGACAGGTTAGCGGGCGCAGCGAGCCGCGACAATCACGGATACAGACGTGCGCAACTTGCCGTCGCGCGGGGGCGGCCGAGCGACCGCCCCCGCGCGGCTACGCTCAGATCGACAGCGAGCGCGGCACCGACCGCACGGACCGCATGGGCACCCAGTTCACCGGTCCCTCGGGCGACCTGAACACCTCGAGGCGGGACAGCTCCCGGAGCGGCTCGGCCCACTCCACGTGCGCGTCGTCGACGTCGAACTCCATGTCGAAGTCCTTGGGCCCGAAGAAGAAGCCGTTCATCTCCCCGTTCTCGGACTCCGGAAGGTCAACGGTCACCGTACGCTCCTGGCGATCCCGCAGGATCCGAATGGCGACGGGTCCCGCATCGGCGTCCCACACCAATCGCGACACTTCGGATGGGGACTCCACGTCCTCACCAGCCACCGCGACGATCACATCACCTGCCTTCAGACCCGCCGCAGCCGCCGGCGAGTCCTCGCGGACGTTGGTGATCAGCGCGCCGGCGCGATCGTCCAGGCCGAAATACTCGGCGAGCTGGCCGTCCAGCGTCTGGATCGCGACGCCAAGTCGCCCGCCCCGCATCGACATGAGGGTCATGACGTGCGGCATCTCGCCGATATGGACCCTCACGTCTCCGAGGTGCTCCCGGCTTTTCTCGAGATGTTCGCGAAGCTCGATCGCCTGGTCCTCGTCCCACCCCGAGCGAAAGCTGAACGCGCCCCCGGGACCGCCGCGATGGCCGAGCTCGACGGCGATGGTTCGTTCCGAGCCTGCGCGAATGACGCCGAGCGACGCCGTGCGTCCCGCCGGTGTTTCTCCCAGGATCCGGCGAAGCTGCGTCTCGCCTTCGATTCGATCGCCGTTCCAGCTCACGATCACGTCGTCCTCCTGCAAGCCGGCATCGCGGGCCGGACCCTCGTCCGCCACCCCACTGATCAGCACGCCGCGTTCTTCCGGGAGGTCCAGTCTCTCGACATCCTCGGCCGTCACATCGGCTATGAACAAGCCCAGGTAGCTTCCCTGGCTGAACGCGAGCACGCGCACCCGGCTCTCCGAGTCGGGCTTCTCCTGCGCGCTCAGCGTCCCGGCCACGGCCACGGCTCCTGCCAGCGTCGCCGCGGCGACGAATCCCCATACCTTCACGCTCATCTCCCACGCTCCTCGTTTTCGCGTTCGTCTCACCCCGGCTCGGGGCTCCAGCTCGACGACGGGCGGCGGCCCGTGTTCCTCTGCAAGCTTGGACATGTGACAACGGAGTCAGCGTTGCCCGTCAGGGAACGGCCACTCGAATGGCGGCGGGAACGATCTGAAACGAGGAATTGCCGGCCCGCCAGGTGTCCCCGTCGAGATTGACCCACATCGGTGGATCAGACTCGATCCGGACGCTGGCAGCACGGAACATGGAAACGGCGGGGTGCCCCGTGTGCCGGCCCGATAGGACACGTGGTACCAGGGTTACGATCTTCGGAGGACTCACAGCGTGGACGAGCACCAGGTCCAGCAGTCCGTCACCGGTGGACGCTCCCGGAGCGAAGCGGATGCGACCGCCGGCGTACTCGCCGTTCGCCACGATGATCATCAGGGCCCTGGTCTCGATCTTCCGGCCGTCGATCTCCAGCCGCACGGAGTGGGGACGCAGATCCCGGATCTGGCCCAGGGCGGCGAGGGGATACGCGATGGGACGGAACCGACGGCGCAGCGTCGGGCTCATGCGATCGCCGATTCGCCCGCCAAATCCAGCCACCGCGGCGTTGGCCAGGAAGCGCGGCTCCCCCACCCCGTCGCTTCTGGACGCGCGGATCAAGTCCAGGTCGACGGTTCTGCCGCCTGCCGCCACGTCTGCTGCCCGCTCGATATCCGCGGGTATGCCGAGAGAGAAGGCGAGGTCGTTTCCGGTCCCGGCCGGCACGATTCCGAGACGTGACACACCACCGCCGAGGTGTAATCCCATCGCCACTTCTCGGACCGTTCCGTCGCCCCCGACCGCGACGACGGATCCGTACGCCGCGCGGGACGCCTCGGTGGCTATGGCCACGGCATCTCCGCTGTTCGCGGTGGTCACGAAGTCACCTTCGATCTTCCGCCCGATGAGACGATGCAGGTCGCGCGCGTCCGCCCGGCCGCCGGCAACTGGATTCAGGATGACGAGGGTTCGCATGGCGGGATAACTTGCGGGAAGAGACGCGCGTTTCACCAGTGACCGGAGGTCAGGCCGTGAACGACATGGACGAGAGCAGCCTGCGCACGGCAGCCGAAATGCTCTCGCGGGCGAGGCGTGTGGCCGTGCTCACGGGAGCCGGTATCTCGGCCGAGAGCGGGGTGCCGACGTTCCGCGGAGCCGGGGGCTTCTGGCGCGGCCGGTCGGCGATGGACCTGGCTACCCCGGGAGCGTTCAACCGGGACCCGGAGGCGGTCTGGGACTTCTATCGATTCCGGATCGCAGCCCTGGCCGGGATCGAGCCCAACGATGGCCACCGCGCTCTGGCCGAACTCGAGCGCCGGTGGGATCGATTCTGGCTGATAACGCAGAACGTGGATGGTCTTCACCGTGCCGCCGGCAGCGAGAACGTCACGGAGCTGCACGGGTCGCTGCGGCAGGTCCGGTGCCGGATCTGCTCCTACCGGTGCGCCTCCAGCGATCTGCCGCCCGAGGCCGTTCCGCCGTGCCCCGAGTGCGGCGACATGCTCCGCCCGGCAGTGGTATGGTTCGGTGAGAACCTGCCCGACTTCGCACTCGTCGCCGCGGACGAGGCGATGCGCGAATGCCAGGTCATGCTCGTGGTCGGCACGTCCGGCCTGGTGGAGCCGGCCGCTTCGTTCGCCAGAATGGCGGGATCGAGAGGCGCCGGGATCATCGAGGTGAACCTGGAGCCCACTCCGATCAGCCACGTAGCCGATGTCAGCTTGCTGGGCCCGGCCGGAGTCGTGCTTCCGCGCCTGGTCGAGCTGACCGGCTGAGCACCGGCCCCCAATCAGGCGGAGATCCTCCGGATCGCTTCGACGAACGAGACCAGCTTCCGGCGGTCGAGCGCGTCTCCGGTCCGCACACCGGTGCACACGTCAACCCCGTATGGACGGACCGTGCGCACCGCGAACTCGACGTTGTCCGCGTCGAGTCCTCCGGCAAGCAGCACCGGGCAGTCCACCGTCTCGACGATCTGGCGGCTGATGTCCCAATCGTGCGTCGAGCCAGCCTGTGACTCCCAGCGCAGCGGTGCCTGCCGGCTGGAGGAATCCAGCACCAGGGCGTCCACGAGTCGCGCCGCCTCGACGGCCGAGTGCACCGAGGACCGGTCGATCACGTGTATGGCCTGAACGATGGACACGGCGGGCAGCTCCTTGCGCAGGCGAGCATAGTGGGAAGGCTCGAGCGAATCCCACAACTGGAGCGTATTCACTCCGCAAGCCCGAACCTTCTCGATCAGGCGACCCGCATCGGTTACCGCGGTGAGGAGGAAGGTGCCGACGGAAGACGGCACGGACTCCAGGATTTCCCTGATCGCATCCACGGACAGCTCGCCCGGTCCCACCGGCATCTCCGAGACCAGCCCGACGGCTGCCGCGCCGAACGACACCGCCGTCCGAGCTTCCTCGGACGACCGGATGCAGCAGATCTTGACCTGGACCGGAGAGATGACCATCGAAGCGACCTTTCGTCTCGTGCGCTCACCGCCGTCGGGACAAGATCGTACTCCGAGACCCAGGTGAAAAGCCCGCTACATGAGGGCGTCGAGATACAGCAGGAATTGCCAGCGCAGCGGTCCCGAACCGTGTACTCCTCGCGCCAGATCCGCCCGCAGCAGGCCGTCGAGGAGGGAAAAGCCCCCGCCCACGGCGACGAACGGATCGACCGACCCCAGATCAGGCAGTTCCCCGGCGGAGCCGAAGTCGCTGAACCCCACCAACCGGAACAGCGGATATCCGACAGCAAGCTCGACGCGCGCCAGCCAGAACGCCTCGCCGGCGATCTGGCCCGGCTCGAACGAACGAACCGTCTGCGGCCCGGCGAGATAGTACAGGCGCTGGGTGGGCACGTCCCCGAACGTGGTCCCGACGGACCACTCGAGGCTGCCGCCGAGTCTCCAGAACAGCGGGAGCGACGCACTCGCGCCTATGGCGATGCGCGCGTATTCCACGTCGCCGACGCCCACCTCACCCCAGACGGATCCGGTGGTGATCGGCTCACCGGGATCCACCCCCGACTGGGTACGCAAACGCCCGGCGAGGCCGGCGATCGAGATCGCGTCCGCTTCGATGTTCGGCGGCGGGTCTGACCGTCCGAGAAGATTGGCCAACGAGAAGTTCGTGTTCTTCTTCTCCGACCAATGCGACTCGGCGAAAGCCGTGACCTCGTGCCGAACCCGACCCGTCTCGTTCTTGAGCCCGATGGAGACTCCGCCTGCCCGGTAGTACTCACCGTAGTCTGCGCCGAACAGAAGTGCGTTGATCGAGCTCTCGAGGTTGAGAGGATTGCCCCAGTCGTTGGCCGCCTGCAACCGGTAGTAGGCTGACGCCTCGACGGACCCGCCTGACACATCCTCGCGCAGGCCGAGTTCGACGTTCGGAATCAGGTCACCGATCCCGAGCCGGAGCTCTCCCCAACCGGTCATGCCGGCAACCGGGCCTTCCCTCCGCAACCCGGCGCTCAGAGCCTCCACACGGTTGTAGCGGAAGATCCCGAACCGCGACAGGGCGGGGCTGGGCAGGGCGCTGGCCACCGTGAGCTGGTCCAGTTCCTCTTCCATCCGCTCGATCTCGGCCCGGCTGAAGCTCAGCGGCTCGCCCGCAAAGAAGTCGTCGGACAGGAGAGGTGAGTTCCGGAGCGAGTCGCGGGGCGGGAGAATCACTACCTCCCGGATCTTCGTCCCATCGTCCAGCTCGCGTTCGTGCGTGCGCCTCTCCCATCCCGGAGGCAGATCTTCCTGGGCCACGTCCAGAGTGTCGACCTGGTTGAGCGAGTAGTCCCTGACCGTGATCTCGACCGCGACCGGCACCCTGAGCAACCCGCCGGCCCGGCCCTCTCCTTCGAATCGAATGCGCCACGGCAGCCACCAGCGCAATTCCTGCAGCGCGTAATCCACGATCATGTGATCGACGCTGGCGGTAATCGGCTTGATGAAGCCGGGCACGTCTTCTGCATCGTCGGGCTCGTCGATCTCCAGGTTGAAGTCGCGCGCCGGCCGATAGGCACCCCGCACGAGGGCCGCGGTTTCCCTGTCGAACCACACGGCGCCCGCGAGGAGCCCGAACTCAGGCCGCCTCGGCTCGATATTGATCTGCACGAGAGTGATCTCGCGGCCGCTGGACGGAAGCACGATTCGGATGGTGTCGCCGGAAGAAAACCGGTAGTGTAAGCCCGCCGTGTCAGCGAGGGGGTGGAGGAAGGTCTCCCCGCCCATCATCAGGCGGTCCTCGGTCGGATCGAGAGGGATGAGGTCGTCCGGGTCCTCACCACACCGGGTCGTTTCTCCGTCCCGGGTCCGGCAGCCTTCGTCGATTTCGGCCGCGTCACCTATGATAGGCACTTCCTGCCGGCTTCCGAGCCACCGGTACGTTTCGGTGCCGGCCGCGTCCCACCGCACCCGGGCGATCTGCTCGCTCACGAACAGCCCCCGCTCGCGGCGGAATCGGGAGGCCGAGAGGCCCACGTAGACGCGCTCCGTGATCGTGGCCTCGTAGCTGGCGAGACCCGCCGCTTCCGTACCGCGAGCCTGCTGCGCTCGCTGAATCAGGTAACGAGCGCCTTCGTCCACGTATGTATCCGATGGAATGGTGTCCGGCCGAGATGAACGCGCGGCGCGGCCGGTCGGCGGCGAGTGCGCCTGTGCAGACGCGGAAGGGGGCTGGATGAGTCCAACGCACGCCAGAGTGGCGCATGCCAGGGTAAACCGGCGGATGTTCGATCTTACCCGAGGCACGGGCTCTCCGGCTGGTTCGTGGTTATCTTCTGGCGGTTCTTACGGCACCCGCCGGCTGTCGGTTTCATATCACCGGGACCAGGATCGACATGTCCATCAAGAGCATGAACCCGGCCACGGGGCAAGTGTTGCGGGAGTATGACGTCCCGAGCGAGGCGGAGCTCGAAGCCCTCCTGGACCGAGCGACCGAGATTCAGCCGGGGTTCGCCGCGCTGTCGGTCGAGCGCCGGGCGGAATGGCTGGCGGCGGCGGCTGACCGCTTGCGGGCCCGGCGGGAGGAGCTCGGTCGCCTGATGACCTCGGAGATGGGAAAGACGCTGACTTCCGCTCTCGCCGAAGTCGACAAGTGCGAATGGGTGTGCCGCTACTACGCCGAGAACGGAGCCGCGTTCCTGGCAGACGAGATCGTCGCCTCGGGGGCGAGAGAGAGCCGGATACGCTTTGAGCCACTCGGCGTGGTACTGGCCGTCATGCCCTGGAATTTTCCCCTGTGGCAGGTATTCCGGTTCGCCGCTCCCGCCCTGGTCGCAGGGAATGCCGGCCTTCTCAAACACGCGTCCAACGTTCCGGGATGCGCGCTCGCCATCGAGTCGCTGTTCCTGGAAGCCGGATTCCCGGCCGGCGCCTTCCAATCACTCCTGATTCCGGCGGCGCGGGCCGAGGCCCTGGTTGCGGATCCCCGGATCGCGGCGGTCACGCTCACCGGAAGCGAACCGGCTGGCCGGGCCGTGGCGCGGGCAGCGGGGCAGCATCTCAAGAAGTCCGTCCTCGAGCTCGGAGGAAGCGACCCCTTTATCGTTCTCGCCGACGCAGACATCGAGGCGGCGGCGCGGACCGGAGTGCAGGCACGTATCATCAACAACGGGCAGTCCTGCATCGCGGCCAAGCGGTTCATCGTAGCCGAGGATTGCGCCGCCGAATTCGAGAGCCTGTTCATCCGCCACATGGAGAGCCTGCGCGTGGGCGACCCCCTGGAACCCGATACGGATGTCGGCCCGCTCGCGACCGAGGCGATCCGCACGGAGCTGCACGGACAGGTCGAACGCTCCGTGACAGCCGGCGCCCGCCTCCGCACCGGAGGAGTGATGCCACCGGAGACCGGGTTCTTCTATCCTCCAACGGTCCTGACGGAGGTCCCGCGGGAGTGCCCCGCCGGAATCGAGGAGCTGTTCGGACCCGTCGCCCCGGTGTTCAGGGTAAGCAGCGCGGACGAGGCGCTCGACCTTGCCAACGCGACCGATTTCGGCCTCGGGGCGGCCGTGTGGACCGACGACGCGGAGATCGCCGCCCGGTTCGTCGAAGGGCTTCAGGCGGGATCCGTATTCGTCAACGGGATGGTGGCGTCCGATCCGAGACTCCCGTTCGGGGGCATCAAGCGATCGGGTTACGGTCGAGAGTTGGGGATCTACGGATTGCGCGAGTTCCTCAACGTCAAGACGGTATGGATCGGTGGCTAACCGCGTGGCAGTTGGACCCCCGGTTGCCGGCCCGCCGAACAGCGGACAGGTTGTGGATCGTACGGCAACGGTGCCGTACATCGTTCAGTCCACCCAAGCGAATCACGGTACGAGAGATGATCAGCCAGAAGCTCCAGGAAGCGATCAACGAGCAGATCAAGTTCGAGCTTTACTCCGCCTACATGTACCTCGCGATGTCGGCTGACTGTTCTGAAAGGAACCTCACTGGTTTCGCCAACTGGTTGCGGATGCAGGCCCAGGAAGAGGTCGAGCACGGCATGCGCTTCTACGACTTCCTCATCGAGCGGGGAGGACGCGTCGAGCTGCATGGGATCGACAAGCCGCCCTTCGAGTTCGGATCGCCGCTGGAGATCATGGAGCAGTCACTGGAGCACGAGCGCTTCGTCACGTCACGCATCAACGGGTTGTTCGACCTCGCGCACGAGGAGCAGGACCGCCCCGCCCAGGTCATGCTGCAGTGGTTCATCACCGAGCAGGTCGAGGAGGAGGCTAGCATCGACGAAATCATCCAGCGCATGAAGATGTTCGGAGCCGATGGCGCGGCGCTGTTCATGCTGGACCGCGACCTCGGCGCTCGGAGCCCAGCGGCCGATGAGTAGCAGGCTGGGGCGAGGGGCGTCGCTGCTCGCCCTTGCCCTCGTGGCGGGCTGTGACGTGCGCGACCGGGGCAAGACGGAGCGGCCGGTCGACGGCGCGACCGAGCATGTCGAGTCCACGGTTCCCTCAGAGTTCGCCGAAGTGCTGGGAATCGACCTCGCAGCCATGCGCCAAACGCCGTCAGGCCTGTACATCGAAGACCTGGTCGAGGGAAGAGGTCTCTCCGCACGTTCGGGGCACGTGGTGGTCGTGCACTACACGGGTTGGCTTCCCAACGGAGAGCAGTTCGACAGCACGCGCGATGCAGGAGAGGCACGCAGCTTCCAGCTTGGGGCCAGACGCGACGTGATAGCCGGATGGGAGGAAGGGGTCGCAGGGATGCGGATTGGGGGTAAGCGTCGGCTCGTAGTCCCGCCCAAGCTCGGCTACGGGTCCCGCGGCGTGCCCGGGGCCATTCCGCCGAACGCTACGTTGGTCTACGAGTTCGAGCTGGTCGACATCAAGATGTAGCGGAGGATCCGCGAGTCGATCCGTCACGCTCATCTCTGGTGTAAAGAGCGCCGGCTGCGAAGGCACCTCCGTACACGACGAGCGCGGGAATCCAGTGACCGACGGCGAGCGCGAATAGAGGCGCCGCGGTGATGGTAACGGGGAACAGGACGGATGCGGCCACGATGCCCCACACACCAGCCGCGTCCGCCGCCATGCGGATCCCCAGTTCGAAACCCGTGAACACCACAGCCGCCAGGCCCAGATACGTCAGGCCGCGGCTGGCCGGATGGCAGTTCGGTCGCATGGATCCTCCCTTGCGGGCCCGAGGAATGGGACAAGTCGTCCCGTTGGTCGCTTGGCCCGCCGGGACAGGGCCCTCGCAGGTTCGCGGCCCCGAGTGCGCGACAGCCCGCAACTACCAGCAATAATTGGACATAGAAGTGCGGCACGTGGAAGCGCGCCGAAGCGCGCTTCCGACACACCTTGCAGCAATGGGTGAGTTTTGCGGAGCGGACCTGACGACCCTCAGGTCGTTTCGTCGATCTCGGCTTCCCAAACCACCGATACCGCGCCCCTCAGACTGGCGGCCGACGGACACTTCGACGCGTGGCGCTCGAGCGCCCGGTCTACCTTGTCTCTGACGGCAGCAGGGACTCTGAGCCTGTAGCGCACGACGATCCGGGTGAGTACAGGTAGTCCCTCCACCATCTCGTTCACGCCCTCCGCCTCTGCCACGATGTCCTCGGGCGCCAGCATGATCCCGCGCACCTCCAGTGCGCCGTTGAGTGTGCCCAGCATTCACCCGCCGGTCGCGGCCACGATGTAGTCCACGGGAAGGGGCAGGTTCTTCCCCTCCAGCCGGTAGTGCTCCTTGATGGCCCCGTGCACCCCCATCTCGAAGCGGACCCCCGCCGCGATCTCCGCCTCACGGTGGACACCCTCGATCTTCCGCACGGTCGAACGAGCTAGATAGACCGGATCACTCATACGGTGACATCTCCTGTTCGGTGGCATAGCGCTCGACGCGCCGCCCTCTTCCCCCGGGCGGCGCCACCGCCTAAGGTAGCCCGGAACCGGCCGGCGCCGCAGGGGCGTCCGGAACGGCCGGACACGTCCGGAACTCGAGATGGAGCTGTCTGGATGTCACCCGACACGTACAAGCTCGTGCACATTGCCGGAATCCTCATGGTCTTCCTGTCGCTTGGCGGACTGACGCTGCACGGCATCAACGGCGGAACAAGAGACTCGAATGGGGCTCGGCGGCTGACCACTGTCACCTATGGAGTCGGATTGCTCCTCATCCTGCTCGGCGGGTTCGGGTGGCTGGGAGCGACCGGAGCGATGGGCGCCGGCATGCCCGGATGGACCTGGGCCAAGCTAGCGATCTGGATGGCCGTGGGCGCCTTGCTGGCCGTGCCGACGGTCAGGCCCGACCTGAGCCGCCTGGTGTGGATCGCTGCCCCAATCCTCGGCGTGATCGGCGCCTGGCTCGCCCGCACCAAGCCGTTCTGAAGCACTCGTGCGCGTTACAGGTTCAGGTACAGGGGTGCTCGGGGAGCTCCACCGGACGCAGCGTGTAGTTGCGCGACTCGAAAGCGGCGCCCGTAGCCTCGAAGTACTCCTGCCAGAATTCCTTCACGTGCTGGCTCGCGCGCGTGTCTACCCGGGCCCCGATCACGTACACGCACAGGCCTGAAAGGTCGGGGAGCGTCTCGTTGGCCGCTTCGCGTTCGATCCAGCCGGACGGAGGCATCTTCCGCAGTCCCTCCATGTCGATGCTCCGATTCGACTGCAGCATGTCCGAGAAGATGTACAGAGTGGCCTCGCGCCCCGGTGCGGCCTGGAGGTCGGCACTCACATCGTGCAGCGTCGACAGGATGTCCGTACCGTCGATGTTGTCTCGACTCGTGGTGTCCGTAAACGCGACGAGGTAGTCCTGGGCGTCCCTCAGGAATCGAGCTCGGGTCACCGAGTCCCGCATCATGGCCTGCTCGGTGAACTGACGTGGCGGGACGGTCTCGGACCAGCGCTGCGGCGGCTCTTCGAGAGAGAGCTGAAGAAGCTGGTGAGCGGCGATCCGGTCACCGTGATCCAGCTTGCGGATCCTGTCGTTCGTGAGCTGGCGCGCAAGTTCGAGCTGATGGTCCGAGATGCTGGTCGAGCGATCGTAGACGAATACCACCAGCTGCGGCGTCGATCGCTTGACCACGCCACCTTCCCCCTCGCCACCCGACGCAGCGCCCTCCTGTGTGCCGCAGCCTGCCAGCGCCATCGCGCCGAGCAGGCAGGCCAGCATCCAGGACTTTCGGATCACCATGCCGTCGCCTCTTCCGTGAACTTGGCCCGAGTCTTCTCGAAGGTCTCCTGCAGGCCGCGGCGCTCGCTCTCGTAGCTCTCCGGGTCGCGCATCAGCAAGTCACGCATGTCCCGCTCCTGCACCACAAGCTGCAGCTCGACCGGCTCGGCGAATGCCTGGATCTCCCTGGTGTCCAGGCCGCGCAACCGCCCGTTCTCCGCGCGATACGCCACGATCGTCGCCTCGAGCTGGCTGGCCAGCGCGGGCGCCTCCCGCAGGGGTGTCTCTGAAAGTAAGCTGGTCAGGCCGCGAATGGTAAGCACCGCGTCTCCCATCGCGTCTGCCACACGCTGCTGAATCGAATCGCCGAGGTCCACCAGTTCGCGCCGCTGGCGCTCGAATGGCGAGTCATTGAACCGATCTCGCCGCCTGTCGCGCATATGGAAGTAGGCAGCCGATATCGCGACGAGGATGAGTGTCGTATTGAGAAGCAGGATCGGGAAGCTCAGCCCGCTCATCGAGGCCGCGTACTCCCGCTGCTCCTTGGCGAGCGCTTCCAGGTCATCTGCCCGGTTCGCCTGCTCGTTCGCGGCCACCAGGTTGCCGTCCACCCTAAGCCAGCTCGCCGTGCGTCGCAGTTCCTCGATCTTGGCGCTGTCCTGGGCGAACCGATCTATGGCCACCTCGCCCAGGGTGACGCGCGCCTCGAACAGGACGCCGATCACCAGGGCCAGGCCGATCCCCGCCAGGACCATGGGCACCACGAATTCGCCCGCCGAGCGCTTACCCAGTGTCTCGCCCGTGCGGCGGCTGGACTGGTGCATCATGAGCGACCGAAGCGAGTGGCCGAAGAAGTGCGCGAGGACGCAGAGGAAAGTGACCACACCAGCCGCCAGGAGGGCGGCGTCCGGCCTGAGGATGAACTGGGACGCCACACGGAGCCCCCCGGCGAGCCACCCCTCACTCGTTTCCGCGACGTAGCGCAACTGCTGCTCGGTCAGCGGATCGCGGGGGAGAAGAGCACCGAACACCGGCGCGTTGGCCAGGAACTCCACAATGCCGAGGAAGCCGATGGCGAGTGCATACCAGTGCGTCTTGAACTGGCGGGTGGCCGGCTGGTCATCCTGCTCCGCGGTCTCCTCCTCCAGCGTGTTCTCTACGACGCTGCGGTTCATGTCCCACCGCCTCTGCAGGCGGAAAAGTTCACTCGTGACGCGCCCGAACCGATCGTTGTCCAGCGAAATCCCGGCCAGGATGCGGGTAATCCGTCCCTCCATCTCCCCTACCAGCGAGTTGAGACGCGAGCGTTCCCTGGCCTGCCAGTTGAGGAACAGCGAAACGGCGCGATCGCGCAGCTCTTCCTCCGACTCCGCCCTGCCCTTGGTCTCGGGGTCCGGGAGATTTGCCTCGGCGTCGCGGCCCGCCATCTCGATGGCGGCCTTGCGCAAGCGGCGCACGCTCAGTCCCACGTTTTCCTCGAGCGCCGCCTCGGCGGTCTCCGGAATCGCTCCGGGATCGGGAACCGAGGGTTCGGGCGGCGAGACTTGGAGCGTGGAGGCTTCCGGGAGAGCCGGTTCCACGGTGTCGGTGGCATCCCACACGGGGTCCGAGGGGCCAACAGGGTCGGAGGGGCC
>JBDGXI010000277.1:0-2007 GCA_039584685.1 Gemmatimonadota bacterium | reverse complement strand
GCCCCCTGCAGGATCTCCTTGTAGGGCGCGCTGCCGGTGAACATGTTCCACAGCAGGGAGCTCATGTGACGAGTCGCATCGGGGTTCGCCTGCTCCCGCGTCGCCATCCGCAGGATCCCGCGCCGCGAGATCTTCGACATCTTGAACAGGGTCGTCGTGCCGAAGATCACCTTTCCGATCGCGTTGTCGTGCGCGATTCCGCGGCACGTCGGCCAGTAGTGCTTCTCGAACGCCTCGGCGGATACACCCTGCACCACCGCGGTGGAGGCCGCGGCCTTGGCCGTCCGGAACGCGGCCCCGATCCCGTCTTTGTACAGCCGAGTCACCCCGCTGTCGCCGATCATCACCACCCGGTCTCCGAACGGACGCTTCCTGGCGCCCATGTTGATCAGAGGGGAGCACGTGCACACGCAGGGCGTCGCGTCGGTGGGGAAGCACTTGCGAACCACAGGGTCGTTCAGGAACGCGTGCACCAGCTCCTGGTCCAGCTCGTCTCCCAGCATCACCACCGTGACGAACTCACCCTTCGGGATGATCGCCGCGAACTCGAGTCGCGGAATCGTGAGCAGGAACACGTGCATCGAGTTGCCGAGGACCCGGAGCACCTCGTCCGGAGTCGAGCGGAATTCGCAGATATAGGTACGGGTGGTCTTTGGTGGCTGAATGCCCGCGGGAAGATCCTCCAGGAGTCTGAGGAAGTTGCTGTTCACTCCGCTGGCCACGGTCACCAGGTCGTAGCCCTCGGCTTCCCCGTCCGCTCCGAGGAGCCACGGGCGGTCGTCGCGCCACTCCACGTCAGTGATGAGCCGACGGACGATCTGTGCACCCCGCTCCGTGGCTATTCCCTGCAGGTAACCGTCGAAGCTGTCCCAGGGGGTGTCGCCGCCGTCTCGAGGTCCGTTCCCCCGGTAGAGCGCCGCGATGCGTTGTTCACCGGAGGGGCTCTTGATGGCCACGCTGCCCACGTCCATGTGGACCACGTAGGACTCGATGCCGCGCTGGACCACCTCGGGGGGCAGGTTGATGCCCTCCGCCGCCAGGATCTGCACGAGCGATTCCGAGACGATCCCCCCGCAGTGGTTGCAGCCGGCGGGTCCGCAGTGATTGAACGACCGCGGTTCGTAGATGTCGACCTCGAGCTCGAGGTCGATCGCCTCGGCCATCTTGAGCAGAAAATACGAGAAGAACGAGCCGGCTGGACCGCCGCCCACGACTGCGACGCGTGATCCGTCCTGCAGAGAAAGGTCCGATCCCTCTTCGACAACGAGAGATGAGAGCGACTCCGCTACGGACGTCTGCGAGGAGAGCATCATCTTCTGCACTCTCGTGTGGAACGAGTTATGCAGTAGTCTACGGATTCGAGAGGCCCTTGTCTAACGTCTCGATCAGGTCCAGTCCCCGGGGGCACCCTTGCGAGAGCTGCGGGAACGCATCGACATAGACTCCACTGCGGACGCCGTTTGGGGCGTGTTGAACGACTTCGGAGGCGTGTCGAAGTGGGCTCCCTTCCTGCGAAACAGCGCGCTCGTGGGTGAGCTGGAACGCGGCGTGGGGTCCTACAGGGTGATGCGTCACTACTGGGGCTTCCGGCTGGAGGAGTCCGTGGTAGAGTGGACGGACCACGCCGGCTACACGTTCGACGTGGTCGTCGTGCCCTATCCGATGACCGACGTCAGGGAGTCATGGTCCCTGAACGGCGGCAATCCGCACGTGACGGTCACCAGCACGATCTCCTACCGAATGCGACTGGGCGGTCTCGGCGCGGCGTTGGACTGGCTGCTCGTGCGCCACCTGATCCGTCACGAAATGCACTCGGGTCTCAGAGGTCTGCGCGACTACGTGGAGTCGCGGTAGAGACCGGAACCGAATAGAATCAATTCGGATCCGAGCATAATCCGTAGGGCCTCAGTCAAAGCCGAATACTCCCTGGAGGCAGGGATGGAACGCAGGCTCGCCGCCATCTTCGCGCTGGACATGTTGGGCTTCTCGCGCCTCATCGAAGAGGAC
>JBDGXI010000276.1:0-2011 GCA_039584685.1 Gemmatimonadota bacterium | reverse complement strand
CGTACCCGCCACTGATGATGGGGCCACGACGGGCATCGACGTGGGGATCGATCCCGCCGCCTGGCTAGCGTCGGGGGAAGATCCGATCGCAGCCGTCTCGGTGTGCGGGCCGTCCCTGGCGGCGGCACGTCTCGTGGATCTCTGGACGAGCGGTCAGCGCGGCCCCGTGGGCGAGCCTGGTGTCGGCCACCTCGACGTCCTCGCGTACCGCATAGCCCTGGAACTCGCGTCCCTGGCGAATCCCGTCGTCATCGATGCCCGCGGGTGGCCCGACCCATTGCGCGGCCTCGAGCAATCGCGCCGGGCATGGGAAGGCAGCGCGTAGTGGGGGGAAGAGCAGAGAGCAGTGCGCAATGGCACTTGCGCGCACGGCCCCCGCTCTGAAGCAAGAAACTATGAAAGCCGGGCCCTCCCGGTCGGCTGCTGTGGGAATGTCCCATCGGCCGACAACGAGCTTGACCACCGAAGTGGTTGTCTCAAATAAAACTTGGAGGACCCGGACATGAAGATTCTAGCGATCGACCTTGGGAAGCGTCGGAGCGTCGGGTGCAACTACGAGGCGGACGGCACCCGAATCGGATACGTCAGCGTCGATACCACCCCACAGGCCTTGCACGACCTCATCGTCAAATCGGCGCCCGACCGGGTGGTGATCGAGGTCGGCCCCCAGGCCGGCTGGGTCCACGATCTCGTGACCTCGCTCGAGATCGAGATCGAGGTGGCCAATCCGTCCCATGAGGCCTGGCGATGGCGGAAGGTGAGGAACAAGAGCGACCGCAAGGACGCCCTCAAGTGTGCCCGGCTCTCCGCGTCGAACCAGTTGCCAACGGTCCATATGCCGTCGCGAGACGTCCGTGACTGGCGTGAATCCATCGCGTACAGGTGCGCGCTGAGGACGCGACGGACGGCGATCAAGAACTCGATCCGGGCCATCCTGACCCGCCTCGCCCTGCCGATGGCCAATGGATCCAGCGCGTGGACGAAGAAGTCCCTGGCGTACCTGCACGAGCTGGCCACGATCGACGACGGCGAGCTCTGGCGTGCGTCACTGGCGGAGGAGCTGATCCAGCTGGAGACCGTGGAACGGTCGATCACTCGGATCGAACGGGAGCTCGAGCGTCGTGCCCACCAGGATGAGCGCGTCGCACTGCTGAGGACGATTCCAGGCGTTGGCCCTCGGTTGTCGGAGACGATCGTCGCGGTCATCGACGAGCCCCGTCGATTCCGACGCAGCCGGCAGGTGGCTTCGTACGTCGGGCTCACGCCGAGACAGTTCCAGTCGGGCAGCATGGACCGGCAGGGACGAATCAGCGGCCAGGGCCACCGCCTGTTGCGGTCGCTGCTGGTTCAGGTGGCGTGGCTGGGCCTGAGAAACAACCCGTGGATGCGCGAGGTGTATGAGCGAGTCCGGAGGGGAACCGATTCACGCAAGAAGATCGCGATCATCGCGGTGGCTCGGCGACTTCTGATCCGCTGCTGGGCGATGCTGCGGGATGGGACGAGGTGGCGTGACGCTGGCCGCGTGAGCCTCCGACTTGCAGCGTAGGAACCGGGAATGACGTTGACCGCCGACCATCCGCCGCACACTCGCCCATTGCCCTCAACCTGCTGGCGCAGGGCAATGGACGAGTGTGCTCACACAAGGAGCCACGATCTCGGGGCAAGCGTCATGGATCCCTCGCCAGTCGATCGGGAGCGAGTGAGGTTGAGCCGTCGGTTGAGAGGTGCCAAGCCTGACTGCCGGCATGGGCGTCAAAGCCCGACAGCAAGAATAGGCGTCACCGCACAGTTGAATGGGCCCGCTGAGAACGCGGCAGCCCGGATAGAAGACTGGACAATCGACACTCCACTCCGCTTGACAGGCCCGGCTTCATAGAAGCCGGCATGGATGCCGGCGCAGCGATTGCCCCGCCGCGCGAGACGGGAGCCCGCAGGATGCGGGCGGCGCGGCGCGATCCCGGCGGCCCTGAGGGCCGCCCGAACAAGCCATGACCAACGTCCGAGCATCCCC
>JBDGXI010000275.1:0-2349 GCA_039584685.1 Gemmatimonadota bacterium | reverse complement strand
CTCGACCGCAGTGCCTTCGATCAGATCCTCACCCGCGTAGCGGTAGGTGAAGTTGTCCACCTCCTGGGAGCTGATGTCCTCGTACGCGAACTCGCTCCCCATGAAAGACCCGGACTGCTTCGCCCCGGCGATCCGCTTCACCCGCTTCATGGCCGGGAGATACAGCCACTGGTCGTCGTCGCCCCCTGCGTGGGTGTGACTCAGGAGGGCGGTGCCCGCGAGGTCGCGCGGGCTCCGAAACACGAGCAGAGTGCGCTCGCCACCAGCCGCTGCGAGGGCGCTGACCTCCATCTCACGGACCCGCTCTTTCCCGTCCCGGCTCACCAGGACCATGGTCAGACGGGCCTCGTAGTCCTCGTAGCCGCCGGTCCGCTCGTCAGCTTGCCGGGCAATCGCCAGGCCCCGCTGCTCCGGGCTCGGCGCCTCCGGGCCGGCTTCCTGGCCTGCGGCAGGGGCCGGACCTCCGCCGATGCACGCCAGAGCCGACGCCACGATCGCCGCAGTGGACGGTGCACTACGCCGTTTCCGGCGCCTGCCAGTCGATTCGCTCATGAGTTACCACCTTCCGGACATCCGTACGCGCCTTGCGGGCTGCGCTCCCCGCTCCGGCCCTGCCGATCAGGGTTGGGAATACGAAGAGGTCGATCATCACGGCCGTCACGGCACTCACCATCGTCATCAGGCCGACCATGTACATGACCTCGAACCGCGACAGCATCAGCACCGCGAAACCAACACTCACGACGACGCTCGTCATCAGGATCGCCGGACCGGTGTCGCGGACCGCCCGCGGCAGAGCCCGGTCGAAGTCCACGCCGCTCCGGGTCAGATCCCGGAGCCGGCCGAGCACGTGGATCGTGTCGTCCACCGCCAGGCCGAAGGCGATCGAGAACACGAGGATCGTCGCCGGCTTCAACGGAAAACCGGCGGCGCCCATCACGGCCAGGAGCACCAGCAGCGGGAACAGGTTCGGCACGAGGGCCAGGAGTCCCTGGCGGAGCGACCGGAACATCCACGTCATCACCCCGAGAATCAGGACGACCGCGAGCGCCAGGCTGGGGAGGAAGTTCCTCAGAACCTGCGCCGTATAGTTCTGGATCAGCCTGGTGGTGCCCGTGGAAACGGCCGTTCCGAACGGAGGAGGCCGGCTCTCGAGGTAGCGGTCCACCGCCGCGAGGAACGGGAGCATGAACCGGCTTCCGGCGTCCCGGACGACGACCACGATCTGGGCCTCGCCCTCGGCCTGCCGGTACAGGTCCGTCACGAGCCCGCCTTCCTGCATTTCGGCCAGCAGCAGGAGCTGGCTCCCTTCCTCGAGGCTCGTCGGGAGCGATCCCTGGGCCGCGTCGCCGTCCAGTGTCGCTCGCCTGAGTGGCCGGAGGAGGTCCGGAAGCGCGGCCGTGCCGATCACGACGGGGTCCTCCCGCACGAAGCGCTGGAAGTCCTCCATCCAGGCCAGCGACGCCGGGTGGTGCAGAGGCGTCTCGCCTTCCTGCCGCATGTGGATGTTGACCTGGAACACGCTGAATCCGGCGTCCTCGATCCAGCGCAGATCGCGCAGGAGCTGGCTTCGCTCGTTCAGATCGTCCACCAGGTGCGAGTCGACACGCACTCTGGAGCCTAGCGTCAGGGCCAGCACGGCTGCCCCCGCGAACAGGACGAGGACCTTCCGGGGCCGGCGGGAAGCGAGTTCCGCTGCGGCTTCGACGGTGCGGAAGATCCAGAGCGCGCCCAGCGCCCGGTCGTTGAGCTTTCGCCTGCGGTAGAACGACAGAAGGACCGGAAGCAGCGTCATGCTGAACAGGAAGGTGAGGAAGATGGCGGCGGCCGTGAACAGGCCGAAGTCCACGAGCAGCTGGATGCGGGTCCCTGCCAGGCTGGCGAACCCGATTCCGGTGGTGAGCGACGTATAGAAGCAAGGTCCCGACAGCTCCGTGAACGACCCGACGATCCGTATAGAAGCAAGGTCCCGACAGCTCCGTGAACGACCCGACGATCGCTTCGACGTTGCCCGACACCGCCCTCCTGCGGCGATATCGCGACAGGACGTGCACGATGTCGCTGCCCCCTACCACGAGCACGATGATCGGGATGAACCCCGTCATCACGGTCACGGGCTTTCCGGCGAATCCTATGAGACACACGGTGCACAGGTAGGCCGGCACGACGGATACCAGGCATAGGGCCACCTGTCCGAGGTGGCGGAAGAACAGGAACAGCACGGCCAGGAATACCAGGAGGCCCGCCGTCACGAGGCGCCGCTGGTCCTCGTCCAGGAGCTTGGGAACCCGGGCGCGGATGATCGGGATGCCATTGAGGACGAGAGTCCGGCCGTCACCCCGGAGAGCA
>JBDGXI010000019.1:0-32229 GCA_039584685.1 Gemmatimonadota bacterium | reverse complement strand
GCACATGGAGATCGTCCAGGAGCGCCTGGAGCGCGAGTTCGACCTGGACCTGGTGACGACAGTCCCCAACGTGGAGTATCACGGTACGCTGACCAACGGTGAGCGGTTCTCCGTTGAGAACCCCAGTAAGATGCCGGAACGGGGCCGGATCGCATCGGTCGAGGAACCGTATGTCCGGGTGCATGTCGTGTCGCCGGCCGAGTACATCGGCGGGATCCAGAAGCTGTGCCACGAGCGGCGGGGCGAGTATCTGAACCTGGAGTACCTGGACACGGACCGGGTGGAGCTCAGATACGAAATTCCGCTGGCGGAGATAGTCCTGGATTTCTACGATCGTCTGAAGTCGGTGTCCCGGGGATACGCCGCGCTGGACTACGAGCTGGTCGGGTATCGGGTCTCCGACCTGGTCAAGCTCGACATTCTCCTGAACGGCGAACCGGTGGATGCGCTCAGCGTGATCGTGCACCGTGACGAGTCGTACGAGTACGGCCGCAAGATGGCGAGCAAGCTGAAAGAGCTTATCCCGCGGCAGTTATTCGACGTGGCCATCCAGGCGGCGATCGGACGGGATGTGATCTCCAGGACCAACGTGAAGGCGCTGCGTAAGAACGTGACGGCGAAGTGTTACGGGGGCGACATCACGCGGAGGAAGGGAAGCGGCGCATGAAACAGGTGGGGTCGGTGGAGATCCCGCAGGAAGCGTTTCTCGCGGTCCTGCAGGTCGGTGACTGACGAAGCCGGCGGTCTGGTCGTCCGGGCGCCGAATCACCTCGGCGAGCTGATCCTTGCCCTGCCGGCTCTCGGCTACGCGGCGGCGGCCGAGCGTGACGCTGGCCGGCGTCTGTCGGTGCAGCTGGTGGAAGGTCTCCAGCCGATCCTGAACATGGCCGGCCTGGATGCGGTGCGGCTTCCGATGCGCGACCGCCGCGACGTGCTTGCGGGCGGGCGCCAGATCCGTGAGTCCGGGGCCCAACGCGGCGTCCTGCTGACCCCGTCGGCTTCGAGCGCCTTGATGTTCCGTCTCGGCGGCCTGAAGAGCCGCCGCGGTACGGCGGGCGGCTGGCGCACGCGGCTCCTGACCGACCCGGTCCCGCGCGCGCCGCTTCTCGAGGGACACCGGGTGCACGAGTTTCTCGTTCTCGTGGGGGCGGAGGCGGACGGAGACCCGCCGCCACCCGTACTGCGGCCCCCGGAAGGACTGGACGCCGGCGACGCCATGGACGGAGCGGGCGATGCGGACGAGATTCCAGTTGTAGCCTTGTTCCCGGGCGCCAACGCCGAGTCCCGGCGTTGGCCGGCAGGCCGATTCGCGGCCCTGGCAGGGCGACTCGCGGCAGCCGGCAGGCGGGTCCTGGTCCTGGGCGGACCCGACGAGGAAGAGCTTACGCGGCTCGTCGCCTCGGCGGGCGCGGCGCACGGCCAGTGCGAGGACCTGGGCGGTCGCACCGACCTGACCGCGCTGGCCGCCGTCCTGGCGAGATGCGACGCGCTGGTGACAAACGACACGGGACCCATGCACCTCGCGGCGGCCCTCGGTACTCCAGTAGTCGCGCTGGAGGGACCCGCGGACATCCGTCAGACGCGGCCCCTCGGTCCGCATGTGCGGCTGATAGGCAGATTCGACCTGCCGTGCGTTCCGTGTGTCAGGAATCACTGCCCGCGCACGGGGCCCGGGACGGAGCTGACGGAGGCCCGGAACGAGTGCATGTGGATGATTTCGGTGGACGAGGTGGAACGGGCGGTTCAAGGACTCCTGGAGGGGAGCGAATCCGGTGAGTGACAAGAAGTACATTGTAGGCGTGGATCTGGGCGGCACGTCCATCAACGTAGGGGTGCTCCCGTACGATGGCGGAAAAGTGCTGGGCATGGGTTCGATGCCCACGAACTCGGACCACGGGGCGAAGTACGTGGTGGATCGAATGGTGGAGATGATCAGGGGCTGCATGCGAGACGCGACGCGCGAAGCGGACATCCCGGACGGAGGGATCATCGGCATCGGACTCGGTTCACCCGGGCCGCTGGACCGGAAGACGGGAACGGTCATCGAGACCCCGAATCTCGGCTGGAGGAACTTCCCTCTGCGGGACCTGATCTCGAATTCGATCGGACTCCCGGCAGAGCTCGACAACGATGCCAACTGCGCCACGGTCGGCGAGTGGTGGATGGGGGCTGGAAGGGGGACCCGGACGCTCATCGGCGTCACTCTCGGGACCGGAATCGGCGGTGGCATCGTGCTGGACGGCAAGGTGTTTCACGGGGTGGCCGATGTGGCCGGTGAAGTGGGGCACATGACCATCGATTCCACGGGCCGGAAGTGCAAGTGCGGCAACTACGGGTGCCTGGAGGCCTACGCCTCCGGACCGGCCATAGCGGCACGGGCGATCGAGGGCCTGGAGACGGGCGAGCCCAGCCTCCTGCCGTCCCTCGTGGAAGGCGATCTGAGCCAGCTGACCGCCGAGACCGTGTACGAGGCGATCATCGCCGGCGACCTGTACGCCAAGGAGGTCATGCGCGAGACGGCCAAGTTCCTGGGTGCAGGTCTCGCCAATCTGATCAACATCCTCAATCCCGAGATGGTGGTGATCTCCGGCGGGGTCACGCAGGCGGGCGCGCATCTGTTCGAGCCGCTGCGTGCCCAGATCCGGCGCCGGGCCTTTCGCCACGCCGAGGAGAACTGCCGCATCGTGAGCAGCACGCTGGGCGGTATGGCCGGCGTGATCGGCGCGGCCTATATGTTCCGGGTCGAGCGGTTCGGAGCGGACTGAGCGTGCCTCGGCTCGGGGTCGTGGGCTCCCTCGTCTGGGATACGATTCACGGCCCGGATGGCGGCGATCCGTTCAACGACTGGGGCGGGATCGCATACTCGATGGCGGCCTGGGGGGCTGCGGCCCCGCCCGGCTGGAGCATGGTGCCGATCGTCAAGGTGGGGGCCGACCTCCGCGACGCGGCGGATGGCTTCCTGGCGACGCTTGGCGGCGTGTGTTCGGCCGAATTCGTGCGCACCGTCCCGGAGTCAAATAACCGGGTACACCTGTTCTACCACGATCGGTCACGACGGTGCGAGCGGCTCACGGGCGGGGTGCCGGGCTGGACGGCCGAGGAGATCGCACGGGCAGCCCTGTCGTGCGACGCGCTGTACGTCAACTTTATATCCGGCTGGGAGCTGGATCTTGACGGGGTCTCGGCCCTGGAGCATCGGCTCTCGGGCCCGAGCTGGTGCGATGTCCACTCGCTGATTCTCGGAGTGGGCAGCGAGGGCGTTCGCGAGCCCCGGCCGCTTGCGGACCGGGCGGAGTGGCTCGGCGCGTTCAACCTGGTGCAGGTCAACGAGGACGAGCTCGAGATGCTCTCTCCGTCCGTCCGGGGCCGCAGGAGCCAGATGGAGGATGTGCTGTCGGAGGGGCCGGACGGCGTGTTCGTCACGCTCGGGTCGGGAGGAGTGGAGTGGGTGGTGCGACCGGGCACGCGGTGGCTGCCGGAGGCGGCCCATGTCGCCACCGGCGATGCCTCGGTGGAGACGATCGCGCCGCTGGGAGCGACGGACCCGACGGGATGTGGTGACGTCTGGGGGATCACCTGTTTCGCGGCACTCCTCGGCGATGTTCCCTTGCCCGAGGCCGTGCGGCGGGCCAACCGCCTTGCCGCGGCCACGGCGGCGGAGCAGGGTACGAGTGGGCTGGCGGGGAAGCTGGTGGAAGTCGTCCGCACGACGGACGTGGAGAGGTGAACCGAATCGAATGAGCCGTGTCATCGAGGTACCCGAGGTCCTCGACCACAAGGGTTTCGAGGGGTTGGTCCGGGAGCTCAACGCGGTCACTCGGGACGATGCCGCGCGCGTGCTGTTCAACGCCAAGCACGTACGCTGGACGTCTCCGTACGGGCTCATCGGGCTGCTTGCCGCGGGCCGCGTGGCGCGAGAGCGGACGGGATTCGCCCCGAGCATCGAGGCGCCGGAAAGTCGGGAGGTGCGGAGCTACTGGGAGCGAATGGACTTCTGGTCGGTCGCGCCGGAAGTGTACGACCTGGAGCCCGTTACGGCCCGGCCGCACGGTGTGTCCGACGCGCTGCTGGAGATTACGCCCGTCCGATCGCACCACGATGTCCACGCGGTGGTCGAGCGAGTCCGCGAGCGCGCCGCGACGATCCTCCTGAACAAGCTGCACTACCCCAGGCCTTCGGTCATCCAGTTCAGTGTGCTCCTGTCCGAGGTATGTCAGAACATCATCGAGCACGCACAGGCCGACGGCTGGGTGTGCGCCCAGACGTACAACTATCGGGAGCGCCTCGGACGGGACGTTGTGATGCTGGCGGTGATGGATGTGGGCATCGGTTTCGAGGGCTCACTGTCGGCCGAGCACTCGCGCAGGCACGGGGAGAGATGGTCGGCCGGCATGGCACTGGAGCGGGCGCTCCTGCACGGAGAGTCCCGCCATCGGGATCCGGGGCGCGGGCAGGGGCTGCAGGCGATCCGGCGCCAGGTCGATCGGTGGGACGGCGAACTGGCGATTCGCAGCGGAGACGCGATGATCGCATCCCCGACCCAGGAGTGGGGCGACCTGGCCCACATGCGGACGGGTCTTGAGATTTTCCCCGGAGCACAGATACTTGTTGTGATGCCTGCACGCGTGGAGACCGACTGAGGATGGCGAACCCCGGAGCACCTTCACCGATGCCCGAAATCGCCGTGGCGAGCCTGTACCAGCGCAACCTGGTTACCCGTCACACCGGACGCGCGGTCCGCCTGTCCATCGAGGGGCTGGTTTCGGAGCTCGGTGCGACTTCCCTGACGGTACTCGACTTCGGAGATGTGGCGGTCATCGACTTCAGCTGCGCCGACGAGGTAGTGGCGAAGCTGGTTCTCCGAGCCGTGGACGATGGATCGGCTGAATCGGAGCACTTCTTCGTATTCCGCGGGGTGGCGCAGCACCACGTGGATCCGATGGACTGCGCCCTGCGTCGACGCGGGCTCGCGGCGGCAGCTGAGGGCCCCGAGGGAGAGCCGTTCCTGATCGGTGAAGTCGAGCCGGCTGCCTCCCGATTGTGGCGTGCCGTGTGCGAGGCCGGCCACGCCCTTCCCGACGAGCTCGCCCCGGGACTTGGAATGGACACCCAGGACTGTGGCCGCCTTCTGGACCGCATGTGCGCCAGGCGCCTCCTTCGGCGCGACGGAAACGCGTATCACTCGCTGTTCTACACCTTCGCCGAAGCCGAGCGCATGGGGAACGGGCAAGATTCCGCCGCCCACCCGGCTCCGCCCGGCGCTGCTCCCTTCGAGCGGGAATGAGCCACCGCCGCTCGTACCGAAAGACCGCCATCAGCGCTTGTGCCTTGTTGTGCATCGCTGGTCTCGTGGTCACCATCGGCTGGTTCAGACTCGCCGGATCCGCTCTCCCGACACGGGGAAGCGTGCGCGTTCCGGGCATTCTTCATCCGGTGGACGTCCAGTTGGATACCTTCGGCGTGCCGTACATCACGGCCAGGGCCGAGACCGATCTGGTGCGCGCCCTCGGATACCTCCACGCTACCGATCGGATGTGGCAGATGGAGTTCTTCCGGCGGGTCGCGGCCGGCCGGCTGGCCGAGCTGTTCGGGCGGGACCTCGTCGATACCGACCGACTGCTCCGGACTCTGGACCTGTGGGGGGCGGCGGAGCGCGCGGCCGCGAACCTCGACCCGGCGGAGCGTGAACGGCTGCTGGCGTATTCGGCCGGGGTAAACGCGCGACTGGATGACGTCGGCAAGCCGTTGGCTCCGGAGTTCTCGCTGCTTCGGTTCAAGCCGGAGCCCTGGGACCCGGTATCGACGCTGGCGGTGGGAATGGTCATGAGCCTCGACCTCTCGCACTGGCGCCGCGACCTGTCGCGCTTCTGGGCCTCCCGGCACATGCCGTCGGGGAAAGCCGCGATCCTGTCCCGACCGTATCCGGATTGGGGTCCGACGATCCTGGACGCGCCCGCGCGACTGCCGACCGGCGTTCGCACGTCTCCCCCCCCGCCCCCCGAGGCGGCCGGGCCTGGAACGGCGGTCACTCAGACCGCCGCAGCCGGTGTCCGAGACGCCGGAAGCGGGGGGCCGGCTACCTGGAAGGCCTTCCAGGTCCTGGAGTCGGTGTCGGCCCGCTCGGGCTCCAACGCATGGGTCATATCGAGTCGCCGCACCGCTTCCGGGGATCCCATCCTGGCGAACGACATGCACCTGTCGCTGCGTGCCCCGTCGATCTGGTACCTGGCCGCACTGCATGCCGACTCGGCGGACTACCACGCGGTCGGGTTCACGCTTCCCGGTGTTCCGGGGATCGTGGTCGGCCACAACCGCTCGGTGGCCTGGGGATACACGAACGGCATGGTCGACGACATGGACTTTGCCATTGAGCGGTCGTCGGAAGACGGCCTGCAATACCTGGATCGCGGAGAGTGGATCGAGTACGCGGTACGGGCGGAGACGCTGAGCGTGCGAAACGCGGAGCCCGTGTTGATCAGGGTTCGGGAGACGGTCCGCGGGCCGGTCGTGTCCGACGCTCTTCCTGGCCTCGGCGCGGACCTGTCGGCGGTGTGGACCGCCAGGACGCCGGACTCGCGTACCGGCCTGTGGGAGATGAATCGGGCGGCCACCCTGGCCGGCTTCGACCGGGCCGTGCGCCAGTTCGCACAGCCGCACCAGAACGTGGTGTTCGCTTCGATCGAGGGACGCATCGGCTACCGGCTCGGGGGGCGGGTGCCGTTGCGGGGAGAGTGGGACGGCTCGGTACCGGTCGAAGCCGGGCGCATGGGAGACGGCTTTCGCGGTACCTGGCCACCCGCCATGCACCCATCGGGGTCCGATCCGGCGGCGGGTTTCTTCGCCAGCGCCAACAACCTGCAGGCTCCCGGCCTCGGGACGGCGATCAGTACAGACTACGCCGCCCCTTTCCGGGCCGAGCGAATCTCCAGTCAGCTCGGTGCGAGAAGCGACTGGAGCTTGGACGCGGTCTCAGAGATGCAGCGCGATACCTACAGCCTGCTGGGCGAGCGGTATCTGCCCCTCGCCATCGCGACGGCCAGCGGGATGGGACACGAGGAAGCAGCCGATCGCCTCGAGGAGTGGGACGGCCGGGTGGACCTGGACTCACGCGGCGCGCCCCTCTTCTACTCGTGGCTGTACCGCCTCAGGTCCCTGATCGCAGCGGACGAGTATGCGGAAGCGCCGGAGTGGGCGTTCTTCCCCCTGAAGTCTTTCATGGCCGTTCTGGACGAAGGCGACTCCAACCCATGGATCGACGATATCCACACGCCGATTCGCGAGACCCTGCATGGGCTGGCGGCGCGGGCCATGGACGATGCCGTGGCCGCCGTAGGAGAGGCTGCCTGGGGCGAGCTGCACCGTGAGCGGCACGCTCACCCGCTCGGACAGAGCCGATGGCTGCAACGTCTGTTGGGCTTCTCCGTCGGACCGTATCCGTCGCCCGGTGGACCGAACACGGTGCGTCCCGACGACTACCGGAAGTGGTCCGCGCTCGACTCGACGTCCTGGTCCCCTCCATGGCTCAGCGAATACGGACCCTCAGAGCGCTTCGTCGTGCGATTGGACCCCGAAGGTCCCCGGGCCCGGTTCCTGATTCCCACCGGCCAGAGCGGGAATCCGTTCAGCCGAAACTATCGGGACCTCAACGATCGGTGGCGGGCCGGAGAGCTGATCGAAGTGCCGCTGGAGCGGGACCGTTTCATCCGCCGTTCGGTGAGGCAGATCCGCGTCGCTCCGGCCAGAGTCAACGGAGCACAGACGGTGCAGAATGAGTGACGCGACGGGCACCGGGCTCCTGGTGGTGGGAGCCGGGCCATGCGGGCTCGCGGTAGGCGCCGCGGCCCGGCGGGCAGGGATCGAGTGCATCCTGCTGGACAAGGGACCGATCGTCAGCTCCATCGAGCGTTTCCCGATAGGCATGACGTTCTTCAGCACCTCCGATCACCTGGAGGTGGAAGATGTGCCGTTCGTAGTCGCGCGCGACAAGCCCACGCGCTCGGAGGCTCTCAAGTACTACCGCCGCGTGACCACCCACTTCCAGCTTGACGTCAGGCAGTACGAGACGGTCGACTCGGTCGAGAGGTCGAACGGCTGTTTCCGAATCGAAGCGCGGCACCTGACCGGTAAGAAGCGGTCGTACCGGGCCGACGCCGTCGTGGTGGCGACGGGTTACTTCGACACGCCGAACCTCCTGGAGGTGCCGGGCGAGGACCTGCCCAAGGTCACCCACTACTTCAGGGACCCGCACCTGTACTTCCACGAGGACGTCCTGGTGGTGGGTGGAGGAAACTCGGCCGTGGAGGCGGCGCTCGATACCTGGCGCGCCGGGGCGCACGTCACCATGACCCACCTGTTCGATGGATTCGACCGCGGGGTGAAACCGTGGGTCCTGCCCGACATCAATAACCGGATCGACGCCGGCGACATCAAGGCGCTGTGGAAGCATCGCGTGGAGCGCATTGAAGCCGGGAAGGTGCTGGTGCGCGACCTCGAGGCCGGGTCCGAGCAGTGGCTGACGAACGATTTCGTGCTCGCCATGACGGGATTCCGGCCCGATGCGGACTTGTTGCGGGGTCTCGGTGTGCGGATCGACCCGGATACAGGGATCCCGAGCCACGATCCGGCGACCATGGAAACGGACGTGCCGGGCGTGTTCATCGCGGGCGTTCTCGCGGCGGGATTCGACGCGAACAAGATCTTCATCCAGAACGGTCGGGAGCACGGCGCCAGGATCGTGAGCCACCTCGGCGCGGAGCGCACCGAAACCCCACGTCGTTGACGGTGTTTTATGCTGGGAATAGCTTCCTGAGCGATTCTTGGACCGGCCCTCGGGGCCGGTGGACTCAACACTCGAAGTGCCGATGAACGAGAGCAGCGCCGCCACCCGGAACGCCTCCGCGCGGGAGCGGATCGAGGAAGTCCTCGATTCGATCCGGCCCGCCATTCGTGCGGATGGTGGGGACATCGAGCTGGTGGGATTCGACGAGCTGGACGGCATCGTAAGCATCCGCATGGTCGGAGCCTGCTATGCCTGTCCGATGTCGATGCTCACCCTCAAGGCCGGCATCGAGCAGCGTCTTCGAATGCAGGTGCCGGAAGTCCGGTCGGTCGAGTCCGTCGAGTCCGCCTGACGAGATCGCCGGTCGCCGGGACGCTGGGACCCCGACTCCGCACGCATGTGACCCGAACAGAACGGATACTTGAATCATGGATGTGCAGTCCATAAGAGATCGTGTCGAATCCAGTCTTCGGAGGATCCGGCCTGCCGGGAGCGAATCAGACCTGATGGGCCTCGGCCTGGTGCGCGACGTCGAGGTGAACGACTCGGGTGTCGTGTCCGTAGTGCTCGGTCTGCGCCCGTCCGACGATCCTTCGCTCGCCGAGACGGTTCGTCTGGTTCTCTCGGGCGTGACCGGCGTCAGGGGCGTGGACGTGCGCACCAGGGAGGGCGCGCCGCCGCCTCCCCAGGGCACGGTGCCGGCTGCCCCCAGGCCACGCGAGCCCGGGCAGGGCAGGCGATCGCTGCCGGTGGTAGAGCCCAGGGGGCCGGCCGCCGCGGGGGCGGCCGGGGCGCCGCCCCGGTCCGCGGGCCAGGTGAGTCAGGAGGAGGCGTCGCGTCACCCGTCCGAGGCCGAGCCGCTCGCCGGTGTGCGCCACGTCGTGGCGGTGAGCTCCGGAAAAGGGGGCGTAGGCAAATCCACCGTATCGACCAATCTCGCCGCTGCCTGGGCCAAGAAGGGCTATCGCGTAGGACTGCTGGACGCCGACATCTACGGTCCCGATATCCCCACGATGTTCGGAGCTACGGACCGGCCCCGCATCCAGGACGACCAGGTCGTGCCCGTCGAGTCGCACGGGGTGAAGCTGATGAGCCTGGGCTTCCTGGTGGACGACGAGACTCCGGCGATCTGGCGCGGGCCCATCATCATGGGAATCGTCCGCCAGTTCCTGCACCAGGTGGTGTGGGGCGAGCTGGACTACCTGGTAGTGGACCTTCCGCCTGGCACCGGCGACGCGCAGCTGTCCCTGGTCCAGCTGGTTAAGGTGGACGGCGCGGTGATGGTGAGCACGCCGCAGGACGTCTCCGTCACCGGCGTGCTGAAGGGGATTAAGATGTTCGAGAGCGTGGACGTGCCTGTGCTCGGCATCGCGGAGAACATGCGCGGCTTCGCGTGCCCCGATTGCGGTTCGGTACACGACCTCTTCGGCTCGGGCGGAGGCGAGGCATTGGCGGCGTCGCTCGGCCTACCGTTCCTCGGCGCTGTACCGCTGGGCATGGCCGTGCGCCAGGAGGGTGACCGGGGGACGCCGACGGTGATCGGGCGCCCGGATTCACCCGAAGGCCAGGCACTCGAAGCGATCGCGGACGTCGTGGAAGCCCGCGTCGAGGCCGCCGCCGGGAGTGCTGGAGTCTCCTGAGCGACGGCTCGCGGGTCGATCCCACAGCCGGATCCGTCCGGCGGGCGGTGCTGCGGCTCGCGGGACCTGCCGTGGGTGCGACCCTCCTGCAGGGTCTGTTCAACGTCGTGGATACCTTCTGGGTGGGCCGGGGCCTCGGCCCGGCCGCCCTGGCCGGCGTCAGCACGGCCGGCTTCACCGTGTGGATGATGCTGTCGATGGCCGAGCTCTCGGCGGTCGGGCTCACGGCGGTGGCGAGCCGGAGGCACGGCGAGCGCAGACCGGACGAAGCCGCTACGGCCGTGTACAGGGCCTACTGGCTGGCGGTCGCCCTGTCGATCGTCCTCGGGCTGGCCGGTCTCCTTTCCCTGTCGCCCCTGTTCGAGCTCATGGCCACGCCGCCCGAGGTCACGGTGCAGGGCGCCAGCTACCTCGCCGTCTATCTGGCCGGTGCCCCGATCGTGTTCACGTACTTCGTCATGGATGCGGCGTTTCGATCGGCGGGCGACACGCGCACGCCGCTCGTCCTCCTTGCCGTGTCTCTGGGACTCAACACGATCCTGGATCCGCTTCTCATCCTCGGCATCGGGCCCTTCCCGAGGATGGGCATCCAGGGCGCGGCCCTGGCGACGCTGCTCACCCGCGCCATCGGGTGCTTCGTGGGCTACCGGTGGCTGGTCCAGCGCGGGTTGGTCAGGCGGTCGGTGCCGTCGCTCGCCCCCACCCTGCGGATGGCGTGGATCGGACTCCCGGTGGCCGCGGGAGGGGCGCTGTTCTCGTTCGTCTACATCGTGCTCACGCGGTTCACCAGCCGATTCGGGACGGCGGGTCTCGCAGCCCTCGGCGTGGGGCACAAGGTCGAGTCCCTGAGCTACATGGCTTGCATCGGGTTCGGACTGGCGGCGGCCACGGCCGTCGGACAGAATCTTGGAGCCGGATCGAAGGACAGGGCCATACTGTCGGGACGCGTGGCGACAGGATACGCCGTCGCCATGACTGGGCTGGTCGGTCTGGCCTTCCTGCTCGTCCCGGCCGAGTTGATGAGTATCTTCACCACGGACCCCGACGTCATCGCCGCCGGCACGAGTTACCTGCGGATCGTGGCGGTGGCGCAGGTGTTCATGGCCCTGGAGATCGTGCTCCAGATGGGGATGGAAGGAGCGGGCTACTCTCTGATTCCGTGGATCCCGTCCAGCGTCCTGACCCTGCTCCGGCTGCCGCTGGCACCGCTGCTCAGCCGGCCGCTGGGCCTCGCCGGGATCTGGTGGACGATCAGCAGCACGGCCGTGGCAAGAGGGCTCGCGGCCCTGTGGATCTGGAGACGCGGGCGGTGGGTGGACCGCGTCGTGTGAGCGAACTGTGAGCGAATGGACGACTGCATGGGCATCGTGACCCTGATCACCGACTTCGGCACGCGTGACGGATACGTGGGGGAGATGAAGGGCGTGCTCCTCGACCGCTGCCGGAGCGCCAGCCTGGTGGACGTCACGCACGAAATCGAGCCCGGAGACATCCCCGGGGCCGCCTGGGTCCTGGGCCGAGTGTGGGGACGCTTCCCGGAGGGAACGGTGCACCTGGTGGTGGTGGATCCCGGGGTGGGCGGAGGCCGCAGGGCCGTGGCCCTCGAGCATGACGGCCGCTGGTTCGTCGGTCCGGACAACGGCCTGATCACTCGGGCGATTCCCGGCGAGCCCGTGCGGGCGCGCGTGATCGAAACGGATTCCCTTGGACTGGCACCGGCCAGTGTCACGTTCCACGGGCGGGACCTGTTCGCCCCGGCCGCGGCCTGGCTGGCGGGCGGCGGTGACCCGAGTCAGATGGGCGCATCCCTCGACGCGTCGGGACTCGTTCGCCTCGATCTCCCGGCGCCGGAACGTCTCGGCCTGGCGGTTCGCGGGCACGTGTGGCACGTGGACCGGTTCGGAAACCTGATCACCGACATCCCGGGCGCCTGGGTCAGCCCCACGGCCCTGGTGGAAGTCGGTGGAGAGGAAGTGTCCGGTCTCAGGACGCACTACGGAGCGGCCGGGGACGGAGAACTGCTGGCGCTCATCGGGTCCGGCGGAACACTGGAGATATCGTTGCGAAACGGAAGCGCCGCGGACAGGCTGTCAGCCGGAAGCGGCGATCGGGTGAACGTGCGGACGCACCGCGACTGAGTGGACGGTGGGAAGGGCGGGTCACCACATCCCGGGCAAGACCGCCTTCCGTTCGGGCGGATACTCGGGAAACTCCCTCAAGTACCACTCGTGATGGGCGACGGCGCGCGGAAGCAGATTCGCCGCGGTCCAGACGGCGAAGCTCAGGGCCGCGGGGTGCCACGCGGCGAGGGCGAAGCCGGTCCACTGCAGAATCTCGCCAAGGTGATTCGGGCAGGAAACCCAGCGAAAGGCAGCTCCCCGAGGAATGCGGTACCCGGTCTCGTTTCCCTCCCGCAGGCCGATGAGGATGTTGTCGCTATAGAAATTCAGCAGGAAGCCGACGAAGAACAGGGTCAGGCCGCCGGTGAGCTGCGGGCTGGTCCACCAGCTGTCGTCGAAGTGCGCGAACCATCCCAGCCACCCGCCGATGATCGAAGCGTTGACGAGGTTGAAGAACACGCCGGACGCGCAGACCGCCCACGGCATGCGCTTGCCGGCGGTGCGAATGCGGAAGGGGAATATCAGATCACGATACAGATAATGGCCGAAATAGAGGGCGAAGAAGAGATAGTGCAGCGACGTCTTCTCGGTCGGCCCCAGGAAGAACAGCAGCGGGAACAGGCTGACCGGAGGAGACTCCATGAGGACCCATGCGATGCGATTGGGGAGGGTCGGTCCCCAGTCGGCCCGGCTATGACGCCCGAAGGGGGCCGTGACGAACTGCAGGACGACGAACGTGCACGCGGCGATGCCCGTCCAGATCGCGATCACTAGCAGAAACGTCGACTCTGAGGTCATACGGCGGGCAATCTAGTGCTGTCGGAAGGGCCGCGCGCCGGGCCGACGCGCGGCGGGTACGGCTTCAGCGCTCCTGCCGCACCTCGATGCTTCCGAGAGCGGACACCAGACGGATCTCGAGGTGGTGCGACGCGGAATCCCAACCGGGCGACTGCCAGCCGCCGTCCACTTTCGTGAATCCGGGGGCGTCGAGGGCCGCGAGGAAGCCCTTCTTCGTGATCCGGACACCCAGCTCCTCCGGGAACACCAGCGTGAGGCTGCCCAGCCCCATGTCGACGCTTCCGGTGGCGTCCCCCGCCCAATCGCCTGTGAAGTCCAGCGTTACGTCGCCGACGGCGCCCTTGAATTGCAGCTCCTGGAATCGGGCGTTCCCGAGTCCCGTGGCGTTGAATTCGGCCACGCCGACCGCCAGCTCGAGGCGATCCATCGGCACCGGATTGGGTGAATCGAATCGCATATCCGTGTCGGATGCCCCTGTCTGGTAGACAAGTCCGGTCACGGGAACTTCGCTGAGGTCCACCTCGCTGAGTGCCGCGCCGACTCTGATTCGCAGATCCGTGGGGACGTCCCGGCTCAAACCAAGCTCGAGGAAGCCGTGATCGTCGTCCTCGAATTCGATATCCATGTCCCCGTCGTCACCGAGACCCTCGAAGCCGAGGTGGAGGCGAGCGGTGTTGCCGTCAACGGACCAGTTGCGCTCGGGACGCATGCGGGCCGCGTCGTACTTGAGGTGCGTGTCGTACAGAAGGCCGCCGTCAGCCGGCGCGACGCTGAACTCACCCGCGACGTACTCCACATCGACGGTCACGGATTCGATTCCGTCGGCCTGCCGCCGAGCCCGGACCTCCGTCCAGTCGGCCTCCTGTGCGGCCAACGGTGTGGCCGCCGCGAGAAGCGCGACGGCTGCCAGTCCCGCCCTGCTAAGCACTGGCTTCTCCTTCCGCTTCGGTCTCGTCAGGCGTCGAGAACAGATCATCGAACTCCATCTGGGCGGCGCGGCCCTTCCAGCCGCCTGCACGCGTGAGGATGATTGCGCCGAATCCGGTCGTCACCGCCGCCCACGTCATGAGGCCGGCGGCGAAGAACATCAGGCCGCGCACGAATCCGAGCATTCCCCCGAGCAGGTAAAGGGCGGATCCGATCGCGAACGGAGCCAACAGGAAGAGGAGTCCGTTGAATACGTAGTGATAAGAACTCGTCCGCCTCAGATTGAACCGGTCCATCCAATCGAAGCTCTGCTCCTGCGCGGCTTCTCCGACCGCATGTGCCACCGCCAGGTAGCCGGCCGGAATCGCCAGGGCGACGGCGAGAGCGTACACCGGGATGACCAGCCAGGTGACGATGCCGACGACGAGCAGCAGGAAGATCGGCACGACCAGAAGCTGGCCTGCCAGCCCGACGCCGAACGAGCGCACGGTATCTGCGCGCACCAGCTGCGCCGCCATCTCGAGGCGGTTGCGGAAGAAATACACTACCACGAATCCGAGGGCCGAGAGGGCCGCGAGCCACACGAGCGAGGCCATGATCCCGCCGATCGCGCGTCCGATGTTGTGGCCGATGGACCCGAAGAAGCCTCGTCGGTGCGAGCGCACGTTCACTCGCACGGGCACGTCGACTTCGTTTGCGACGTCGACCTGGAAGTCGCCTGCCACCAGGCTGCCCAGATCGCCGGCCAGAAGCGATACCATCTCACCCGAGACCCGGCCGCCGCCGTCGATCACTTCGCCGCCCACCTGCAGTACGTCGCCCGAGATACGAGCCGACGGAGCCAGCGTGAGCACGCCGTTGAGCACCAGTACGTCACCCTCTACCGTGCCTTCGAGATCCAGGTCGCCCGACAGGAGCGCCAGGTTGCCCTCGATATGCTGACCGGCTCCTACGGTGAAGTCGTCGTGTACCACCAGGGCGAGGCCTTCGTCCAGCCCCGTCGCCTGGCCGCTCAGGACCTCCAGCTGACGACCCAGCACCTCCACGCCGCGCGTGAGCTCCCCGAGCGATTCGATTCTACCGGGAGCGATGGGTACCTGGCCCCCGCCGGCGACGTCGATCGTCACCGTCTCGGGAAGCGGGGCTGCCACGGTCCGGTTCGAGTTCTCTGCCAGACGGTCGAACAGGGCCTCGAGGGCGTCGCCCGATGAAGCTTCCGCATCGCCGCCCGCTTCGGGAACCCATTCGGCCAGTCGATCGGCCAGGCCCGGGCCCTCGAAGAGCGTCGGGCTGGTCAATAGCGACCGCCACGAGTCGTCGAGGGTCCCTCCGGGCTCGTAACTGCCCTGGACCTCTCCGTCGATGAGGACGTCTCCCTCACGCAACGAAATGACGCGTGTTCCCCCGTCCGCCAGCGCCAGCTCCAGGCTGGCGGCTCCGGCCGCCAGCGAAACCGTACTGCCCGTCACTCCCTGTTCCTGGGCCATCAATCCGGCCCCGGCAGGCCACAGGAAAGCCACCGCCACCGCTACCATCCACCCACGTCGCATCGTTCTCGAACTCCTGGTTCGTGCGTTGCCGTTCATCCCCTTATCCTCCGCCTCAGCCGCAAGTGGCTCGTGACGAGCGCGGGGTCGATTTCCAACAGTGAAAGCAGGATCCGCAGCGAGGCCACCCCGATGAGAGTCACGGTGGCTACGGCCACGAAAGCCGAGATCGGTGTGAGCTGTCCGGCGACACCCTGGGCCGTCTCGACGATTCCTGATCCGTACGCGAAGCGGCCGACCTCCATCACTCCGCTCCACAGAAGAGCCGTGGAACGCTGCACGAGGAAGGCGGCGACCGTCATGGGAGTCAGCTCCGGATACCGAGCGATCCACGTCAGGCCCACGCCGACTGCGGCTGCCGCACCGGCGAACGCCGCGGTGGTTGCCACCCGGTGCCGACGAACGGCCTCCAGCACGCGGACCCGCCATGGCAGGGGCAGCCGGACGCGCTGCATCACCCGGTCGGACAACCCGATCACGGGGTGCAACGGTACCAGCTCCTGGAGCAGGGCATGCAGGGCCTGCAGCTCATCGACCGCCCGCCGGCAGCGGTCACATTCCGCCGCGTGGGCGGAACTCCGCGCCGGGAGCCTGCGGTCGCCGGGAAGAGCCAGTCTTTCCAGCTCATCCGGCTGCAGGTGCTTTACCCGTTTGTGATTATTCGCGTTCATGCCAGTCTCGACTCCTTCAGTCTCCTCGCTCTACGGGATGCGTCGCAGGGGAGTTTCACGCCTGGTCTCCGTCATCCCGCCTGTCCTCCAGGAGATCCCGGAGCTCACGGCGAGCGCGGAAGATGTAGGTCTTCACGGTTCCGAGCGGCACGCCCATGATGTCCGAGATCTCCTCGTACGGACGGCCCTCCACGTGGCGCAGCAGAATCGCGGTCCGGTACTCTGGTCTGAGCTTACCGATCGCGTCCTCCAGGTAGCCTGCGAGTTCCCGCGCCTCGACCATCGCATCCGGGCTTTCCTCGTCGGATTCGAGGGACAGCGAAGTCGCTTCCTGACGCTCGGGCGTCACGGCGTCGGGAGACCCGTGCATGGAGATGGTCTTCACCTGTTTCTTGCGCAGGTGATCGACCGTGAGGTTGTAGGCGATCTTGAACAGCCACGAGGAGAACTTGTAGGACCGGTCGTAGCGCTGGAGGTTGTTGAAGGTGCGGACGAACACCTCCTGGGTCAGGTCCTCGGCCAGCTCCCGGTCGCGCACCATACGGTACACCAGCGAGAACACCGGGCGCTCGAATCTCTCCACGAGCTCGCGCGCCGCCCGCTCGTCACTTCTCAGGCACAGGCGGACCAGGTCCTGGTCGCTGCGCTCCTTGTAGCTCACGGCGTATCCCGGAAGATCTGGTGCCCCTACGTTGCTGATCCGTTTGGCCCGTCATAACGTGGGCGCAAGCTAGAGTCCGGCGGTCGGGCCGGACAACGGTCGGCCGCCGGCCGCGACCCTTTCGCGAGACGACGCATGCCCTTCTCAGACCTGTCCGAGTTCGTCACAGCCCTCGAGCGTGCGGGCGAGCTGGTCCGCGTGTCGCGGCCCGTGAGCGTCGAGCTGGAGATCACGGAGATCGCTGACCGGTGCATGAAGAGCACGGACGGGGGGCCGGCGCTGCTGTTCGAGCGCCCGGTGCTGCCGGGGGGCGCCGAATCGGACGTGCCGCTTCTGATCAACATGTTCGGGAGCGAGAGGCGCATGGCGATGGCCCTGGGCGTGGAACGCCTGGAGGACATCTCCGACCGCATCCAGGGCATGCTGGAGATGAAGCCGCCGGCGGGCCTGAAGGAGAAGCTCTTACTGATCCCGCAGCTTGCGGAGTTCGCCAGGTTTCCGCCCCGCCGGGCCCGCGGAACGCCGGCCTGCCAGCACTCGGTGCTGCGGGGTGACGAGGTGGACCTGGAGCGGCTGCCGCACCTGCTGTGCTGGCCGGACGACGGGGGCCGGTACATCACCCTGCCGCAGGTCATCTCGAGGGATCCCGACACCGGGCGCCGAAACGTGGGCATGTACCGGATCCAGGTGCTGGACAGGAACCGTCTCGCCATGCACTGGCAGCGCCACAAGAGCGGAGCAGCCCACTGGCGGGAGATGGCGGCCCGGGGCGAGCGCATGCCGGTCTGCATCGCGCTCGGCGGGGATCCCGCCTGTGTCTACTCCGGCAGCGCGCCGCTGCCCCCGAACATTGACGAGTACCTGTTCACCGGATTCCTCCGGAAGGACCCGGTGGCTCTGGCCGAGGCCGTCACCAGCGATCTCGAGGTGCCGGCCGACGCGGACATCGTGATCGAGGGGTACATTGACCCGTCCGAGGACCTGGTGATGGAGGGCCCGTTCGGGGATCACACCGGCTTCTATTCTGAGGCGGACCTCTACCCGCTGGTGCACGTCGAGGCCATCACGATGCGCGAACGGCCCGTGTACCCGGCCACCATCGTGGGCCGGCCGCCGATGGAGGACTTCTGGCTCGGATACGCGACTGAGAGAATCTTCCTTCCGCTTCTCCAGATGACGTCCCCGGAGGTGGTGGACTATCACATGCCGCCGGAGGGGATCTTCCACAACCTCGTCCTGGTGTCGATCCGCAAGGACTACCCCGGCCAGGCCTACAAGGTGATGCAGGGCCTGTGGGGGCAGGGGCTGATGTCGCTGGCCAAGGTCATCGTGGTGGTGGACGAGTGGGTGGATGTGCGCAACGCACCCGAGGCCTGGTGGGTCGCCCTCAACAACATCGATCCGGAGCGCGACGTGATGTTCACGCGCGGGCCGATCGACGTTCTCGATCACGCGTCGCGGCGCTTCACGTTCGGCTCGAAGATGGGGATCGACGGGACGAAGAAGTGGCCGGAGGAGGGCTTCGACCGAAACTGGCCCGAGGTGATCGAGATGAACTCGGCCACCCGGGAGGTGGTGGACGCGATGTGGTCCGAGCTGGGGATCGATCTTCGTTGAGCGGAGCCGGGTCCAGGGCCGCTCGCTACGCCCGTTTCGTGAGGCTGGAGCATACCGGTTTCGCACTTCCGTTCGCTCTCGTAGGGGCGATCCTCGCGTCCTACCGGTATCCCGTCACGGTCGCGGACGTGTTCTGGATCGTGGTGGCGTTCACGGCGGCCCGCTTCGCCGCGATGGCCTTCAATCGTGTCGTCGATCGCGAGTTCGACGCTCGCAACCCACGCACCGCCGGGCGCGAGATTCCCACCGGGGCCATTTCGGTTCGGGAAGGGAAGCTCGCCGTTGCCGTGGCGTCGGCGGTCTTCGTGCTGGCGGCCGGGATGCTGAACCCGCTGTGTCTGGCTCTTTCGCCGGTGGCGCTGGCGGCCGTCCTGGGCTACAGCTACGCCAAACGTTACACGTCGGCGACCCATATCATCCTCGGACTGGCCGACGGGATCGCCCCCTCGGCGGGCTACCTGGCGATCGCGGGACGCTGGAGCGACCCGTGGATGTTGCTCCCGATCCTCACGCTGGCGGTCGGCTTGTGGATCGGAGGTTTCGACATCCTCTACTCCCTGCAGGACGTGGAGGTGGATCGCCGCCTCGGTCTCCATTCGATCCCGGCCCGGTACGGGGTCCGGTGGGCCCGCTGGTGCGCAGCCGCCTTTCACGTCGGCACGATCGTCTGCCTCCTGGCAGTGCCGATCATGGTGCCGGAGCTCGGCGCCGGGTACATGGCGGCGCTGCTCGTGACGGTGGCACTGATCGGCGTGGAGCACGGTCTTGTGGACCCGGAATCGCCCGAGTCGATTCACCGGGCATTCTTCACCATAAACGTGTGGATCGCGGCGGCCTTCGCGGTTCTCGTGCTCCTGGACCGTATACTGTGATAGCGCGTCGGTCGGGACCGACGCTGGAAGGCACCGCCGAGTGATCGGAGATCGAGGCGCATGAGCGAGAGACGATGGATCGTAGGGGTTACCGGAGCATCGGGTGCGCCGTATGCACTCCGCCTGCTGCGTGCCCTGGTCGAGCTCGAGGTGCCGGCCGACGTGATCGTCTCTGGTCACGGGTGGCGGCTGCTCGCCCACGAAACCGGGATTCGGAGCGAGCAGGACCTGCTGGAGGCGATCGGGGGAATCGGCCCCCTGCTGTTCTACGACAACGGCGACCGGGGGGCGCGCCCCGCCTCGGGATCGGCCCCGTATGCAGGCCTGGTCGTCTGCCCGTGCTCGATGGGTACCCTGGCGGCGATCGCGCATGGCACCTCGCGCAGCCTCGTGGAGCGTGCGGCGGACGTCACCCTCAAGGAGCGCCGCAAGCTGGTGGCCGTAGTGCGGGAAACTCCGCTGTCCCCCGTCCACCTCGAGAACATGCTCGCACTCGCGAGGATCGGCGTGGTGGTTCTTCCGGCTGCCCCGGGCTTCTACCACCGACCACGGGAGGTGGGAGACCTGGTGGACTTCGTCGTGGCCCGCGTACTGGATCACATGGAGGTCGATCACCGGATCGGGTACCGCTGGACCGGAGAGGAAGAACGGGATGGCTGAGCGTCCTGTCTCCCGCGTCGGGCTGATCAGCGACACGCACGGCCACCTCCGTCCGGAGGTGTTCGCTGCTCTCGAGGGAGTGGAGCGCGTGCTGCACGCTGGCGACGTGGAAAACCCCGATCACCTCACCGACCTCTCGGTGATCGCACCGGTCACGGCAGTGTCCGGGAACGTGGATGGACCGGCCGTCCGGTCCGGCGTTCCGGAACAGGCCGTCCTGGTGGTGGGAGGTCTCCGTGTGGCGCTGATCCACGGCCACCAGGTGCACCCCGAGTATCGCCTGCTTATCGCTCGGTTTCCCGACGCCCGGGTGATCGTGCACGGTCATACGCACGTGCCGCGCTGCGACATGGTGGGAGACGTGTTGCTCGTCAATCCAGGAGCGGCAGGCAATGCGCAGAAAGGTCACGCGCCCAGTGTGGCGATCCTGGAAGTGGGCGACGGACGACCGACCGTACGGCACGTGAACCTGGAAGCGCCCGCAGACTGACACGCGGCCCCTGCGTGGAAGCGGGGATCAATCCTGGCAGGACGGACAGTAGAATGTGCTGCGCCCCGCCTGGACGATCCGCACGATCGGGTGACCGCATTTTCCACACGGCTGCTCTTCGCGCCCGTATACCCGAAGCCTGGTCTGGAACTCGCCTGATCTCCCATTCACGGCCCGGTAGTTCTGGAACGACGTCCCCGCCTGTTCCAGGGCTTCCCGCAGCACCCTCCGCACGGCCCGGTGCACGCGCTTCACTTCACCGGGCCCGAGGTCCCGCCCGGGACGGCGCGGGTCGACGCCCGCCCTGAACAGGGCCTCGGACGCGTAGATGTTGCCGACGCCCGCCACCCGCCGCTGATCCATCAGCGCGTTCTTCACCGGGGACCGGGTCGTCGCCAGCGTCCGTCCCAGGTCGGCGGCCCGGTAGCCGGCCTCGAGCGGCTCGGCGCCGAGCCGCGCCTCCTCGCGCTCCCACTCGGCGGGCTCCAGCAGTCGGAAGCCGCCCAGACGACGCATGTCGTCGTAGAACAGGGTGCGCCCATCGTCCAGCTTCAACCGGGCCGCGATGTGGCGGAACTCGGCCGGGTCCGGGACCTCGTGTCCGAGGGCGAACCGTCCGCTCATGCGCAGCTGAGTCTGGATTATGGCGTCGTCGTCGAGATGGAAGAGCAGGTACTTGGCTCGCCGGCCGACGTCTGCGATTCTCCGGCCTCTCACCCGTCGCCGAAACGAAGCGGTATCGTGCGGGGGAAGGATGATGTCGGGCTTGTGGACCTGAACGCCGGTGATGACCCGGCCGCTGATCTCGGGCTCCAGGTCCCGGCGGATCGTCTCGACTTCGGGAAGCTCCGGCACGGCCTCAGTCCGCGGCCGGATCGATCTCGGAGTGTCCGATGTCGGAGCGCCACGCCGCACCCTCGAACCGCACTCGCGCCGCCGCTTCAAGGCTTCGCTTCGCGGCCTCGGCCAGGTCTTCTCCCAGCCCCGTCACTCCGACGACCCGCCCCCCGGCCGTCACCAGCTGACCGTCTTCCATGGCCGTGCCGGCGTGGTAGACGTGCACGTGGTGCGATTCCAGGTCGGCCGGGATCTCCATCGGCACGCCCTTCGGGTAGGAGCCCGGATACCCACCGCTCACGACGACAGTCACCAGGGCTGCTCCGCGCGTCGTTTCTGCCGTCCAGCCTGAGATGCTCTCCCCGCGAGCGACCGCTGCCATCGGCTCCGCCAGGCCCGCCCCGGAGAGGGGGAGCACCACCTGCGCCTCGGGATCCCCCAGCCGGCAGTTGAACTCCACCACCTTCGGGCCATCGGGAGTGAGCATCAGACCGGCGTACAGAAAGCCACGGTACGGGTAGCCTCTCTCGGCCATGACCTGCAGGATCGGGTCGGCCACCTCGAGGCGCGTCCGTTCCACCAGCTCGGCCGTTCCGTCCGCAACCGGGGCGTACGCCCCCATGCCTCCGGTGTTGGGTCCCCGGTCTCCGTCGAACCTTCGCTTGTGATCGCGCGAGGGAGCGAGGGGGACTGCGTTCTCTCCGTCCGACAGGAAGAAGACGGAAAGCTCCTCTCCAGGCATGAACTCCTCGATCACCACTTCGTGGCCCGCCTCGCCGAACCTGCCTTCTACCATCATCTCGCGCAGCGCCGCCATGGCGTCCGCGAGAGACTCGGCCACGACGGCGCCCTTGCCAGCCGCCAATCCGGAGGCCTTCACCACGATCGGAGGCTCGATCCCCGAGACGAAGTCCGCTGCCCGCCCGTAGTCCGTGAAGATCTCGAAGCCCGCCGTGGCGACTCCGCAATCTCGCATCAGCTGCTTGGAGAAGACCTTGGAAGATTCGAGCCGGGCCGCCTGACGCGAGGGCCCGAACAGGGGGAGCCCCCGCGCCCCGAACACCTCGGCGATTCCGTCCGCCAGAGGCTGCTCGGGTCCGACCACAGTCACGTCGATCGCCCGATCGGCGGCGAAGTCGGCCAGCCCTCCGAGGTCGGTGACGGAGAGGGGAACGTTCTGACCCGGACCCGCTGTGCCCGGATTACCTGGCGCCACGTAGATCGAGGCGCCGGGGTCGTCTCGCCGCAGCCTGGCGGCGATCGCGTGCTCCCGGCCCCCACTTCCGACGATCAGTATGTTCATGGCCACAGGATGACACGGGGTGCAGCGGGCCGCCAGATGCCAGAAGGGGCGCGGCCACCGGCCACGCCCCCTCCCGTACTGATCAGGGCATCCGCGACGTCATCTCGCGTCGTCGGGAACCGTCCGCGGTCTCCCCTCAGTCGCCCTTGCCCCGCCGCCAGGCATCCGTAAAGCGGGTCTTGAGCTTGTCCACTGCGGCGTCGACCTCGTCGAAGATCTCCTGGGCCGCGTCCGTATAACCCTTCGCTGCCTCGGCCAGGTCCTCGCGGTACGGCTTCAGGTCCTCGTCCGAGCGCCGCGGGTACTCCCCGGTCATGATCTTGTCGTAGGCGCCGGAGTCGATCCAGTCGCGAAGCTCGGCCACCCGGACCACGGAGAACGGGTGTGTGGCTCCGATCACGTTCAGGACCTTGTACACGGAATCCAGCAGGTCGCCGCCTTCACGATACTCCTCGGACTGCGCGATGAACTCATCGAGGTCGAGGGTCTCTCCGCGAGTACCCCCCGCCAGCTTCATCAGGCTGCTCATCACGACGTTCTTGTCCTGCACGGCGAGCAGGGCCGCGCGGTCGCAGGACAGCTCGGACTTCCGATACCACTCCAGCAGGGCCCACAGGATCGGCAGAAGGGCCAGGCCCGCGATCGGATAGCGGAACATCGCCAGCCGCATGATCAGCAGCAGGAGGGTGCGGTACAGAACGTGTCCCGAGAGGATGTGGCCGACCTCGTGCGCGAGTACCGCTTCGACCTCGTCGTGGTCCAGAACCTCGAGCATGGACGAGTTGAGGACGATGAACGGGTCGCTCATTCCGACCGCACCCGCGTTCACCAGCGGGGTCTGAGACACGTAGACCTCGGGGATGTCCTTGAGGTCCATGACTTCGCACACACGCAGCGTCCGCTCGTGAATCCACGGATACTGCTTCTCGGACACGCGCACTGCGTTGGCCTTGAAGGCCAGCCGGATGGCGCGCTCTCCGAACATGCCGAAGATCTTGCGCAGGGCCAGGTCGAATCCCGGGATCTTGCGCAGGGCGTTCAGCGCGGCGCGATCCGCGGGGTGCTCCCATGCCTGGGGGCTGATCTCCGTCAGGATCCGGCGCTGAAACCCTCCGTTGCCGGTGGAGGCGAGGCTTCCGCCCTCCTCCAGGTCCTCACCGTTCCCGTTGCTGTTCTCGTTGCCGGTCTCATCCATGATATCACTCCGTCCGTCGGTTTCGGTTCGTCGTACAGCATCCGGTACGCGATCGGCCTCGGGCCGGTTTCACGCGATCCGTTGCCGCCGCCGGCGGTCAGGCCACGGCAGCCAGCGCGCGATCGAGGTCAGCCACCAGATCTTCTGCGTCTTCGACACCCACCGAGAGGCGAACGAGCCCATCGGTGAGGCCCATCGCGCTCCTCCGGTCCGGCGGAACGGAGGCGTGTGTCATCAGTGCCGGTACCGAGATCAGGCTCTCGACCCCTCCCAGGCTCTCGGCCAGCGCGAACAGGCGCGTGCCCGTCGCCAGCGCCTCCGCCCTCGCTGCCGAGCTCATGTCGATCGTGATCATGCCTCCGAAGTCGCTCATCTGGCGTCGAGCCAGCTCGTGCTGCGGATGGGACGGCAGGCCAGGATAGATCACTCGGTCCACTGCCGGATGCGCCTCCAGGTGATCCGCGACGACCCGCGCGTTTTCGCAATGCGCCTTCATCCTCAGGTGAAGCGTCTTGGCTGCCCGCAGGATCAGCCAGCAATCCAGGGGTCCCGGCACGCCGCCCGTCGCCATTTGCTGGTACCTCAGTCGCTCGTTCTGGTCGTCGGATTGGACTACCACGGCGCCGCCGACCACGTCGCTGTGTCCGTTCAGGTATTTCGTGGTCGAATGGACCACGATGTCCGCCCCCATCTCGAGGGGCCTCTGGAGGACGGGCGTGGCGAACGTGTTGTCCACCACGAGCAACGCACCGGCCTCCCTCGCCATCTCGACGCTCGCCGCCAGGTCCGTCAGGACCATCAACGGGTTCGTGGGCGTTTCGAGGTACAGCATCCGCGTCTCTGGCCGGATGGCGGAGCGGATCTCCTCGGCGCTCGACGTGTCCACGTAGTCGAAGTGCAGGCCGTAGCGCTCCCAGAACCGGAACAGTCGCTCGCTGCCACCGTAGAGGTTGTCCCCACACAGGACGTGGTCGCCGGCGCTGAGATTCGCCTTCAGGATCGCCTCGATCGCAGCCAGGCCCGACGCGAAGGCGACCCCATGCAATCCTCCCTCCAGGGACGCGAGATTGGCCTCCATCGCCGTGCGCGTCGGGTTCGTGACTCGCGCGTACTCGTGCCCCTGGCGCGGCTGTCCGACACCGTCCTGTACGTAGGTGGAGGTGAGGAACACCGGCGTCATGATCGCACCCGTCTCGTCATCCGGAGATTGACCGGCGTGAACCGCTCTCGTGCCGAAACCGTCACCATCAAGCACAGTCATGCAGGGCCTCCGAGGTCCTGGAAGAGATGAACGAAGAAGATATGGAGCCGCCCGGCGGCGGGCGAACGGGCGATGAGCCACCGATGAGTCGACGGTACATGTTCCGCACATGGACCTCAACATGGACGGCATGGATGGCGTTCCCGGGCGGGCCGCGCACCGACTCTACCACCACTTCGTGTGGCCCACCCTGGGCAGGATTCCGCTGGTTTCCGGGGAAGCGGTCGCGGTCGTGGAGCGCCACGTCATCACCCTGTGCCGCAGGCTCGACACGGAGCCGATCTGTGTGCGGGCGTTCCCGGACCGCGTTCATCTGCTTCTCAGACTCAAGCCGGGTCACTCGCCCGCATGGCTCGTGTCGAGGCTGAAAATGGGAACGGAATCCGCCCTCCAGACCAGCGGCCACACGATCCGGTGGGGCCGGGGATACGCTGCCGCCACCGTCTCCGGGGGAGACGTGCGCGCGGTCATGCGGCGCATTCACCGATTTGCGGACGGTCCGCTGCCGGCCTCCTCCATCGACCGGAAGCCGCGCCGCCGATCGCCTTCCCGACGGGAGGAAGCGTTGCATTCCCGCAACGTTGACGCTCCCCATTCTACCCGGTAACCTTCCGGCGGCAGTCCAACTGCGGCCCACCCTTTGCAGGTCCGTGAGTCGGTGCTAGCCGGCGTGAAGCGGAGCACCCCACGACAGCGAGCGGACGACAGGTATCCGGTGTGACAGGGACAGGTCCACTTATCGTATCGGCCTCGGGGATCCGGGGAGTGGTGGGGTCAACCATGACCCCGGAGGTCGCCGTGCGCTATGGCGCCGCGTTCGGCCGTCACCTGCAGATGACCGGGGCGGCGGCTGATCCAGCTGCCTACGTGATCGTCGGTCGTGACTCGCGAACTTCCGGTGACCTGCTTTCCGCCGCCGCCGCCGCCGGTATGAGGGCTGCCGGTGTCGCCGTGCGGGACGCCGGCATCGCCCCCACGCCGACGATTCTCCTGGCCGTGCGCGATGACGAGCGCGCTGTCGGCGGTCTCGTGCTCACGGCCTCGCACAACCCGATCGAATGGAACGGGCTGAAGCTGGCATCGGGGGAGGGAGCCTTCATCAGCCCGGAGGCGGGCCTGGCGGTCCAGGAGCTGTTCGAGAGTGGCCCACGGCTCGCGGACTGGAGCGGACTCGGGAGTGGCGGAACGCTTGAAGGTGTGGCGGAGCACCACATCGACAGGATCCTCTCGCTCCCCCTGCTGGACGTCGCGGCCATTCGGCGACGCGCGCCTGTGGTGGCGCTGGATTGCGTGCACGGCGCCGGCGGAGCCGTCGTCCCCGAGCTGCTGCGCCGGCTCGGTTGCACGGTCGAGGGCACCGGACTGGCGACGGATGGACTCTTCCCCCGGGATCCGGAGCCGATACCGACGAACCTGGGCGAGCTCTCCCGGCTCGTCCAATCCAGCGGGGCCGAGATCGGCATGGCCGTCGATCCGGATGGCGACCGTCTCGCTCTGGTGGACGGTTCGGGTGAGCCGGTGGGGGAGGATTGGACCCTGGCCCTGGCGGCCGAGTACGTGCTGGGACGGACTCCCGGCCCGCTGGTGACGAATCTCTCGTCCAGCCAGTCCATAGAAGAGGTGGCCGAACGCGCGGGCGTGCCCTTCTACAGGGCTCCCGTCGGCGAGGCTCGAGTGGCGTCGAAGATGGTCGAGGTCGGAGCGATCGTGGGTGGCGAGGGAAACGGGGGAGTCATGCTTCCCGACCTGAACCTCACGCGCGACGCGGCGGTAGCCGCGGCACTCGTGCTCAATCTGCTTGCCTCGAAGGAATCGAGTCTGGATGACCTGCTGGCCGGGCGCACTCGCTATCACATGGTGAAGCGGAAGGTCGAGCGGGGGGCGCTCGACCCCGGGGATGTCTATCAGCGTGTCCGATCCGCCGTAGCCGGGCAAGCTGCAGAGAGCACCGAAGACGGGTTGCGGATGGCCTGGCCCGAAGCCCGTGAGTGGCTGCACGTCCGGCCGTCAGGCACGGAGCCGATCCTCCGCATCATCGCGGAGGCTCCCAGCCTGGACCGCGCCGAGCAGCTGGCCGGGATGGCGGGTCGAAGCGTAGAAGCGGGGACGGACTGATCGTATGTGCGGAATCGTAGGGTACATCGGACCGAGGGAAGCGCAGCCCCTGATCCTGGAGGGCCTGCGACGCCTGGAGTACCGGGGGTACGACTCGGCCGGCATCGCCACGATCCACGACGGCTCACTCGATGTCCGGAAGGCCGCGGGCAAGATCGCGGAACTCGAGGGCCACCTCGAACAGAATCCGCTTGTCGGGTCGCTCGGGATCGGCCATACCCGGTGGGCCACGCATGGCGCGCCGACCACGGTCAACGCGCACCCGCACACGGACGGTTCCGATCGAGTGGCCCTCGTTCACAACGGGATCATCGAGAACCACGAGGTCCTGCGAATCAGGCTCGAGGGGCTGGGGCACGAGTTCCGCACGGAGACCGACACGGAAGTCCTGTGTCACCTGATCGAAGAGACGTTTGACGGGAACCTCGAGGAAGCGGTGGCTGAGGCGCTGTCTCACGTGGAGGGCGCCTACGGGATCGCGGTGATCCACGCGGATGATCCCGGAAAGATCGTCGTGGCGCGCCTGGGCTCACCGCTCCTGATCGGGATCGGAGAGAATGGCGAGCGTGAGATGTTCGCCGCCTCGGATGTCGCGGCGGTGGTGCGGCACACCCGGCAGGTCGTGTACCTGGACGATGGAGAGCTCGCCGTCCTCACGGCGGACGGGCATTCCCTTCTGGACATCTCGGGGTCGGGCAACGGCGAAGAGCCCCGTCGGGTTCGCCGTGAGGCCAGCCGAGTGGACTGGGACCTGGGACAGATCGAGCGTGGCGGCTACGAGCACTTCATGCTCAAGGAGATCTTCGAGCAGCCCGATACCATTCGTGACGCCATGCGAGGTCGCCTGCTGGAAGGGGAGGGGACGGCCAAGCTGGGCGGCCTGTTCTCCCTCGAGGACGCGTTGCAGAACGTAGACCGGATCGTGATCACGGCGTGCGGCACCAGCTGGCACGCCGCGCTCCTCGGCGAGTACATGATCGAAGAATTCGCCCGCATCCCGGTCGAGGTGGAGTACGCGTCGGAATTCCGGTACCGCCGTCCGATCGTCACCGATGGCACTCTGGTGATCGCGATCTCACAATCGGGCGAGACCGCCGACACGCTGGCCGCCATGCGCGAGGCGAAGTCTCGTGGCGCCCCTATCATGGGAATCGTGAACGTCGTCGGTTCCTCGATCGCGCGGGAGACCGATGGCGGTGTGTACATCCACTCGGGTCCCGAGATCGGGGTCGCCTCTACAAAGGCGTTCACGGGGCAGCTCACCGTCCTGGCCCTGTTCACGCTATTCCTGGCTCGGCGCAGAGGTATGTCGGTCGCGGATGGAAGCGAGATCGTGGCCGCGATGAAGCGCTTGCCTGAGCTCGCACAGGCTGCGCTGGAGCAGTCGGCCGCGATCGAGAGCATCGCCCGCCAGTACGCCGACAAGGCGAACTTCCTCTACCTGGGGCGTGGCTTCAACTTCCCGGTGGCCCTCGAAGGGGCGCTGAAGCTCAAGGAAATCAGCTACATCCACGCGGAAGGATACCCGGCGGCCGAGATGAAGCACGGTCCGATCGCCCTCATCGACCAGAACATGCCGGTGGTCTTCATTGCCCCTTCCGACTCGGTGTATCAGAAGGTGGCGAGCAACATCGAAGAGGTGAAGGCGAGAGGCGGGAAGGTGATCGCCATCGTGTCCGACGGCAACGAAGGTCTCGCGGCCCGCGTGGACCACGTGGTCTCGGTCCCCGCAACCATCGATATGCTTCAGCCTATACTCAGCGTGATCCCCCTTCAGCTGCTCGCCTATCACATGGCGGTGCTCAGAGGGTGTGACGTCGACCAACCGCGGAACCTGGCGAAGAGCGTGACGGTCGAATAGGCAGGCCTCGGGGTATCGCCCGCGCCAAGCCCCGCTTAGGTTTTCGCCCGGCGAGGAAATGGCGTTGGACACAGGAGATATAGCGATGTCGGCGGAGTACCCCAGGGCAGTCACGTTGGCCGTCACGTGCGCTTTTCTCCTTTCTGTTCCCGCTGCCGCTGCCGCGCAGTACACGGTAGAGGCGGAGAACGGGGACACGGTTCAGTTCGAATCGGCGGCCCTTCGGGTCATGCTCGACACGGCGAGGGCCCTGTATGCGGACCTGCAGGAAGATCCCCGGGTCCTCTACTACACCCCGCTGGATCGGGAAACGGTCTCGCTGGAGGACCCGGAGGCCAGCTATCCCTGGAACGTGATCACCGTGATCAGCGATTCGGTGGCTGACCTACAGCGGCTGCCGGCCAACCTGAGGGAGGCCGACCGGGCCTACTACAACTACGCCGTCCAGAGGATGCGGGTGGTCCGCGGGGCGGATCCGGATGTCTCGTGCGACTCGTTGCTCGCGCTCGAACAGAAGGCGGTGGAGTCGTTCATCGATGGCTGGGTCCTGTCACGCACGCTGTTCGGCGGCCCGCCGTTCCCGCCGCTCGACGAGCTGGTGTTCGCGCGCCGGGACGGGCTGCTTCGCGCGCTGCTGGCGAGGCACAACGACCCGCAGGTAGGGGCCTGCGCCGGACAGTGGGCCGAGGAGAACCATGAGAGGATCGAGGCCTACGACGCCTGGCGGGAGGAGAGATTCCCCGCATCTGGAGAAGCGGAGGAGGGCGCGGACCCGGAGGCTGTCGACGCCACGCCGTCGGACTCGATTCCGTCGCCGGATTCCGGCGTGCCACCGACGGACCCGGCCGGCACCCAGTCCGCCGCAGCGAGAGCGGACCGGGACTGATGGCGCTTCGTCTCCACAACACTCTGACACGAACGGTCGAGGAATTCGAGCCCGTTGAAGATAGGCACGTCCGCATGTACACGTGTGGGCCCACCGTGTACGACCGCGCACACATCGGGAACTTCCGCGCCTTCACCTGGGAGGACCTGCTGCGCCGCTACCTCAAGTGGCGAGGCTATCGCGTGACGCAGGTCATGAACCTCACGGACGTGGACGATCGCACCATCCAGGCGGCGATCGACCGCGGCCTCAGTCTCGATCAGGTCACGGCGCCCGTTACGCGCTCCTTCTTCGAGGACTGGGAGACCCTCGGGCTGGAAACGGTAGAGCAGAATCCGCGCGCCACCGAGCACGTGCCGCAGATGATCGATCTCGTGCGCCGCCTGGAACAGGGCGGTTTCACCTACGAGAAGGACGGATCCGTCTACTTCGCCATCGACCGGCTTCCCGGTTACGGCCGGCTTGCCAACATCGACCCGGATGCCCTGCGTCCGGCCGGGCGCGTCGAGGGTGACGAGAACTACTCGAAGGAGAATCCGCGCGACTTCGTGCTGTGGAAGGGAGGCGCCCGGAGCCACGAGGGTGACATAGCCGTGTGGGATTCTCCCTGGGGGCCCGGCCGGCCGGGCTGGCATCTGGAGTGCTCCGCCATGGCCATGGAATACCTCGGCGAGACACTCGACATCCACACGGGCGGCGTGGACAACATCTTCCCGCATCACGTGAACGAGATCGCGCAATCGGAAGCCGCGACGGGAAAGCAGTTCTCCAACTGGTGGCTGCACGCCGAGCACCTGCTCTCCGAGGGCGAGAAGATGTCCAAGTCACTGGGCAACTTCTACACCGTCGAGTCGCTTCTCAATCGGGGCCATCGTCCGTCGGCCATTCGCTATCTGCTGCTCAGCGCACACTACCGCACGCAGCTCAACTTCACGCTCGAAGGCCTGAAGGACGCGGATCGCGCCGTCGGACGCCTGTACGAGCTCCGGCGGAGATTGGAGGAGACGCCGGTCGCGGAAGCTGCGGCCACCGGCTCGGCGGATCTGGAAGAAGTGGCGGAGCGCTGGCGGAGAGCTTTCATCGAGGCCCTGGACGACGATCTCAATGTCAGCGATGCGCTCGCGGCCACGTTCACGATGGTGCGGGAGGCGAACCTAACGCTGGACGGGTCAGACCGGTCTCCGGCGCCCGGTCTCGCAGCGGTGCGGGCGGCGCTGGAAGACTTCGACTCCGTTTTCGGCGTCCTGTCGCTGCGCGAGCTGGAAGAGACGGCCGATTCGGCCGAGCTCGAGCAGTGGATCGAGGAGCGGATAGGAGCGCGCGCGGCGGCGCGGGAGGCGAGCGATTTCGGTCTGGCCGACGCCATCCGGGACGAACTGCTGGAAAGAGGTGTTGCGCTGGAGGACGGTCCCGCGGGGACCCGCTGGAAGCTGGTCTCGCGAGCCGACTGAAGCCCGCTCAGGGGACCTCCTTTTCCTCAGTTGACGGATTTCCCATCACTCCATATGTTAGCGGTCTGATTTTGCATTTTGCTGACGTAGCTCAACTGGAAGAGCACCGGATTTGTAATCCGGAGGTTGTGGGTTCGAGTCCCACCGTCAGCTCAGTGACGCGTTCGCCGGGGTCGCCCCAGGCAGGCCCGACCGGAGACACAAAGTCAATCCCAAGCGGCCCTTGAGTCGGGTATCCGGCGGGGGCCGTATGATTGGGGTGGGGTACCGAAGCGGCCAAACGGAGCAGACTGTAAATCTGCCGGCGAATGCCTACGGAGGTTCGAATCCTCCCCCCACCATCGGTGACTCCTGGAGCACCCGAACAGACAGACTTGAGAGCTTCAGCGCAGACTTGAACGGCACGGCGGCCAGCCGCGCACAACAGGAGAACGGCAGGATGGCGAAGCAGAAGTTCGAGCGGACGAAGCCGCACGTGAACGTGGGAACGATCGGGCACGTGGACCACGGGAAGACGACGCTGACGGCTGCGATCACG
>JBDGXI010000100.1:0-11373 GCA_039584685.1 Gemmatimonadota bacterium | reverse complement strand
CACTGAGCGTCCACGGCGATATGTGCACGGCCGGAAGGCCCTCGGCTTCCGCGCGCAACTCAGCGGCTTCGGATGAAGAGGCGACCCGGTCGACCAGGACGCCGCCATAAGGTTCTATTGTCATGTCGCTCGTTCTTTCTGTCAGCTTCCGTAAAGCGGCGGCTCGCTTCAAGCCGCGACGGACGGTCTACTCGATGTAACCTCGCTCCACCAGGTGCCCCAACACCAGATCCACACACTCGTCCAGCGAGTTCTCGGCCGTATCGACCACCAATTCGGCTGCCTCCGGCTCCTCGTACGGAGCGCTGATCCCCGTGAACTCCGGTATCTCTCCGGCCCGCGCCTTCTTGTACAGGCCCTTCGGATCCCTCTCCTCGCACACTTCCAGCGGACAGTAGACGAAGATCTCCACGAAGTCATCGGGCCTGGCGGTCGTGGTGCGAATGCGGTCCCGATCCTCACGATAGGGGGAGATGAACGCCGTGAGAGCGAAGGTCCCCGCGTCGGCGAATAGCTTCGCGACTTCGCCGATCCGCCGGATGTTCTCGTTCCGGTCCTCCGGGGAGAAGCCGAGGTCACCGTTCAACCCGTGCCGAACGTTGTCCCCGTCTAGCACGTAAGAGCTCAGGCCGAGCTCGTGCAGGCGGTGGTCCACGGCGTTGGCCAGGGTGCTCTTCCCGCTGCCGGAGAGCCCCGTGAACCACAAGATGGCTCCGCGGTGGCCGCCGCGCTTTTCTCTTTCCTGACGGGATACGCGTCCCTCGTGCCAGTGTACGTTCGTAGACTTGTGCGTCATGGTCGTGTCGATCCTTTATATGTTCGTCCGAACCCCGCGAGGCCCGGCAACGGTCATCTCGGCCAGCGTTGGATGCGGCTAAAGTATCGGCGCAGACATTTCGCGCACCACAGGGAGGGCCGCAGCCCAACTGCTCGGATCTCCGGCAAGAATGCCGGAAGGTTGGCGCGGGTCGGGCTTTCCGTAGCGGAGTGGTCCGCCGCCGCAGTCAGTCACCTGACCTCCGGCACCGCGAAGCACCGCCTCCGGAGCGCACGTGTCCCACTCCTTCAGGTACGGAACCGGGTGGACGTACAGATCGGCCGATCGTTCTGCGATGCGGGCGCACTTGACACCCACGGAGCCCGACGGGATCACCTCCACGGTCGGGAGTGCGTCTTCGATCGCCTGCAGACGCTCGTCCGGGTGCGATCTGGATCTCACCAGGCGCACTCGGTCAGCCGCCGGACCCCCGACACACAGTGGACGAAGCTCGCCGACCTCGATCGAGGAATCCGGCTCCGAACGCATGCGGCAGTCAGCCATCCACGCGCCTCCATCCGCCACGCCCGCGTAAAGACGTCCGCTTCCCGGAACGTAGAACGCACCGAGAGTGGCATGGCCCGCCTCCGCCAGACCTACCATCACGGCGAATTCGTCTATTCCGTCCATGAACTCCCGGGTTCCGTCGAGCGGATCTACGACCCACAGACGCCGAGCGATCGAGGCGGCATCCGGTCGATCGGATTCTTCGCTCAGGATGGGATCCTGCGGACACTCGCACCCCAGAACGGAGAGAATCGCCCTATTTGAGGCGTGATCGGCCTCGGTCACCGGATCGCCTGGACTCTTTTCCGAGGTCTGAAGGAAGTCCGAACGGTAGTGCGGAAGGGTCGAGCGCCCACCCAGCAACACCGCCCGGATGGCCGTCAGGAGATCGGCTGCTTCTGCAACCGGCAACACGCTGGCAGGATCTGACTCGAAGCTGACTCCCGCCGTTCGCGCGGAGATTCCCAGGTGATCCAGTGAGTCGGAGCCGGCAGGGCGATACACCACTTGTCAGGAGATCTCCGCGATCCGAATGCCGCCGCCGGCCTCCCGCGCTTCGCGAAGCGCCGCGCGCGCGGCGGCGATCCCCGCCAGACTCGCGATTCGCGTGGCCATCGGCCCGACCTGGGAGGCCTCGACCCCGCGTTCCTCGACGAAGCGGTCCGTCAACTCCACGATACCGGCGCTGAGCGGTACCAGCCCGGTACCATCCGGGTCGGCTTCAGCGCGCTCCGCCAGCCGCCTCACCAGAGTCGTAACTCCCGCCGCATCGGTGCCGAACGCGACGATCCCGAGTTCCATGTCGTCGATCCAGCCGCACACGTCCGATTCACGGATTCCCTGCCCCCACAGGCTGGCCACGCGCTCACGCAGCACCTCGATGGAGTCGGCGCCCGGCGTTTCCGTCGGTCCCAGGGCCGCGCAGGTAAGGGGCGTACCGTGGCGACGAGACGCGCCACCCAGAACGCGAAGCATCCGCATCATGCCCGCCAGATTGAACAGTCCCGTGGTGATGTCCGAGAGCGAACCCTCCTCGGTCGCCTCGATGAGCTTCTTGATCTCCAGTAGTCGACGCAGTTTCGCCACCACGAGACCTGGGCGCACGGGTTCCTTGATTATGTCCCAGGCGCCCGCCCGCATCGCGGCCGCCTGCTCGCTCTCCTGCCAGAAATTGGCTGAGTAGACCAGAATCGGGATGCTGGACTTGAGGCCTCCGAGGCCGAATGAGGACGTCAGCTCGGACGTTTCCATGTCCGGAATGCCCTCATCGATGATCACCATGTCCGGATCCACCTGTGAGGCATCGCGGAGGGCAACGCGCGCCGAACGCACACGAGCGAAGACGAAGCCTTCGGGCTCGAGTACCGCCTGAAGCGCCGAGGCGAACCAGTCGTGTGCGCTCACCAGCATCACGTTGACCGTGTTCGCCGGAGAGGGGTCGGGGCCGTTTACCATGATTTCGGGGGCTCCTCGCTGCTCGTCAGGTGACGCGGACGCTGTTCGTCCGTCGTCGCCGGCTTCCGTCACTGATCCTCGTCCTTCGGGTCGAGCCGCTTGTCGCGCTCGACTATCACCGGCAGCGTCTTCAACATGATCAGCAAATCGAACCACAAGGAGCGGCGGTGAACGTACTCGATATCGAAGTCCACCTTCTCCCGAACATCCTCGACCGTCTGGTCCGTGCCTCTATGGACCTGCGCCCAGCCCGTAATCCCTGGCTTGAGGTATCCGTCGATTTCCTTCTGTAGCTCGAGCACGAAGTTCGGCCGTTCGGGCCGCGGGCCCACGACGGCCATGTCACCTTTCAGGACATTCCAGAACTGTGGAATCTCGTCCATGCGCGTCTTGCGGAGAAAGCGGCCGACCCGCGTCGCCCGCTCGTCGTGCGTCTTCGCCCAGACGGGGCCCGAGTCGAACTCGGCGTCGATCGGCATCGTCCGGAACTTGTAGATCATGAACGGACGGCCACCGAGATCGTTCACCCGGCGACCGGTTCTATCACGTGTGTCGGTGCGCCCCCTGCGGTCGAGTCCGACACGGAGCTGGCGATAGATTACCGGTCCAGGGCTGTCCAACCGCACGAGCACGGCGATGACTATGATCACGGGGAGGAGTATGGTCACCGCCACCAGTGTGACGAGCAGGTTCGCCAGCCGCAGGAGGATCTCCTCGACCCGGCCGATCTCCCTGCCCGCCGGCATCTCCGGCTCGAGGCGCGGACCCATCGGCCCGTCGAGGCGGACGAAACGGCGGTGCGCCGCGCCCCCCTGCCGGAGGCGCATCGCAGCTATCCCACCAATACCTTTGACTTGATCATCCGTGCTCATGGCGCACTCGTTCTCGGGGAAGATGTCATACTCCCCGCTCCGAGCATCTGTCGTGCCATTCCGGATGAATCGAGTCAACTGATTCCTTAACAACGTGTTAAGTGGTTTGCGCCCACGCCGAGCGTCCGCGGAGTATTGCGCCCTTACCACACATTGGTGCGGGTTGAGGTGCAGGACACGACCGGTGGCTCCTAGTCCAGTCCGTAGTCCCGGATCTTGTACAGCAGCGCTCGATAGCTCAGGTCCAGAAGCTCTGCGGCCCTCGTCCGGTTGCCTCCGGTAACCTCCAGTGCCCTCCCAATCAGGTGCTTCTCCAGCTCCCACGTTCGTTTCTTGACCGAAAGCTCGTCGCTGGACAGGTTGCCGCCCGCTGTCTTCACCGAGGTCTTGGGGTCACGAATGCCTGCCGGAAGGTCATCCTCGCCAATTCGATCCGAGTCGGCCAGCACCATCGCTCGCTCCACCACGTTCTCGAGCTCGCGAATGTTCCCGGGCCACGAGTAGGCGGAAAGAGCCTTGACTGCTTCCGGCTCGAATCCGGCAATCGCCAGTCCCAGCGACTCATTATACAGGTCGAGGAAATGTTGCAGCAGGACCGGCACGTCATCCACCCGGTGCCGAAGGGGCGGCAGGTGGATGCGCACGACGTTGATTCGATAGTACAGGTCGGAGCGGAACTCTCCCTCCTGCACGTCCGTCTCCAGGTCTCGTGCCGTGGCGGCGAGGATTCGGACGTCCAGCTGTCGGGCCTTCGATTCGCCCACTCGCCTGATCTCTCCCTCCTGCAGTGCCCTCAGGAGCTTGACCTGCAGAGCCTGCGGCAGTTCTCCGATCTCATCGAGCAGCAGCGTTCCTCCCTGCGCCTCTTCGAACAGTCCGGCCCGGTCGCGCGAGGCGCCCGTGAACGAACCCCTGATGTGACCGAACAGCTCGGACTCCAGAAGGTTCTCCGGTATCGCTCCGCAGTTGACCGGGACGAACGGGCCGTCGGCCCGCGCCGACGCCTGATGCACGAGCCGCGCGATGAGCTCCTTCCCGGTGCCGCTCTCTCCAGTAATGAGGACCGTGGTCGGATGCTGCGCCACGCGCTCGGCCAGCTCCACCGCAGCCTTCATCCCTGCACTCGCCACCACGATGTCGCCGCGGCGCCTCTCGACCCGGATTTCCTTTCGGAGTCTCCGGATTTCCCGGTCCTTCGAGCCGTGCTCCTCGGCGATCCGGATCCGCAGGAGCAGCGCCTCGGGCGAGAACGGCTTGTCGAGGTAATCGTACGCTCCCTTTCGGATTGCCTCGACTGCGAGGTCCTGGCTCCCATACGCCGTCATCACGATCGTACGACCGGTCCCGCCGGCCTCCTTATAGCGATCGAGGAACTCGAGGCCGTCCACTCCCGGCATCCGGACGTCGGTCAGGATCAGGTCGGGAAGCCACTCAGCAGCTCGATCGAGGGCCTCTTCGCCGTCCGACGCGGTGGCGATGTCGTACCCCTCGTTCTCGAGAATCAGCGAAGCTGTCCGCCTCAGTCCTGCGTCATCGTCAACCACGAGGATCTTCATTCCGCCCGCTCCAGCGCCACCGGTAAGAGGATTCTGAAGGTCGTTCCGTCATGGCCTGCGGGAACCGCCTCGATGGTCCCCCCCATGATCTCGATGAGGCGCGCCGACACCGCAAGGCCCAATCCCGTACCCAGGCCTGGGGCCTTGGTCGTAAAGAACGGATCGAATACACGCCGCACATCATCGGCCGGAATCCCGGGTCCGCTGTCCGACAGCAGGACCTCAACGGCAGAGTCACCTTCTGCAAGCTGCCGAGCCGGTCCCGGATCGCGCGACTGATCCAGTCGCCTCAGGTGTGAGTAGTCGATGCCCTGTGGATCGTCGCTTCGACTGCGAATACTCCCCCACCTGTCTCGGGCCGTTATCGTCGTGCTCCTCGAGAGGATCCTCATCCACCGCGGCTTGCCAACCTCCTCAATCGCATCGATAGAGTTGAGAAAAAGGTTGACGAAAACCTGCTCCAGTTGGAACGGGTCGGCCTTGACCAGGGTGTCCCCGGACGCGAAGTCCATTCGCACCTCCACGTCCTTCAGACGGCCCTGCGTCCGCATCAACTCCACAGCCTGCTCGATCACCTGGTCAACGTCGACCTCTCGCGTGGCGGAGGCTTTGGGCCGACCGTAGTCCAGCAAACCTCGCACAATCGTGTCGATCCGGCCCGCCTCGTGGGAGATCCCGCTCAGCCACTCGGCTTCACTCTCGCCGCTTCTGCGGCCCAGTTCCACGTAGCCGAGTATCGCCCCCAGGGGATTGCCTATTTCGTGCGCGATTCCCGATGCCAGGCGCCCGATGGAAGCCATCTTGTCAGCACGGGCCAGGCTGCTGCGCGCAGCCGACAATTCGCGATTGGTCTCTTCCAGCGACCGGACGTTCTCGGCCAGGAGGTCCTGGTTGTGGATCAGCCGGCCTGCCATCCGATTGACCGCCTGTGACAGCCGCTCGATCTCCGCGGTATCCGAACCTGGAAGCTGCTCTTCTTCGAACCCCGATGCGATTCGCTCGGCTCCTTCGACCATGTCTTCTACCGGGCTGAGCACCAATACCCGCAGCCGGTAGTTCGCCACCAGCCCAAGCAATACCAGGTCCAGCGCGATCGCGATTACGAGGACCGGATAGAGGTACTCGGGGCCGATGTTCAGACTCTGCCACACAAACACCACAACAGCCAGAGAAAACAAGGCCAGGAACAGCAGGATCAGCAATCCGCCGATCAGGCGCACCCGCAGGGAAAGCGGACGCGACTTGTCTCGGCGCGGCCGGCGCTTGCCGCTCTGGGCCGTGGTGCCATCGGTGACTGTCTGCATGATCGATAGTAGTGTGACAGACAGTCTTGCCGCTATGGTTGCGGAGGGCCGCCGGAAGAACCTTCAGCGACTCGGGTCCTCGTCTCCTGGCGAAGTGCTCGTCCGCATCAAACGTCGCAGTCTCCAGGGCCTCGGCAGGTACTGTCCGGCCAGCCGGGCCGCGCGCAGGGGCACGTACAGGAAAGCCAGATGGCGAGGCAGAGCCCTGGTGGCCCAGTCCTTTTTTGTAGGGGTGAGGATCCGCCGAGCTGCATAGGACAGACGTCCACCGCCGCCGTCGATCAGGGTCATGTCGATGGCCACGTGCTCGGAGAAGCTGACTGAAACCGGTACTTCAGAGGCCAGCCACACCCAGACTCGGCTGGCCAGGCTCTCGACCTGCTGCTCGTTCGAGAGTTCCTGTTCGACGACGGGTGGCAACACGCCATCGAGCAGCGGCCTCGAAACCGCAAGGCCAAACAGGAGCGTGCGGCGGCAGCCCAGAGTACGGGCTCTCACCACGATAGCATCCCAATCGAACGCCTCCGACCGACGGACGAACTCCGCCACGTCACAGATCCACTTCAACCTCGGCCACGGGAACGGCCCGTGCTTGGCACCGTGAACGCAGAGCGCCAGGAGCTGAAGATCGGTAGGCAGACAATTCACCACGCGTCCGTGAAGAGTGAACGAAGTCGTGTCAGCCCAGAGCGACGCCGCTTCCACTCGCCCTCTGAAGAAGCTCCTCGCCAGATCCCAATGCAGATCGAGGTCGAGGTCGTCGGCCGATCGGGTGAACGTCCGGGAGTACTCGACGCGCTGCAGCACCTCTTCCTGGGCCCCGGACACACTCAGCCACGGCGTGAACCCCTCCGACTCGACCACCCGGGTCGCCCGCCCGACATCCTCGGACTTCACGAGAAGATCGAGGTCTCCGAACTCCCGCAGGAACAGGCTGCCGTACAGGGTCACGGCAGCCGCCGGCCCCTTGAGCGCCAGGTTCGGAACACCGGCCCGGTCCAGGGCATCTGCGATCTCGACCAACTGGGAGGACAGGTACAGGTTGGAGCGGACCACCCGCTCGCAGCGTTCCCGTAGAGCCTTGCGGACAGGGGCCGGTACCGCTTCGCGCTGGTCGAGATGGAACTGGAGCAGGGGAAGAATGCCGTGAAGACCGCCGGCCGTCAGCACGTAGTCCCAGTCGATGGTCCCGGTCAGCAGACCCCCAAGACCCCGCTCGGCGGTCTCGCCCAGACGGGTACGCGCCGCCAATTGAAAGAGCTGCACCTCACGGCTACGGTCGATCACCTCTGTATCGCGACCCACGGTCCGCGAGTTCATGGGACCGTCCCAGCCGATGACTCCCGGATCGCTTCCGGGCCGTGCGCGAACGTGGCTGCCTGCAGTCGAAACAGCCGCGCATATCGGCCGCCAAGTGCCATCAGCTCCTCATGAGTTCCGGATTCCAGAATCCGGCCCGCGTCGAGAACGTAGATTCGGTCGGCCATCCGGACCGTCGAGAACCGGTGGCTGATCGCGAGCACGGCTCGATCCCGCGCGATCTGGCGAACCTTCTCGAACACTTCGATTTCGGACTCGGCATCGAGAGCGCTGGTCGGCTCGTCGAGGATGAGCAGGCGCGCGGGGCTGGCGAAGGCGCGGGCCAGGGCTACCTTCTGCCACTCGCCTGTGCTGAGCTCCACGCCTTCCTCGAACCAGTTACCGAGGGTGGTATCGTATCCGTGCGGGAGACGCTCGATCACGGAATGTGCGCTGGACAGCCTGGCCGCACCTTCGACCCGCTCCGAAGAGGGATCCAGCTTCATATCTCCAAAGGCGATGTTGTCGCGTGCCGACATCTGGTACCGAACGAAATCCTGGAAGATGGCAGCGACTTCCGACCGGTAATCGGCCTTGCCGAATTCGCGGACGTCGTTTCCATCGAGTAACACCCGACCCTCTGACGGGTCGTACAGCCGGCAGAGCAGCTTGGCGATCGTGGTCTTTCCGGACCCGTTCACACCGATGAGGGCGACCATCTCACCCGGCCCGACGTGGAGATTGAGCCCATTCAGCAAATCGTGGTCGCGTGTGGGGTATCGAAAGCGGACTCCCTCCAGCGCGAATCCGTGCTCTACGGTCTTCGGGAGCGGGCGCGGTGAGTCCGGCTCCTCGAGCGTCTCGTCAAGCGCCAGAAAGTCGTCGAGGGTCGAGAGGAACAGGTTGTTCTCGTACAGGCTCCCCAGCCCGCCAAACACGGTCTGGACCATGCTGAGACCACGCTGTACGGCGCCCAGGTACATTACCAGGTCACCGACGGTGAGGGCTCCCGAAACGGTCCGATAGACGATCAACGCGTACGAGGCAAAAGCCGCTACCGCCGCAGGCACCTGCGAGAGAACGTCACCCCTCGTGCGCACAGCCTCCAGTCGCAGGCTCTCGAAACGGAGCCTGTCGCGAAGTTCGCCAAAGCGCCGAATCAGCTCGGGCCCGAGACCGAAGATCCGGACCTCCTTGGCGTGGTCCTCGTGCACCAGCAACCGGTCCAGATACAGGCTGCGGCGCTGGGTCTCCGCCCTTCGGCGCTGCCAGTCGTACTTCCGATCGGAATGCCTCACGCGCACTCCGTACGCCGGAATCACGACCAGCAGCAGCAGCAAGGGCAGAACCCAATGCGCGGTCGCCAGGAGGACGATCAGGCCCCCGAGCGTCGCTGCGCTCTGAACCACTTGTGTAAGGGAGCCGAGGATCTTTTGCGGACGGTACGGCGCTTCGAGCTGTGCCCGGTGCAGCGTGTCGTGGTAGCGAGGGTCCTCGTAGTACGCGAGGTCCACATCGATCGATTTTCGATGCAGCACTCCGAACATATGGTCCGTCACGGCCTGGCTCTGTGCCTCCGTCGCCAGGCTCGCCAGCGAGCGCGCGGCGGCGGAGACCAGACCGATTGACACGGCGAGACCTACCAGCCAGAGCACGGAACCGAAGGAGGTAGGGGTGGCATCGGTCAACCCGGTCGCAACGGCATCCACGATCAACTTCATCACGTACAGAGCCGCGAGCGGGAGGACCGCCTGCACGACCACCAGCGATACGCTGAGCACGGTCCAACCTGGCGCGCTCTGCCACACCAGTCCCAGGGGACGGCGAATGCGCATGGACACGGCGACCCGGTGCAGGAAGGAGGCGGATCGTCTAGTCGTCACGGATTCCCTTCCTCAGTCCCGGGAATTTCTGGTCAAGATCCGGCAATCTCGTATACGTCTCAATCGGCACGTCCCCACCGATCACCACCTGGCCTTGGCTCTCGACCCAGGCGTGAGCCTGGACGGGGCCGTCGGCTTCGCGGTTAACCCCCAGGCGCAATTCCGCGGGCTCGCCTCCGCGTCGAAACAGGATCAGGACGGCGAGCGCCTTCGGGAGACACGGGTTCCGGGAGAGCAACCTCCGTCCCGCGGCCTCGACAGCCCATACCGCCAGATCCCTGTCGAAATGCGAGTGCTCGCCGGGGCTGACTCCGGCCGACGGACTCGGCCGGGCCACGCGGTAGACGCCTTCCATCACTCGCTGGAACGGCAACACCCTGAGCACCGTCTGTAGTGCGACAATCAGCAGGCCCGCACGCGTGACCGCACGCCTCTCCTCGGGCGTGCGATCACGGTATCGCTTGAGAGTCTTCTTCATCGAGCACGACGAGTCCGCGGTCGATGAGATCCGTGAGAAAGGACCTCAAATCTCTGCTCAACTCCGCGGGATCGACCTCATATGCGGCCGAAAGGAGGGCTTCCAGATCAGCTACCGTGCATGGCTCGGCCAACGCGCCCCACACGGCAGCTCCGACATCATCCAGGCCCAGATAGGAGCTGGACGCCAGGTCGAGAATCACGACCTCCTCTCCGAGGCCGGACCACACGTTCTCGTCGGCAAGTCGAAGTCGGGTGTCTTCTGCCAATCTGCTCAACTGTGCCCTCTACAGTATGCGTGACCCAGCTGGACCGACCGATCGCGCGATCGGAAGTGCAGCGATCGTGCCACGCGCAAGCCCAGACTCGGTCCTCGCTTCCGCCGACAGGCTAGTGGAAGGCTCGCAGCCACGCCTCCGTGCTGATAGCCCACCAGAGGCAGTGATGCTCAGAAGCTCCGTCAGCGACACCCCGATAGTGGTCCGCGAGAACCACTGAATCGAGCCACTCCCGGCCGGCCGATCGCGAGCCAGCGAAGAGCTGTTCTATCGTCGGCACGGCGCGTTCTCGAAGCGCCCGACTGTACAGAGGGTACGGGTCTGTCTTCTTGAGACCTCGATGAACCTCCCGGGGAAGCAGCGGCGCCACGGCACGACGGACGAGCTTCTTTTCGTCTCCGACCGTGTTCAGGACGCGCTGCGGAATCGCCAGTACGAACTCCACCATACGACGATCGCTCCACGCGTCGGAGAAGCCCACTCCGCTCCGTGCGCTCATGCGCTCAGACCAACCGACTCCCCACATGTGCATCGGGGAGAACACGGATCGGTACCTCTGCCGGGCCGCCGCGCCGAGGTCAGGCGGTGATCGATCTGACTGCGCTCGAATGGCGGAAAGGTCCAGGTCACCCCAGCGGCCCGCGAGCCAGGGCGGCTCGCCCGGGCCCGCGCTTCTTCTCGCGCGTCTCTTAAGCTGGCCTGCGAGACGTCTGAGTCGGGGCGCGCGGTCAGGGGGCCACAGCTCCTGGCGCACAGGTCGCCACAGCTGCCTTCCGACGATCGTGCCGGTGCTGGTGCCCTGCCAGTCGGATAGAGTCCGCATCTCGCGCAGCAGCGTCGTCCACCTGCCGGTCCACAGGAGGGACGGAAGGTCGTAGACCGACTCACCGGCTATGAGGTCGCCGCGGTCACCGGAGAGGACGAG
>JBDGXI010000274.1:0-2049 GCA_039584685.1 Gemmatimonadota bacterium | reverse complement strand
CGCGGTGTAGCCGCGCCGACCGAGTTCCTCGACCAGCGTGTCCCGGTGCTCGCCCTGGATCTCGATCACCCCATCACGCACGGTGCCGCCGGAGCCGCACTTCTTCTTGAGATCTCTCGCGAGCTTTTCCAGCTCCGCCTGGCCGAGCGGCACGCCAGTCACGACCGTGACGCCTTTTCCTTTGCGGCCCTTGGTCTGCCGCCCCACGCGCACGGTCCCGTCTCCAGCCGGAGCGCTCGCCGCCTTCTGCCGGCAGCGGCACTCGGCCACCGGGCGCCGGCACTCGAGACACGTTCGACCGACGTCCGTCGAGTAGACCAGGCCCCTGTCGCTTCTGTGTTTCCTCGCCATGCCGTAATGTATGGCCGGAGATCATCAAATCGACAACCGGCAGCGGACCCAGCCCGACAGGAGCCACTCCGTGCCTGCAAACAGAATCACCTGCTTCATCGTCGCAGCCGTCCTGCTGGGTCTCACGTCCCGCGCGGCCCCTGCCCAGTCCGTGCAGCGTTGGCTCGAGGAAACCGGCCTGTCAGAGAAGGAACTGGCGAAGCTCGATGGCGGAGAACCGCTCGTCTGGGTCCCGAAGGCCGACGACGCGACCGAGGTGACCCTTCTGGCCGTCGTGCGCATCGAGACCGGTCCGACGCGGCTCACAGGGATGGTCAGGGACGTCCTCGGGCTCGTGGAGCGGAATGATCAGGTCATGCAGGTGGGTATGTTCTCAGTAGATCCCGTGGCAGCTGATGCCTCGTCGCTCCGACTGCCCGACGGCGACGTGAAGGATCTCGGCAAGTGCGAGCCCGGCAGCTGCAATCTCAAGTTCCCGGCCGAGGCCCTGGACGCGGTACAGGGCCGCGTGGACGGCGCCGAACAGGCGAATCGGTTCATGGCGGAGTGGCTTGCCTCCTATCTTTCCGAGTATCAGCAGCGGGGCCCGGAGGCCCTGGCCGTGTACGCCGAGAAGAAGGAGCCGCAGAGCGTTGCGGAAGGGCTAGACGTTCTTCTGCGGAAGACGGACCTGCTGCTCGAGTACGATGAAGACTTCTACCGGTACGTACGCCAGTATCCGAACGACGAGTCGGCCGGTGCCGAGAACCTGTTCTACTGGACGGTCGAGGACCTCAGCCTCAAGCCCACGGTGTTCCTGAATCACATGTCCATCCGGGGCGGGGAGGGCCCCGACATGCTGGTCGTCGTCAAGCAGATCTACGCGAGTCACTACATACAGGCAGGCGTCAAGGTCTACGCCGTGCTGCCCGTCTCCGACACCGATCCATCGCAGGGCGTGTACGTCCTGCTTACGCAACGACTTCGGTTCGATGGCGAGGTGAAGGGGATCAAGCGCAACGCGCTGGAAAGCGGTACGAAGAAGGCGGCCAGTTCCCAGCTCAAGAGCTTCAAGGCCCACGCCGAGGCGGCCGGATAGGACGGAGAGGACCGGGAGACGCTCCCGCGCGGATCCTACAGAATCAGGACGATTCGCTTCACGCCATTCACCAGCGAACCCACGAAGAACTCGAAGAACACGATGTGGTCTTCCCCGCACGTGTAGTCGATCTTCCCGTCGCGCGGTTCATCCTCAGGCTTGCCAGGGTTGCTGCCGCGGGTCGCGACCCTCCCGGCGAACCCGAGCACCGAGTGCCAGACCTTTTCGTTGCCGCTGTTCCGGTCGAACATCCGGAAGCTGAGGTCCCGGTAGCGCATGTGGACTCTTCCGGTCGCCTTTCCGTCGCGTGACTCGAGACCCACCCACAGACTGTCCAGGTCTCCCTTCGTCACTTCGACGCCAGCCACGTTCGAGGCGAATCGGTTGGCTGTCGTCAGACTCATGGGGCCGGCTGACGCCTCGACGTCGAAATCAAGAGTGGGCGACAGAAGGGGGTATCGGACGGTCGCCTCCATGTCTCCTTCCCCGAACAGGCGCGCCGTCATGTGGACGACGGCAGGGGTTGCCGGTGTAATCAGGTCCGGATCGTTGGTGAGATTCGTGATGAGCCCGGCTACCTCCTCGAACGTCAGTTCGCCGAGGCTCACGGAACCCTTCGC
>JBDGXI010000273.1:0-2513 GCA_039584685.1 Gemmatimonadota bacterium | reverse complement strand
AGTCCACGGTCCCGGTGCCCGTGCCAGTCGATCTTCACATCCTCGCCCGTGTCGTAGATCACCTTGCGGACGAAGCGCACCAGTTGACGCACCCCGAAAGGCGTCGCGTGGCCCACGGTATCGGCCAGGCAGATGCGCCGGGCGCCGCACTCGATCGCCGTCTCGTAGAGCGCCTTCAGCGTCTCCGGCCGGGAGCGGGTGGTGTCCTCGGTCACGTACATCACGTCCAGGCCTTCGCCCGCCGCGAAGGTCACCGCTTCGGCCGTCGTACGCAGCAGCATCTCGAGTCCCCAGCCCTCGGCATACTGCCGGATCGGCGAGCACCCGATGAAGGCTCCGACTTCCATCTGGAGGCCCGTGGCCTGCGCGACGTCGACGATCGGGGCGATGTCCGCCCGGACGGTGCGCGCGGCGCAGTTGGGTGCGATGGGAATCCCCTGCTCGGCGATCTCGGTCGCCAGCGCCAGGACGGCCTCGCGGGCGCGCGGCCCGGCTCCCGGCAGGCCTATGTCCGCGGCCTGGATCCCCATCTCCGCGATGAGGTGCAGCATCTCCATCTTCCGCTCGATGGGCGGGTCCTTGACGGTGGGGTTCTGGAGGCCGTCCCGCAGGGTCTCGTCGTCGAGCTCTACGTGCACGCCTGTGTAGGCAAAGCTGCCCGGCAGCCGGTTCCAGTCGTAAATCAGGTCGTTCGGGTGCACGCTGTCCTCCGGGTCCGCTACGCGTCAGCGCCTTCGCTCGGTCACTCCAGTGCGTCGATCACCGTGTGGTCGCCCACGGAAGCGGTGCCCTTCAGTCCGCGGGCCGACACCTGATCGCCGATCAGCGAATCGTGGAGGTCGCATCTTTCGAGCACGCTGTGCTCCCCCACGATGCAGTCCCGCAGGCGACCGCCGCGCACCGTCGATCCGGCCCCGATGCTCACGTTGGGTCCGATCTCCGTGTCCTCGAGCACCACGTCCGGCTCCACGCACACCGGGGGGATCACGCGCACGCCATCCGGCACCGCCGGTTCGCGCGCGCTGCCGGCCAGCAGCACCTCGTGGTTCGTCTCCAGGAGCGTCTCGGGCTTGCCGCAGTCCCACCAGTGATCGACCTCGGCCGTCAGCAGGCGGGCTCCACGCTCGATCATGTACTGGAACGCATCCGTGAGGAACCACTCGCCCATCTTCGGCGGCCGCGCCATCACGTGCGAGATGCCCTCGAACATGAGCCGCCAGTCCCTCACGTAATAGAGGCCGATGTTGGCCAGCCGGGAGATGGGTTCCGACGGCTTCTCCACGATGCTGACCATGTGATCGTCGTCATCGGTGACGATCACGCCGAATCTCTGATAGTCCTCTACTTCCTTGGCCCAGATGATCCCGTCCACGTCCGGTCTCTCGTGGATGAGGCCGAGATCCGCGTCGAACAGCGTGTCCACGAACACGATGAGGACGGGGCCGCTCACGTGGGGCTCGGCCAGCCGAATCGCGTCGGCCGTGCCCAGCTGTTGCTCCTGCGGAACCGGCCGGAATCGCAGCTCCGGATGCTCCTCCGCGAGCCAGGCCTCGATGGTGGGCGCCAGGTGGCCCGTGATCCCGATGATCTCGTCCACTCCGATTTCCTCGAGCTGGCGAATCACGTAGTCGAGCACGGGTCGATTCGCGACTCTCAGGAGAGGCTTGGGGCGCGTGTGGGTATGCGGCCGTAGCCGGGTCCCTTTTCCTGCCAAGGGAAGTATGGCTTGCATGCGACCTTCTCAGAGGTTCTCATCCATGGGTGGAATCCTGAAAACGTAAAGAGGACTCTACGAACGGGGCAACACGCGGCGCCGCCGACCCGTCGGCGCCGCACCTCGACTGGACCGACATGACGACCACCCCTGCCAGCCACGCCGGTCGGCCGACGGACGCCGATCCTGTGGACACCCGAGGCCGCGTTCGCCACCGTCTGGGACCGGCTGCTCGAGGAGGTACGCTCGCGCAACCGGTGGGAACTGGTCCACCACGACGAGGACCTGGGGCTCATCACCATCCGCTGCCGGGGATTCCTGCCCGCCGGCGTCGGCCTTCTCAGCATCTGGGTGAGCCTGGACAGCAACGGTCTTACCCGGATGGACCTGCGCTACGTTCCCGAGACGCGCCGGGGTTCAGGGGCGGGAGAGCGACGCATACGCGAACTGGTCGGGCGCATGGATCATGCGCTGGGCCCGGCCACGCGCGTGAGAGCCTGAGCCCTACCGCGTACCGCCACGGAGCGCGTGTTCGTATTCCGATCTCTCGATCACCGCCGCGGCCGTCAGGTCCCCCGTCACGTTGACCGCCGTCCGGCACATGTCGAGGATTCTGTCCACTCCAAGGATCAGCGCGATCCCGGCCGCCGGGTCGACCCCCGTACCGGCCAGTACCCCTTCCAGAACCACCACGAGGATGATGATCCCCGCGGAGGGCACGCCCGCGGCACCGATCGACGCCAGAGTGGCGGTCAGCACGATGCCGAACTGCGCGGTCAGCGAGATGTCACCGATCAGG